>CAZQPP010000069.1:13852-22436 GCA_964594295.1 uncultured Myxococcales bacterium | reverse complement strand
GTCGGCGCGCGCGCTCTTTGAAGGGCTCGTGGCACCAGTTCGTGCCCATTTGGCCCAGAACTCCCGAGTGACGTGGATTCCAGACGCGGGGCTGGTGAACATCCCACCCGCTGCGTTTCACGACGGTGCTCGCTATCTGGCCGAGATCTACAGGTTCCGGGTAGGGGTCACCATCGGACTCGACCGCTTGCTCGCCCAGCGTGACGCCGGGAGGCGCTCGCGCCACTCGGCTCTCCTTGTCGGCGATCCGGACGGCACTCTCCCATCGGCCGCCAACGAGGCACGCTATCTCGCGGCTCAGCTCGCGTCTCCTACGCTGCTGCTCGGCGCGGACGCGACGCTCGCTGCGATCAAGCGGCGCCTCCCTTCGATTGGACTGCTTCATTGCGCATGTCACGCGGTCTTCGTGGCGGAGGAGGCAGCCGAGTCCTTCCTCAGCCTGGCCCCCCGCGACGGAGCGCCAGAGCGCCTGACCGGGCGCGACCTGTTTCGGGCCCGAACCGCTGCTTCGCTCCTGGTGCTCAGCGCCTGCCAGAGCGCCCGCGCGGCGGACACGATAGGGAATGAGCGCCACGGCCTCGTGCGCGCCGCTCTCTACTCGGGCGCCAGTGGTGTGTTGTCTGCGTTGTGGCCGGTCTCGGATACTGCCACGATGCGGTGGATGAAGGTGTTCTACCGACATGCGCGCAACTCGGACGTCGTCGATGCCATTGCGTTGACGCAGCGAGAGCTGCTCGAGGAGGATCCCGAGTTGTCGCCCGGGCTGTGGGCTCCATTTCAACTCGTCGGCGTCGGCGGGAGCGTCGAGGGCTTCTTCCGTCGCCGGCCTGCAGACGAGGTTGGCGATGAGTGATGGCGGGCGGCGCTACGACGAGGGAATGACCGTTGAGGATCTCCAACAGGAGTTGGCGCTCGTTGGTGGAGAGCTTCCCAGCCCGGGGCTGCGTGGCGTCCCGAGCCCGCGGGGTGAGCCGCCGGCATATTCGGGGCTCGCATCGCGCCTGTCCCCGGAAGGAGCCCGACTCGTGGCGCAGCTGTCGAGCCAGGAGGAGCGCCTGCACCACCAGGACGACTACCTGGTGCCGGTGTTCCTGACGACGTTGCTGGCCGAACGCGAGCTCGTCCGCTTGGTCGCTGAGCCCGCTCGGCAACACGCGGGCCATCTGATTGACGCGCTGCTCCAACGTCGAAAGACCTACAAGACGAGCGCCCTGGCCGCGTGGGAGTCGGGCAGGCTGAAGGCCACGATGGGGCTGGTGGGGCAGATACTGAGAGCCATGCGTTGGGGGTTGGGCCAGGGGAACCTCTCCCTTCTCAAGTTCCTGGCCGACACCTTCTCCCCAGAGTACCCGGACCTGGTTTCGAACCGGCAGTTGGAGCAGGCGCTGGATCGGGTCCGAACCGTCTATCGCAACCCCGCTTGTCACGGCACGGCACGTCCGTTCGCTGCGGCGGACTACGCAGATGTCGCCCGGCTCGTGGTCGGGCGGGACCGAATCGCTGACTGGCTCGGCTCCGAGACCTTGTGTTCGCTGCCTGCTGGGTTGGGGGTGCTCGATCATCATCTTCGGCTCAGAAACCAGCGAGCCGTATCGGACGCTGGCGCTGCCCATAGCCTTGGGGGGGGAACGGCCCGGAGGCGCGTGAAGGGGCTCTCTTCGTCTGTCTGCGATCGATGGCGTCCCACCGTGTCTCCCCGAATTGCGGCGGGAACTCGCGATCTCGGTGCGGCCCGGGACGCCGTCTTTCGAATTGGCGATCGAATCGTCTTGGAAGTCGAGGTTCGCGCCGGCGGCCACCTCACCCTGATCGACTTCGGCACCTCTGGAAGGGCGTGGGCGCTGTGCCCCAGCAACCTGGCCGCGGGTCGACTCCACCCCGGCGTGCAGCGTCTTCCTGACCCGGGGGCGCCGCTGGATTCTCTGGTTCTGTCCGGGCGACCGGGCGACGAGCAGCTGACGGCGATAGTGACCGAAAGCCCACTTTCGCTCGGCTGGACTCCACATGCCGCCGATGTGCTCTGCACGGAGCTTTGCGAGCTCCAGTTTGAGAGACTGCTGGAGGCGCTGGCTCATCTCCACGCGGCCGACTGGGCCGTGGCGCATTGCCGATTCCACGTGGAGGAATGAGCACGTCGTCGTCATGCGTGACGCATCCTCGACGATTGCAGGCAGCCGCCCCGCGGTCATGCCCAACGGTCCTGCGTAGAAGCTGCTATCGTCGCCGGCCGAACGACAGCCTCGCAGGCACGAGGTGCGGAGCCATGAGTCGCAGGTGGAACGACGAGCAAGGGGTCGAGCTCTTCTGGGGGGTCGTGGAGCGGGCCTCCCTGTTGCGGCAGGAGCTGTGGGCCGAGTACCTGGAGACCGAGCTGTGCGGGGCCTCCGAGTGGGTGCTCGCGTTGGCCCGTGCCGCCTTGCTCGAGCTCTCCTTCCGCTTGGCGGAGGCCGAGGCGGCGCTCCAGTCGTCCTCCCGGCAGCCGCCTGGGCGCGCCTGGGAGCGAGCGCGCACCATAGTCGAGCAGCGGCTTGCGGTGCGGCGAGCGGGTCCAGCGCTCCCAGGCCTCCTCGACTCCCTCGAGAGGCTGGCTGCCGGCATTCCCGCGGAGCTGCCCGAGACGGCAGCCAGGGCCTGGCACCTGTTCGGAGTGGCCTGTCTTCGTACGGAGCGCATGTCCGATGCGGGGCGAGCGTTGCTTCACGCTCTTGGGCTCATGGAGCCCGGCCTGGGGCGGGTCTGGGTGTTGGATGGGGTCGGACAGATGTTCATCGGCCAGGGAGCCTGGCACGAGGCGAGGCGCACGCTCCAGGGGGTGGCCGACCTGAAGCGCCAGCTCGGTGATCGACTGGGCCTCGCCATCACCGCGGGCAACCTCGGGCTGTTGGATCTCGAGCTGGGCAACCCCGAGGCGGCGGAGCAGGCGGTCCTGGAGGGGTTGGAAGCCTGCAGGGACGAGGACGCGAGGTCTCGGATGCGGCTGCGGACACTGCTGGTGCAGGCTCGGCTCGATTCGGGGCGGGTCGAGGAGGGCGCCGCCACCGCCGCGGACCTTCGAGAGGACCTGGCGCGTTTGAGCGACGAGCGCCACTACCTGAAGGGGCACGCGTGCGTCGCGCTCGCGCGGGCGGCCGGCCGCCTCGGAGGAGAGGAGGCCCGGGACGAGACCTGTCGCTGGCTCGATCGGGCGGCGCCGGAGTTTGGGCTGGACGCACAGCACGAGCTGCTGCGCTACTGGCGAGCGCGCCTCCTCGGCGAGCAGCTCGACACGCTCGACTCTCCGCCCGACGCACAGGCCCGCGGCATGATCGCCCAGGGCACGTTTCTGTCGCTTCTCTATGTGGCGCGCCTGGCGAGCGAGGACGGCGACGAGGAGTCTGCGACCCGCCACCTGGACTCGGCCCTGGAGCTCGCCACGCGCTCCAACAACCGCCTGTGGATGCAGCAGGTCGACGATGTCTTCGGGCAGCTGGCGCCGGAGGCCTTCGCCCGACGTGTCGTGGAGCGTTTCTCGGGCCGGTCGATGGAGGAGGTGGGGCGGACGACCACGGAGGAGGCCACCATCGTGTTTGCCGATCTGGTCGGCTTCTCCAAGCGTTCGGAGGCGCTGCCACCCGATGAGATCATGGCCACCGTGCGAAGCTTGTTCGAGCTGGCCGTGCCCGTCATGACCCGTTGCCAGGTGCGCCCGGTGCAGCACCTCGGCGACGGCCTGCTCGCGGCCTGCCAGGGGCCGGATCACCAGCGCCGAGGCCTCGAGTTTGCGCTAGAGCTCGTACGCACCGCGGGGCAGGCGAGCGCGGTCCGCGAAGCGCTGGGGGCGAAGTGGCGGCTCGACCTGCGCGCGGGGGTGGCGTCCGGGCCGGTGGTCTTCGGGCTGCTGGGCAGCCAGTACAAGCAGGAGTACCTGGCGATCGGCCGCGCCACCAACCTGGCGGCCCGGCTGCAGGGCCAGGCGGAGCCCGGCGAGGTGATGTGCGCCGGGGACACGGCCGAGCTCAGCGGACAGGCGAATGGCGCTCCCAACGAGCTGGAGTTGAAGGGGATCGGCAAAGTGGCGGCCGTGCGGTACGTGGCCGCCGAGGCGGAAATCCCCACGTGAGCCGCCGAGGCGGAGCTCGTCACGGAGGGGCTTCTCGGTCATCGTGGGCAGGCGGCGGGGAACGCGGCCGGACGGGAAACCTGGCCGGGCAGGCGTTTCGCGAGCGAAACACCCCTTTACTCGTCGGACAGGGCCGCGGTTACTCGTCGGACAGGGCCGCGGCAGCGCGGATGAGGTCTGTGGTCGCTGCCAGCCGGTCGGGATCAGCGCGGGTCAGCTCCGCGATCAGCTCGACGAGCGCCAGCTCCTTCTCGGCCACGCCGGCTTCTCCATCCCACCGGAGGTCCGGGGCCTCGCCCTCCGCGTCCGCCAGCCGCCGGCCGCTTCCTACGATGACGGCCGCAACCGACGCCATGGTCGCGAAGGTGTGGGTCTGGGCGGCGTCGAAGGGCTGTCCCGAGGCCGAGCGCCAGGCTGTGATGACTCCCAGGACCTCGTCTTCGTGGAGCATCGGCGCCGCGACCATGTTCTTCGCCGAGCCTCCCTGCGCAGCCCGACCGAGCAGGTCCCCGCCGGCCGCCGTCCCGAGTCGAGCTTGACCCGTCGTCACGACCCTCCCCACCAGGCTGTCTCCAGGGCTCAGCGAGGTGCCGGCGAGTGACTCGGGGTTGGCGGTGCCCGCGACCACGGCCACGATCAGCTCCCCGTCGGCCGGGTTTCGGACCAGCAGGGCGCCCCCCTCTCCCGCCACCAGCTCGGCAGCCAGACCGAGCAACACCCGCAGCACGTCTCCGTTGTCACCCTCGACCGAGTAGCCCAGCAGCGACATCAGTGGGTTGCTATCCATGATCCTCTCTCCGGGGACGCGCTAGGGCTCGTCGGCGGCGAATGCCTTGAGCACCGCCTTGACCTCGAAAGGCCGTACCTGCGGGTACGCACCCACCAGCAGCGCGCAGATCCCGGATATGGCCGGAGTGGCGAAGCTGGAGCCCGTCATAGTCGTGTATCCGCCCCCGGCCGCGGGGACCGTGACGGAGTCACCGCGGGCGCTGAACTCGATGAGATCGCCGGGCCGGTACCTGTAATACAGTGGGACGGCCGCCTCCATCCTGTCTACCGACACCGTCGACGAGAGCTCGGCCGGCAATCCCTGGTCTCCGAAGGGCACGTTGCGGCGCGCGGCGACGACAAGCAGGTTGTGCAGGTAGGCCTTCTCACATTCCTTGGAGAGGCTGTCCGAGAAGCGTGCCTTCGCGGCGAGGCTCATGTTGATGATCCTGGTGCGTCGCCGCACCGCGAGCTGGAACCCGGCGATGAGCGCCTCTGCCGAGCCGGAGTTCTGGGTTCCGAGCACGCGGATGTCGATGATCCGGGCGTTGGGAGCCACGCTCGCTACCACCCCCGCGACTGCCGTCCCGTGGCCGAAGAGGTCGTTGTTCTCCGAGGCGTCCGTCTCGACCAGCTCCGGCTTCCCGTCGACCACCTCGACGGCGAAGGCCTCCGCGACACGCCCTGCCAGGTCGGGGTGAGTCGCGTCCACGCCGCTGTCGACCACCGCCACCTCGACCGGCTCGTGAGCCAGGCCCGGCAGCTCCTCGAGGCTGGTGGAGAGAATGCTCCGGAGCAGCATCCTCAACCTCGGCTCAGGGTGGTGGCGGCGCGGACGAGCTCGATCGTCCGGTCGAGCCGCGCGGCGTCACCACGGGTCAGGGCGTTGACGGCCTCGACCAGCTCCATCTCCCGCGGCGCGGTGCCCGACAGGCCGTCCCAGGGCAGATCCATGCCTCGCGCAGCCGCTATGCGCTGGCCGCGGTCCACGATCACTCCGACGATGGCGGCGACCCTTCCGTAGAACGTGCCGGCCACCCCGTCGAAGCTCCGGCCCGGCTCGAAGCACACGGCGGTGAGCACGCCCACGGGCTCCCCAGCCACGTGGACGGGGGCGGCGATGACTGCGCTCGGCGCTCCTCCGTCGTCGACGCGGCGGGTGTGCGCCTCATCCTCGAACACGGGGGCCCCGATCTGGACCTCACGCGCCAGGAAGGCCAGGCCGCTGAGGCTCCCGGCCAGCGGGACGCGTGATCCGAGCAGCCCCTCGCCCCCGAGAGGGTGACCGGCCGTGGCGGCGAAGACGAGCTCGTTGGCGTCGTCGTCCAACACCAGCAGCGAGCCTTCGTCCCCGCCCACGTGGACGCGAGCCAGCTCCATCAGCTGTGAGATCGCCGCCGCCTCGGCGCTCGCCGGTGCGATCCCCAACATCGCCTCGAGTGGATGTGTCGTCATGTGCGCTCAGCTCTATCCAGCCTGGGGTGAAGCCTCTTCAGTCGGCGGACTCCGACTCCTTGTCCTCGGCGCGGCTGGCGTCCCACAGCTCCTTGAAGAGGCAGGGCTGCTTCTCCAGCTCGGCGGGCGAGCCCACGAGCGTGAAGCGTCCCGACTCGAGGCAGCAGATCTCATCACAGACCGCAGCCACGAACTCCATGTCGTGGTCGACCAGGAGCACCGTCAAGCCCGTGAACCTCTCCTTGACGAGGGTGGCCAAGCGCTGTCGTGCCAGCGCATCCAAGCCCGTCGTCGGCTCGTCCAGCAACAGGACCGACGGCGACCTCAGCAGCGCCCGGGCCATGGCCAGGCGGCGGAGCTGCCCACCGGAAAGAGCGTCCTCCGGGTTGCGCGGCAGCATGTAGTCGCAGGCGTTGTTGCCCTGCCCGGCGGCATCCGTCAGCGCTTCCCAGAGGCCTACCTTGCGGCAAGCATCCTCGATCTGGGCGTCAGTGGCGTCCGCCTTGGCCAGCCGGCAGTTCTCGCGGATGGACGCGGCTATGAACAGCGGGAACTGCGAGACCTTGACCACGTGCTGCCGGAGGCTGCTCAAGGTCAGCGCGGCGACATCCTGCCCGTCCACCAGCACCTGCCCGCCCTGCGGATCCCACAGGCGAGCCACTTGGTTCAGCACCGTGGACTTGCCGCCCCCTGAAGCCGCGACGATAGCGGAGATACTGCCCGCCTCGAAGGTGTGGCTCAGGCCGTCCAGGATCGGAAGTCCGCCGGGTGCGTATCGGAATGTGACGTCCCGCAGCTCCACCTCGCCCGCCTTCGGGACCAGCGGTGTCGCGCCGGCGCGTTCCGGCGTCTCCGGCTCCTGCTCGAGGAGGTCGATCGCGCTCTCGATGTACGGCCAGCTGGTGTGCATCCCCGTCACGAATGCCACGAGCTGGCGCAGCGGCGCGACCGCCAGCGGGATGAGCGTTATGAAGCCGACGATGGGCACCACGGCCGCGGTGCTGTTTTCCGGGTCGACGGTGGCGCTGTACGCCGCGGCGAAGATGAACATCACCCGCAGCACGGCGACGACGCTGCCCTGGAACTCGTTGACCAGGTCGTTCTTGAACGCCGCTGTCAGCTGGTTGCGGAAGTACTCCTTGAGCCGAACCGAGAACGCCCTCTGCCGCTGGGGCGCGGCGTCCATCACCTGGACCTCGAGCGGAGCCGAGAGCGAGTTCATCAGCTCGTTCATCATCGCAATTCTGCTGTCTCTGACCTGGACGAAGGCGCTGCGCAGCGTGGACGCCAGGCGGATACCCACGAGGGGGAACACTATGAGCGTGGCCAGCAGCCCCACGCTCAGGAGCATGGGCAGCTGGTCGAGCTTGCTTAGCGAGTCGAACAACAACAGAACCGCGGACACGAAGGCCGCGCCCTGGACGATGGGTGTCGAGTACACCTCCACGAGCATCTGCTGGGCCGTCGACGAGAACTGGGTGACGGTCTGGGTGGTGTTCCCCACGTCGTGGGTGGTGTGGTAGTTGGGCCCGAGGGTGAGCAGCTTGTCGTGCAACGCCTGCTGCAGCCGCCGGCCCATGCGGTTGTCCGCCACGCCGACGGCGAGCTTGCACAGGAGCGACGCGGCGATCGCCGCAACACCGACCACTAGGATGAGGGTGGCTCCCGCCATCTTGCTCTCGGGAATGATGACCGCCGCGACGCCCGTGGCCGGCGTGTCCGACAGCAGCCCCACCACCCCCTCTATTACCTTCATCTCGACCTGGAGCAGCAGCAGCTGCAGCAGCTGTACCACAACGCTCACGGCGTACACGATCGGCGCCAGGCCGATGATGTATCCGCCC
The DNA here is from genome assembly GCA_964594295.1 of uncultured Myxococcales bacterium. Lineage (GTDB taxonomy): Bacteria > Myxococcota_A > UBA9042 > UBA3505 > UBA3505 > CAZQPP01. The sequence goes on along the minus strand of CAZQPP010000069.1, from coordinate 14,270 downwards.
CACTTGTAGAGCGCGCGGTACTCGAAAGGCCGCCCATCCGGCGGAGCGGCCGTCGTCGCAGCGGGCTCCTTCTTGGTCCCGGTGTCGCCGGGGAGCGCTCCTCCTCCTGCCTTCTCCATACCCGATCCTCCCGAGAACGGCCTTTGTCGCTACGTCCCCGAAACACACCTGCCTGGCGACGGGCTCGGGTCCGTCCCGGACGAACCCGAGCCGGCCGGTGGCAAACCCCGTCCTTGTTTGGCGGGGGCTTTGAACCTGCCGGCGGAAGGCCGACGGCGTCTCTAGGCGCGGAACGGGTTCCCGCAGTTGTGACAGCGGAAGATCTTGTAGACCCTGGTGTCTTCCCAGCCCCAGCCCGCAGCGCCGCACCAGGGGCAGATCTGCAGGACCCGCACGAGAGCCTGCCCCTCGACGTCGT
>CAZQPP010000069.1:0-13842 GCA_964594295.1 uncultured Myxococcales bacterium | reverse complement strand
GCCTTGGGGAGAGCCTTCAGGTCCTGGACCTGGTCCTGCTGCACGTCCGCCTCGTCGATCTTCGTGCCGACATTTGCCTTGATGTCGCTCATTTCATCCCTCGGTTGACATGTCCGGCCGCAACACTGCGTTTCACGTGAGTCAGTCGACGTTTCGGCCGGAATGCTGATTGCTACGCCGGGGACGATAGCAGGGGTGTCCGACACGTCAAGGCGCCGGCGGGACGCAGATCCGCCTGCCGCAGCGCGTCGTTTCTGCGCTCCGGCGCGTGCGATGCGCGTGCTATATAGCCACCGATGCGCGCTCCCCTCCTCCTGGCCTGCGCCGCCCTTGTCGCGTGCGGCGAGCCCTGCGCGGTTTCGGTCGGCAACGGCATCTGGCTCTGCGGTCCGGAGCGCGCCGACCTCGAGGTGCTCTCCGGAGACGGGACGCCCTGGGTCGAAGGTCGCGTGAGTGGGCGCTCGTCGTTGCTCCTCCTGGACACCGGCGCCGCCGCCACGGTGATCTCGGCCGAGCTCCTCGGCGTCGCGGACGGTGACGGGGTCTGGCTGGACGATCTCTGCCTCGGAGAGATGTGCTTCTCTGCCTTTCGGATATGGGCTCGCAACACCAACTTCTCGAGCGCCGAGCCGGGCAAGCTCGCCGGGGTCGTGGGCGTGGACCTGCGGGGCGGCATGCAGGGGGCGCGGGACCGGGGGCAGCGGGGGAAGCTGGGGGTGGGTCTGGCGCCTTGTCGCGGCGAGCACGGCCGCCCCTTCCTGCCGGTGCGCGCGGCCGGCGTGGAACTGGAGCCCGTGCTGCTCGACACCGGCGCGAGCTGGACCATGCTCGGGCCGGAGGCTTCAGAGCGCCTCGAAGACGAGCTCGCCGAAGACCTCGCCGCGGCGTCGTTCTGCGACATCGAGGGGTGCCGTGACGACCAGGCCTTCACCTCGACGTTGAGGAGCTACTGCCTCGGCGCGGCCTGCGAGGCGGACGTGCCGGTGAAGTTCCCTACCTGGGACGCGGTGGGCGCGACCTGGCTCACCAGGAGGCGGGTCTTCGTTGACCTCGCGGAGAGCTCGCTCGTGGTCTGTGACGAAGAGTAGGGCGCTCAGGCCCCCATCATCTCCACGAAGGCGTCGAGCCTGGCGTTGGCCTGCTCGTCGGACCAGGTGCGGGGGTCGCTGTGGTCGGCTTCGAGCAGCAGCGCGGGCACGCCGAGCTCCTTGACCAGGCGGTCGCGCTGGTCCATCTGCCCCACCGAGTAGGGCTTGCAGGAGCGGTCCGAGTGGAGGATGGCGCCGTCCAGCGAGTAGTCCTCGACGAGCTGGCGCATGGTGCGAAGCTTGTGGCCCGTGGAGCGGTTCAGGATCGCGTGGATGTAGACCTTCGCCCCGCTGCGCAGGGGGTCGTCGGGGTCGATGTAGGGGGCGAGCTCGCCCCAGGCGCGGGTGTAGGTCGAGGCCACGACGTTCACCCCGCGCTCGCCGAGGGACTTGGAGAGCTTGCCGATGCGGTACCAGATGGGGAGGTTGTCCCAGAGCACCCGCTTCTTCTCTTCCTTGATGGCCCCGATGCCCTTCTCGATTCGCCCGTCGAGCTCCTTCAGCAGGTTCCGGTAGAGGGCGAGGGTCTCGGGCTCTCCGCGCAGGTCCACGATGGGGCCCATCAGGATGAACTGGTCGAAGGCGGTCATGGGGCTCGGCTTGTGGCGGCAGCGCTCGAGGACCTCGAGCCAGAGATCGCAGGCCTCCTTGCCGCGGCGCGCGACGTCCTCGAGCATGCCCGGGCTCAGGGTTCGCCCCGCGACGCGCTCGGCGACCGGGATCATGCCCTCGAGCTGGGCCTGCACGTAGTCGACCTGGTGCTCTCTGGCGTCCTCGTAGAGGAAGGGCGTGTCGACGACGTAGAGGGGGCAGCCGAAGTGCTCGGCGAGCACGCGGTACCAGTAGAGGACCGTCTGGCAGATGTTCGTGCAGCAGAGCAGGAGGTCGGGCTTGGGCAGGCGGCCCATGGGGGTGCGACCCGAGAGGGCGGCGCCGATGTCCGTGCGGGCGTAGGAGCAGAGGTCGCGGCTGAAGCCCTCGTTCTCGGCCTCCACGCAGAGGGACTCGGCCTCGCGCCGCGCGCCGCACAGGGCGGCGTGGTTCTCCGGGTAGATCAGGAAGAAGCCCAGCGCCTGCAGCACCTCGACCGGCGCGCCCGAGGTGACCCAGGCGACCGGGCGCACGCCGTTGGCGAAGCGCCCCTCGAGGTAGTGCCTGCTCATCAGCTCCTTCATCCTCGCGGTCGACACGAGCAGGGGGTTTCGGGGGTCGTCCGGGCGGGGCTTGAGCGCTCGCAGGGCCCGCTCGTCGCGCAGGCGCTGCACGTGGAGCAGGGCCTTGCCGCCCACGCCGTAGGCCAGGGCGTGCTTCAGGGTCGCGCGTGCGTTCTTCATGAGATCGTCTCCACGAAGGCCTGGATGCGGGTCACGGTCTGCTGCGCGAGGCTCTTCTCGAGGTCCATCTCGACGTGCAGCATGGGGAAGCCGCGCTCCTGGAGGTGGCGGCGCAGCATGGGCAGGTCGAAGAGCTCGGGCTCGCAGAACTTCAGGTCGTAGACCAGCAGGCCCTTGGCGCCGCTGCGCTCCAGACGATCGGCGAGGAAACGGGCGCGCTCGGCGATGGGCGAGCCCCGGGTGGGGTCGGGCGGCGCTCCGAGCAGGCGGCGGGCGATGTGCTCGAAGGGATCCATGCCCTCGTCGGGTGGCTCGTCGCTCGGGTAGAGGCGGCGGCTGCAGCAGGCGAGGTCGTCAGCGACGATCCTGCCTCCCGCTTCGCCCACGTGGTCGAAGACCTCCATGGGCTCGGGCACGATGCCCGAGATCATGAGCGGAGTGCCTCCGTCCGCCTCTTCCTCCTCTGCCTTCGGCGCCCCGCCGGCCAGCTCCGTGAAGGTCTCGGCGGCCAGGTACTCGCGGGAGCGCAGCAGGGCATAGAAGTCCTTGTCGGAGAGGGCTACGCCGCTCCGGTTCGTGGCGAGGGCGGCGAGCTCGCGGTCCGCCTCCTGCTCGACCTCGACGGCGGCTCGCAGCCCGGCGTCGCTCAGCTCCACCCCGGAGACGGCGCGGAGCTCGACCGCGAGGCGCTTGAGCTCGGCCACCAGGTAGGTCAGGTCCGCGGTGTGCCCGCCGCGCGGCAGCTGAAAGGTGAGCACCGGCTGCTTCGTCTCCACGAAGTCCTTGCAGACGGAAGCCAGACCCTGGAGGGCGTCGCAGGTGTGGGGCACCAGCACGGCCTCGGCCAGGTCCAGCTTGCCCTGCATCAGGAAGGAGAGCCCGTTGCGCACGATGGCGCAGGTGTAGCTCTGGAGGTGGGCGTTGCCGTCCGTAGGGTCCGCCCCCGGCGGACCCCAGACCTCCACCGGCAGGAAGCCGCAGGCTCGGAGCAGCTCGCGCGGGTAGTGGTAGGGGAAGACGGCCGCTATGCGGAGGCCGTCCGCTTTCGCCTTGGCGAAGGTTTCGGAGCGCGTGGGTAGCTTCATGGCGCGGGAGAGTAGCGCAGATGGCCGCCTCCGCGCGATGTGCTAGATGGGCCCATGGCGATCCGCCCGGGGACGCGGATGCGGGGCACCCCGCGTGGCCAAGACGGCCAACGGCCAACGGCTAACGGCTAGCAGCTCATGAAAGAAAAGCACCTCCGCATCCGCATCGAGCAGTGCCTCGCCCTCGCGAAGGCCTCCAACTGTCCGCGCGCCAAGTTCGGCGCCCTGCTGCTCGACCCGGATCGCAACGTGGTGCTCATGGACGGCTACAACGGCGGCCCGCGCGGTGGAGGAGATCTCTGCGGCGGCGACACCTGCCTGCGCGACGACCTGAAGATCGAGAGCGGCACCCGCGTCGAGATCGGCTGCCACCACGCCGAGATGAACGTCATCTGCAACGCCGCGGCCAACGGCGTGGCGACCAAGGGCGCGTGGCTCATAGTGACCGGAGAGCCCTGCTTGATGTGCGCGAAGCTCATCCACCACGCGGGCATCACGCGGGTCGTGGTGGTCGACGGCGGCTTCGGCGGACAGAACGGCGTCCCCTACCTCGAGCAGCACTCCGTGGAGGTGCAGCGCACGGAGGGACCGAAGGACCCGCGCTTCCAGTAGGGCCGGTGCCCGCTACCGCGGGTCCTCACCGTGCCACCCCAGCACCCGCCGCAGCCCGTCCGCCCCCGCGCGCCTCATCGGCGAGCCTTGAAGGCGTTCGGCTGCCTGCTCCGGGTCCGCGAGCAGCTCCAGCACACCTCGCCGCTCGGGCGCGAGGCCCGGGTCCCTCGGGCGGAAGGCCTCGAGCACGCTCATGGGGCTCTTGGCGTTGTAGGGGCAGGCGTCCTGGCAGAGATCGCAGCCGAAGAGGTGCGGCGCGAGGCCCGTGGCGAGGTCCTCGGGGAGCTTGGGCTCGCGGCTCTCGACGGTGCGGTAGGAGATGCAGCGTCTCGCGTCGAGCACGTAGGGCTCGGGGAAGGCGGCGGTCGGGCAGGCGTCGAGGCACTCGGTGCAGGCGCCGCATCGGTCCGGGAGCGGTGTCGACGGCTCGAGGTCGAGGTCGGTGAGCACCACGCCGAGGAAGAAGAAGGAGCCGGCGAGGGGGTTTGTGAGCTGGGTGTTCTTCCCGATCCAGCCGAGGCCGGCGCGGGCGCCGAGGGCCTTCTCCATGACGGGGCCGGTGTCGGCGTATTGCAGGAGACGGCGGTCGGCTCCGAAGGCACCCTTGAGGCGGCGGACCAGGCGGCGGTTCATTCGCCAGAGCAGGTTGTGGTAGTCGCGGCCCCAGGCGTAGCGGCTGATCCAGACGGGGTCCGCGCCGTGGGCGTGGGCTTCGGCGAGGGCGTCTGCGGTGTGGGGCAGGGGGGTCTCGTAGAAGAGGCCGGCCACGAGGACCGAGCGGGCCCACGGGGCGAGCGCTCGAGGGTTGGTCCGCTGCGCGGCTCTCTCGGAGAGGTAGGTCATGCTGCCCACGTGGCCTCGGGCGATGGCCTCGTGCAGGCGGTCGAGGTCGGCCCCCGGCTCAGCCGAGGCGACGCCGGCGAGGTTGTAGCCCTCGGCGAAAGCCAGGGCGCGGGCCCGCTCGGCGTCGGTTGCAGGGTCTGTGGGGTGACCCGGGGCGAGGGGATCGCCGGAAGGCACGCCGGCGCGCAGGGCAGCGCCCCTCGCCGCCCTCCGAGCCGCCCCCCCGCTCACTCGCGGCTCACTTGATGAAGACGAAGGTGACCCCGATGAAGATCGGGACGAGCACCGCGACGGACCAGACCAGGTAGCCGCCGAAAGAGGGCATGGGGACGTCGCGGCTCTCCGCGATGGACTTGACCATGAAGTTCGGCGCGTTGCCGATGTAGGAGTTGGCGCCCATGAAGACCGCGCCGAGGGAGATGGCCGTCAGGATGCGCGGGTGCACGCCCTTCAGGGGCTCCACGGAGAGCGCGATGAACTCGGATGTCTCGTTCATGTAGGGGGCGACGGTGTGGCTCACGTTGTCGCCGAGGGAGAGGAAGGTCACGTAGGTGGGCGCGTTGTCCAGGAAGCTCGAGAGCACGCCCGTGTACCAGAAGAACTGGGTCGGCGAGGTGACGCCGAGCTCGCCGCCGCGCAGGTTCAGGAGCTGGATGGCCGGCATCATGGTCAGGAAGATGCCGAAGAAGAGGGCCGCCACCTCGTTTATTGGGTGGAAGTTGAAGTGGTTGCCCTGGCGGATGGGCTTGGGCGTCAGGCGCATGGAGGCCGCCGCGAGGAGGATCATCACCAGCTCGCGGTCGAAGAGGAAGAACTGGTGGTGCAAGAAGGCGACCGCGCAGATGACGCCGCCGAGCAGAGGCGCGTTGAGGCCGAGGCCGTGCACGCGCATGGGCTTGCGGTGCATGCGGTCGAGGATCATGCGCTCGCCCGGCTCCTTGCCGTAGAGGATGCTGTCCCAGACGAAGTAGACGGCGAGGACAACGAGGCAGACCGCGAGCCACTGGGGCCACAGGCTGAAGGTCCAGGTGAAGGGCACGCCCTTGAGGTAGCCGAGGAAGAGCGGCGGGTCTCCCAGCGGTGTCAGGCAGCCGCCGATGTTGCAGACCAGGAAGATGAAGAAGATGACCGTGTGGCGCTTGTACTGGCGGTCCTCGTTGCTCTTCAGGATGGGGCGGATGAGGAGCATCGCCGCGCCCGTCGTCCCCATGAACGACGCCAGCAACGAGCCGAGGGCCAGGATGCCCACGTTGTTGAGCGGCGTCGCGCGCAGGTCTCCCGTCAGGAGGATGCCCCCGCTGATCACGTAGAGGGCCGCGAGCAGCAGGATGAAGGAGACGTACTCCGCGCCGGTGTGCATCAGCACGACCGGGTCGTTCATCGCGAAGAGCACCAGGACCGGGATGCCCAGGATCAGCGAGATGATGAGCTTGTTTCGGTTCGGCTCCCACGCGTGCTCGGCCACCAGCGGCAAGATGGCGATGCAGAGCAGCATCAGCGCGAAGGGTGTGATCCAGGCGACGTGAGGCAGGTAGGAGCCGCCACCGCCGCCGCCGGCGAAGGCAAGGGTGGGGAGGAGCAGCATGAGGATCGCCGCCCCGGCGCCGACCAGGCGCGACGGCCTCATCCTCCACAATAGGGACACGGGCAATGCGCAACTCCGCGATGGTCCGAGGTACGGAGCCTACCCCTTTGTGGCGCTCGTGCCCAAATGCTTCGCTGGGCCGCGCCGGCGATCAGGCGCGCCCTTGATCGCCCCGCCCCCGCTGCTGTATCGTCTCGCGCCTTCGCACGCACGGAGTCCGAGATGCACCGTCGCTGGACCACCATCCTGGTCTTGCTGAGCTTCGCCCACGTGGCCTGCTACAACACCTACAACTTGAAGCAGGACGACTTCGCCGAGCTGCAGCGCATCGAGGAGGGCGACCAGAAGGTCGTCGAGACCAACCAGGGCCAGTCCTTGAGCGTCACCCGCGACACCCCGCTCTACGTGCGCAGCGAAGGCGGGCGCCGCTACCCGATCACGCCCTTCAACTTCCACATGACGGCCAGCCAGCTCGTGGCACCGGACCGCGACTACATCCTCATGCTCGACCAGCTCAAGAGCTACGAGGTCGACGTGCCCTCCACGGGAAAGACGGTGGCCCTGATCAGCCTCGGCGCCGCCGCGGCCGCGGGCCTCATCGTCGGGCTGATCCTCACCCAGGGTGAGAAGTCCTTCAACTAGGTCGCGTAGGAGCAAGCCGATGCGTCTGAGCACCGCCCTGCTGGCCGGGGGGGTGCTCGTAGTCGGGCTCGCCTGCGGCGGAGGCAGCGGGGGGGAGAGCGCCGAGCCGGAAGACGTCGGCGCCGATCTCCCCGACGCCCGCGAGATCCTCGAGCCCACCTGCGGAGCGTTCCTGAGCTGCGAAGGGGACACTCCGCACTGCGACGAGGACGCGGGACGCTGCGTCGAGTGCCTCGGAGACGAGCACTGCCCCGCCTCGCGGCCGACCTGTCACCTCGAGGGCAGGCGCTGCGTTGCGTGTCTCGAGGACTCCGACTGCGAGGATGGGCGCTGCAACGAGATCCGCGGCATCTGCGGCGGCTGCCTCGACGACACCGACTGCGCGGCGCCGGTGCCGGTCTGCAACGAGCTCTCCGGGGACTGTGTCGCCTGCCTGAACGACGGTGACTGCGCAGACGACGGAGCCGGTCGCTGCCTCCCCGGCGGCTGGCGCTGCGTGGAGTGCCTCGCGGCAAGAGACTGTGAGAACCCCACGCCGGCCTGCGACGCAATCAACAACGCCTGCCGCGGCTGCCGCACGGACGCCGAGTGCAGCGCGTCCTCGGCCGGCACCATGTGCGACACGGACTCCGGCCGCTGCGTCGCCTGCCTCGAGGCCGCCGACTGCCCGCGCGAGGCCCCGGTCTGCGACGCCGACGAGGGGCGCTGCGGGCCCTGCACCGGCGACGAGCACTGCCCCGAGGAGACGCCGTGGTGTCACGTCGACTCCGGCGCCTGCTCCGACTGCCGCGACGCCGGCGACTGCGAGCCGCCCCGCCACCTCTGCAAGGAGGGCTTCGGGTGCGTCGCCTGCCTCGAGGACCAGGACTGCGGTGACGAGGCCGAGCCCTACTGCATCGAAGCGAAGGGCACCTGCGGCCAGTGCCTCGAGGACGGCCACTGCGCCGAGCCCACCCACCCGGTCTGCCCTGCCGGCGGTGGGAGCTGCGTCCAGTGCAGGGATGACGCCGGCTGCACCACGCCCACCGGCACCTGCAAGCTCGAAGACGGGCGCTGCGTGCAGTGTCTCGGCGACACCGACTGCCCGCCCCTGCGCCCCTTCTGCCTGCCCGAGCTTCTCCACTGCGGCGAGTGCGCGGCCGACTACCACTGCCCGGCCGAGCGCCCGCGCTGCGATCTCAAGGACCACCGCTGCGTGGAGTGCACCGGCGACTCGCACTGCCCGGCCGAGAGGCCGACCTGCGAGGGCGCGCGCGGCCGCTGCGCCATCTGCATGCACCCCGGCGGCTGCACCGGGGGGCGCCAGTGCTTCGTGGTCGAGTGCCGCGAACGCCCCACCACGCCGGACGCGGACGGTGACTCCTACTCGGACGCCACCGACAACTGCCCCGAGCACGCGAACTACGGCCAGCGTGACCTCGACGGGGACGGGGAGGGCGACGTCTGCGACGGCGACGTCGACGGCGACAGCGTGCCCGACGAGAGCGACAACTGCCCGCTCCGGCTCAACCCGGGCCAGGAGGATCAGGACGGCGACGGCTGGGGTGACACCTGCGAGGGAGCGCCCACCGGCGATCCGCCTGGCTACCTCTGCCCGACGGTGGAGCACCAGGAGCGCACCTACGCTGACGGCTTCGAGTCGGGGAGCTTCGTCGGCTGGGCCGTGCCCGTGGGCGCCGCCTCCACCGACGAGAGGGGTGAGGTGGACACCTTCGTGGCCCCGGAGCTCACAGCCGAGTCGGCCCACACCGGGCGCTACGGCGCGCGCTTCGACAAGGTCCTCTTCCCGGCCGAGCAGGACCGCGCCTTGACCCTGCACCCCTGCATGCCCCTCGGCGCCGGCGTCGACCTCTCGCTCTGGGTCCGCCCCGCGCAGACCGGGCACTGCTGCGGTCAGTTCGGGAGCGCCGGCCTGCGCCTGACCTTCAGGCAGGGCACGCGCGAGCGCCGCCTCAACTACCTGTGGGCTCACAGCACCCAGCCGGACACCAGGGACGAGCGCTTCATCCGCCTCGGTGACCCGCCGTTCCGTTGGGTGCCCGACCAGTGGCAGCAGCTCGAGGTGGCGCTGCACGAGGAGCTCGAGGAGCACTTCAACATCGGCGATCCGGCGAATGTGCTGCTGCTCGAGGTGCACATCTTCAGCCACTTCGCGAACGGGAGCCCCGGGGGCTTCGACGTCGACGAGCTGGGGCTGCGGCCCGCCGAGTAATCCGGTAATTGCTGCTGCCTCAATAGGTCGAGGAGCTCTCATGCGCGCCAAGCTGTTTGGGACCGACGGCGTCCGAGGGGTCGCCAACACGGACCCGATGACCGTCGAGACCGCCGTCGCCCTCGGGCGGGCGGTGGCACACGCCTTCCGTGAGGTCCGCGAGCACCCGCGCATCCTCATCGGCAAGGACACCCGGGTCTCCTGCTACACCTTCGAGCACGCTCTGGCCGCGGGCATCTGCGCCGCGGGCGGGGGCGCCACCTTGCTCGGGCCCGTCCCGACGCCCGCGGTGGCCTTCATGACGCTCTCCATGCGGGCCTCCGCCGGGGTCGTCATAAGCGCCTCCCACAACCCCTACATGGACAACGGCATCAAGTTCTTCGGGCACGACGGCTTCAAGCTCCAAGACGAGATCGAAGATCGCATCGCCGGCTGGGTGACCCGGGCCGAGACGCGTCGCTTCGACGCCCGCGACGCGGCCCTCGGCAGGGCGAAGTGGGTCTCCGACGCCCTCGGCCGCTACGTGGTCTTCCTCAAGAGCACCGTGCCCAAGGAGCTCACCCTTGACGGCCTGAGGGTGTGCATCGACTGCGCCAACGGGGCTGCCTACAAGGTGGCTCCCCTGGCCTTGGAGGAGCTCGGCGCGACCGTCTTTCGGCTCGGCACCGAGCCCAACGGCACAAACATCAACAGCGCCTGCGGCGCCCTCCACCCCGAGTCTCTCCAGCGAAAGGTGGTGGAGACCGGAGCCGACGTGGGCGTCGCCCTCGACGGTGACGCCGACCGCTGCATCATGGTCGACGAGCGCGGCAACCTCGTGGACGGCGACAAGGTGCTCGGCATGAGCGCGCTCTGGCTCAAGGACCGGGGCGAGCTCGACGGATGCAGCGTCGTCGGCACCGTCATGACCAACCTCGGCCTCGAGCGAGCCCTCGAGTCCCGCGGCGTGGGCATGCTCCGCAGCGACGTGGGCGACCGCTACGTCGTGCAGACCATGCGCAGCGAGGGCATCAGCCTCGGCGGCGAGCAGAGCGGGCACATCGTCTACATCCGCCACAGCACCACCGGCGACGGCACCCTCACCGCCCTGCAGGTCATCGCCCAGATGGTCGAGACCGGCCAGCCCCTCTCGAAGCTGGCGTCCTTCTACGAGCCCTACCCGCAGGTCCTCAGGAGCGTGCGGGTGTCGGGCAAGCCACCCATCGAGGAGGTAGAGCCGCTCAAGAAGGCCATGGCCGCCGCCGAGGAGCGCCTCGGCAAGGACGGCCGCCTCAACGTGCGCTACTCGGGCACCGAGCCCAAGGCCCGCGTGATGATCGAAGGTGCGGATCGAACGCTCATCGACGAGCTCGTAAACGATCTCTGCGCCGTCTTGGAGCACGAGCTAGGTGAGTGAAATGGACCACATGCCCATCCCCGCCCCCCGAATCCTGCTCGGCGTGAACGTCGACCACGTAGCCACCATCCGCAAGCAGCGGGACACTCGCTACCCGGACCCGGTGACCGCCGCGGCGCTCGCCGAGCTCGCAGGTGCCGATCAGGTGACGGTTCACCTCCGCGAAGACCGGCGGCACATCGTGGATCGCGACGTACGCATCCTTCGCGAGACCGTGCAGACCCGCCTGAACCTGGAGATGGCGGCCACCGACGAGATGCAGCGCATCGCCAAAGAGCTGCGCCCCGACCAGGTCTCCCTCGTGCCCGAGAAGCGCGAGGAGCGCACCACCGAGGGCGGCCTCGACGTGAAGGCGGGGCTCGAGTACCTGACCTTCTACGTCGCACAGCTGCGCCAGGGCGGCGTCCCCGCCGTCGCCTTCATCGACGCCGACCCCGAGCAGGTCAAGGCCTCGCAGCAGGCCGGCTTCATCGGCGTCGAGCTCCACACCGGCGACTACTGCGACGCGACGAGCGAGGAGGCCCGCGAGGAGGAGCTCGAGCGCCTCCAGGAGGCTGCGGAGGCCGCCGCGGCCTTGGGCCTGCACGTGGCGGCCGGCCACGGCCTCGACTACACGAACGTGGAGGCCGTCTGCGGCATCGAGGAGATCTGCGAGCTCAACATCGGCCACAGCGTCATCTCGCGTGCGGTCCTCGTGGGCATCGATCAGGCCGTGCGTGAGATGCGCCAGATCCTCGACCACTTTCCCCGCGACTGAGCGACGCCCTGCTTCCTGTCTGCACCAGACGTCCACCCGGGCGGCCCCACCGACCGCCCCCCCGCGACTGAGCGAGCCATGAAACCCGTCTGCACCGCCGAGCAGATGCGCGCCCTCGACAGCTGGGCCATCAACGATCTCGGCATCCCCTCCCTGGTCTTGATGGAGAACGCCGGCCGCGGCATCTCGTTCGGCATAGACCGGGCGCTCGAGGGCGGCGTCGCGGGGCGCCGCGTGACCGTGCTCTGCGGTGGCGGCAACAACGGCGGTGACGGCTTCGTCGTGGCCCGGGTGCTCGCCGGCCTCGGCGCCGACGTCTCCTGCATCCTGCTCGCCAACCCCTCCCGTACGAGCCCCGACTGTGCACACAACCTCGGCCTCGCAACGTCGCTCGGCGTCAGCGTCACCGTGGCCGAGGACGAGGCCGCCCTGCGCGCCGCGAGCCCGTTCATCCACGCCGCCGACGTGGTGGTCGACGCCCTCTTCGGCACGGGCCTCGGCCGCCCGCTCGAGGGGCGCTTCGCCGCGGCCTGCACGCTCGCCAACGAGAGCGGCGCGATGCGCGCCGCCGTCGACCTGCCCTCCGGCCTGCACACCGACACGGGCGAGATCCTCGGGCGCGCCGTCGTGGCCGACCACACGTTCACGCTCGGCGCCTACAAGTGGGGCTGCATGCCCGCCCCCGCCAGCGCCTGCGGCGTCGTCCACCTCGTCGACATCGGCATCCCGCCGTCGGCGCCCGCGCGCGTGCGCCCGACCGGAGGCATCCCGGAGGACTCGGACGTGGCGTCGGCGCTCCCCGTGCGGCGCGCCGACGGTCACAAGGGGACCTTCGGCCACCTCCTCGTGCTCGCGGGGAGCGCCGGCAAGAGCGGCGCCTCGGTGCTGGCCGGAAGCGCCGCCCTGAGGACCGGGGCCGGGCTGGTCACGGTGGCCACCGACGAGCCCACGCGCCGCCTCGTCCACGCTGCCTGCGCGGAGCTCATGACGACCCGCGGGCGCGACGGTGAGGGCCCGGGCGCCCCCCTCGACCAGGCATCTCTCGCGGAGATCCTGCCGCGCGTCGACGCGGTCGTCGTCGGCCCGGGCCTCGGCGAGGGAGAGGAGCTGAGGGCCTCCCTGCTCTCCTGGCTGGAGACCCTGGACAAGCCCGCCATCCTCGACGCTGACGCCCTGCGCCTCGTGGCGGGTGACCTCGAGGCCCTCGATCGCCGCCCGGCGCCGACGGTGCTCACCCCGCACCCGGGAGAGATGGCCGCCATGCTCGGCACCGGCGCCGGTGCCGTCCAGGCCGATCGACGTGCCGCCGTGCGCCGCGCCGCCGAGCTCTCGGGCTCGGTCGTCGCCCTCAAGGGGGCCGGGACCCTGGTCGCCAGGCCCGACGGCATGATCACCTGGAACCCGACCGGCGGGCCCTGGCTGGCGAGCGCCGGTACGGGGGACGTGCTCTCGGGCAGCATCGGAGCTCTGCTCGCCGGTGGCGTGCCCGCCGACTGGGCCGCCTGGGCCGGCGTCTTCCTGCACGGCCGCGCCGCCGACATCGCCGCACGCGAGCGCGGGGCCGTCGGCCTCGTCGCGTCGGAGGTGGCGGCCGCTCTGCCCGCGGCTATCGCCTCGCTGGGAGCGTCATGAGCAGGGTCCGGCGAGTCGCCGTCGCGGACGCCGCCGAGCGGCTCGCGCGCGGAGGTGTCGTGCTTCACCCCACCGGCGGCCTCGTGGGCCTCGCCGCGGATCCGACGTGTCCCGAGGCCCTCACACGGGTCCGATTCCTGAAGGACCTCCCGCCCACCCCGCGGCCCTTCGTCGTCATCGCCGAGCCCGACATGCTTGACGGCCTCGTCGATCTCGATCTCCTCCCCGAGGACCGGCGCGCCGTCGCCGGGCGCCTCGTGGGGCGCGCCTGGCCCGGAGGCCTGACCGCTGTGCTGCCCGCTTCGGCGTCGGCCCCGGAGGCCGTCTGCTGCCCTGCCGAGGGCACGCTCACTATCGCCGTCCGCTGCGACGATCACCCCATCGCCCGCGCCCTGGTCCGCCTCTTCGGCCGCCCCATGGTGAGCACCAGCGCCAACCGCAGCGGCGCCGCGCCTCCCGCGCGCCTCGACGAGGTGTGCCCCGAGGTCGCCGAGGCCGCTCCGGCCGTGTGGGGCCCGCCCTTCCCCGACGGCCGGCCGAGCACCCTGGTGGACCTGCTCGCCGACCCGCCCCGAATACTGCGAGAGGGCAGGGTGATCGCCAGCGAGGTCGACAGGATGCTCGCAGCTGTGGAGTGAGTTGGGTGGGGTGCGGGG
>CAZQPP010000068.1:0-22596 GCA_964594295.1 uncultured Myxococcales bacterium | reverse complement strand
CGCTAACCGCTAATCGCTGCATCCTGAAACGCGAGTTTCAGGATGCACACTAGCTAATCGCTCGATCCGACGCCCCCAAGCGGCGGATCGCGGCCGACACCCCTGGGTTCGAAATGAACGCGGAAGTCGCTAGGCTGGTGCCGTCCTGGGCAACGACGGGCGTGGTCGAGGACGAGCGCATTCTTGGAGCGGCCATGGCGGATCGACTCACCCGAACCTTCCTGATCCTGCTCTCCTGTGTCAGCGCCGGCTGCACCTCCGCCTCAGACGAGACCGCCGTCGAGCCGGTAGACGTGCGAGCCGGCGTCGACGGCGGCTCCGATGCCCACGCGGACACGGGTGAGATCGGCGCGAGCGGCGTGGACACGGGCGACGTGCACACGAACGGCACGGACACGGGCGGCGAGGCGGTCCTGCCCCCGGTCGACTCGGACGCGGCCCTCGCCTACGTCGCGCACCGGGGCGTGTCGACGCCGTGGCTCATTCCGGTCGACGGATCGGGACCCGGCCCTCCCATCCAGCTCGGGCCGAGGCGCGGCGCCGGCTACGGTCTGGGCGAAGGTGACGTGTCCTACCCCGACATCACCCCCGACGGCGCCCACGTCGTGGTCGCCTTCTACCCTATGGCCACGCCCTCGAGCTCGGGCACGGGAGGAGCCGTCCTGTTCGCGCTGTCCCTGGCCGGCGACAGCGTGGACGCGCCCACCCTCATCGCCCGGGCCGACCGGCTCCATGCCCTCGAGCGCACCTACAGGGACGGGTGGATGGCCTATGTCGACGGCAACAGCGTCTACGCCGCGCGGCTGGACGGCTCGGACGCCGGCGCTCCGATCCTGGTGGCCACCGCGCCCGAAGACCATGAGATCGACTACCCGCGCTGGGTCGGCTCGGAGGCGACCCTCACCTACACCCAGCGCACCAGGGCCACGGGGCAGGGGCGCAAGGTGTTCATGGCCTCCGTGGATGCCTCCGGAGCCACCGAGCCCGCGCAGCTGCACACCGGGGTCGGACCCGCCGAGCACGTGGTGACGGCCCTGCCCGGCGAACGTGTCGTCCTCGGGGGCCCCGACCATCGCCTGCACGCGCTGCCGCTGTCCGGGAGCGCGCCGCCCGTCGTCCTCACGCCGGAGGGCCTCATCGCCGGCTACGTCGGCTCGAGCGCAGACGGCGGGCGCATCGTTGTCGAGCTGCGGGTCACGTGGAAAGAGGAGCGAGAGCTGGTGTCGGTGGCCACCGACGGGAGCGAGGCGGACGCGCCGAGGAGACTCACCCCGGTCCCCACGAAGAAGCTCTCCTCCCTCATGTCCCGCGACGGCGCGGCCGTTGCGTGGGTCGGCACGAGTGACAGCGGCGCCTGGGCCGCCTTCCGAGCCGACACCTCCGCGCCGGGGCCCGACGAGGATCCGCGAATCACCCCATGGAGCACGAAGCGCCTTCACGTGACGGCCTTCGACGCCGCCGCGGGCGCGCTCGTCGGAGGGCGGGAGGACGGCGCGGTGCTGAGGTACACCGGGCGGCGCGGGTCCCCGGAGCACCCTCAGGTGTTGGCCCTCGTGGCGGACGTGGTCAACCACAGCATCCCCTGGCCGGAGCTGAGCGCGGACGGCACCCATGTGATCTACGACGCCCGACAGCCGACAGGGTGGCACTCCTGGGTCCTCCCGCTGGCGGGGGGCGACCCGGTGGAGCTGCCGGGGCCCTGGTATCGGGATCTGGTGACTCCCCTCGGAGTGCTCACCCACGAGTACGTCAACGAAGGCGCCCTCTTCGTCACCGACATGCAGGGGGCCCACGCGCCGCTGGTCCCCTGGCACGACACGCAGATCTACGAGCCACACCTGGTGGAGGAGGGGCGCGCGGTGCTCTACGCCTGCGAAACACCCGTGCCGGGCTTCTACGCCGCCCCGACGGCGTCCGACTCGGACCCCGCCCACGTGCTGGTGATGCCTTTGGACACGGAGTCGACGCCTTGGAGGGACGGGTGGAGGGAGCGCCCGGCGACCGCCGGCGGACACCTGCTCCGGCGCTCCGGCTCGACGCTGCGCTCCTTCGCCCTCGACGGCTCCCACGCCGGCCGCGGTCTGACGCTGGCCGAGGGAGCACAGGCCCTGCTGGCCCTGGACCCCGCCGGCGGGCGAGCGGTGTTCGTGGTGGGCTCCGACGTGGTCTCGACGCCGGTGGACGGGACAGGCGATCCCACGGTGGTGATGCCGGTCGGCACGGGGAGCGTGACCCACCTCGGAATGCTCCCGGGCTCGGACCGGGTGCTGGTGGGGGTGACGACCCAGGGCAGCACGGCCCTCTTCGTGGCGCCCGTGGACGGCAGCGGCGCAGCCTCGCCAGGGCTCGTGGCAGCGGATCTGCCGGGGTGGTTCATGGGGGTGGCCCTCTCCGCCACCGCTGAGCACGTCTTCACCGTGCACTCGATCGAGGCCACCGCGGTCCCGCATCCCGACCTGCTGCTGGCGGCGGCGACGGGGCTCCACGGCGGCTCGCCGGCCGGCGTGGCGTACTCCCTGGCGCCCCACGGGTACATGCTGTGGCAGGCCGGCCCCTGGTACGAGGGCGGCGCCGGCGGACCGACGTTGGGGAGGGCTACCACCAGCGCCGACGGTGTGCACGCCGTCCTGGCGGGGCCCGGCGGCCTGTACGCGGCGAAGAGCGACGGCTCCGAGGCGGAGGCGCCCCGTCTGCTGGGCACCGCGACCAGAGCGCTGGGGGAGGCGCCGCTGTCACCGGACGGCAAGCGCTTGCTGCTCCAGGAGGAGGGGGCGGTCACCGTCGCAGAGATCGACAGGGCGGGCTCCCAGCGGCGCCTCACGACGGCAACCGAGGGCGTGCTCGCAGGGGGGGCGTGGACGCCCGACGGCCGGCGGGTCGTCTTCGCAAGCGCTCCGGCCACGAGCTCCGGCCCCCGGGGCGCGCTCTTCGTGGTGGAGGCCGACGCCCAGCCCTCGAAAGGCAGGCCTCTGCACCCGGACACTTTCGCGGTGGCCGGCCTGGCGGGGATCACCCCGGGGGGCGAGAGCGTGGTGGTCGAGAGCACCCACGGCGCCGACCACAGCCTCTACCTCGTCCCTCTGGATGCTGCCCACGCGAGCGGGGTCCCGCCGCCTGTCACGCCGGTAGACGACGTCGGCGAACGCTTCTTGGGTTTCGTCCCGGCCGAGTAGCGCGCGTCTCCAGCCTGCAGCCTCCACCCTTGCCCCCGCCGCACCTCCGGTGGTAGCACGCGGGGCCGGCCGTCGGGCCGGACCATCCCAAGACGCGGAGCAGCAAGATGAGCCCATCGAAGCAAGGCGTTTCGCCCGAGAAACGCCCCGCAATACGGCAGGCCGGCGGCGCCACGGCGCGCAGGGCCGGGTGCAGGTCTTGAGCGCTCCAGGCAAGAGGGCGCGAGCCGCACGCCGGCCGGCACCTCTCAAGGCGGATCGTGTCTACCGGCCGGCGAACCTCGGCTACCTCAAGGTCAAGTCGACCGACGAGCTCGAGCCCATCGCGGGGGTCATCGAGCAGAAGCGGCCGCGCGAGGCGCTCGAGCTCGGGCTCCGGGTGCACAGCCGAAACTTCCACGTCTTCGTCACCGGGCCGCCCGGCACCGGCAAGATGACGACGACCATGAGGCTGCTCAATCGCGACGCGCCGAAACGGCCCGTGCCGAAGGACATGGTCTTCGTGCACAACTTCGACCGCCCCGAGGAGCCGCTGGCGCTGGCCCTCCCGCCCGCGAGGGGGGTCGCCTTCCGCCGCGACATGGCCCGCCTCATCGAGGACCTGCGGCGGGAGATCCCCGACGCCTACCACTCGAAGGAGCACCAGGAGCAGATCCAGGCCATCTTGAACCGGGGCATCGAGAAGGAGAACGAGTCCTTCGCGGAGCTGAAGAAGCACGCGGCGAAGCTCGAGTTCGTGGTGCGCACGAGCAAGCAGGGCCTGACCGTGCTGCCCGTGGTCGACGGCGCCCCGCTGGCCCACAAGGAGTACACCGACCAGCCCAAGAGCACGCGGGACGCCATCGAGAAGAGGCGGAAGAAGCTCGACCCCGTGGTCAGCGCCTTCTTCGAGCTGAGCAGGGAGATCGAGAAGGAGAGCCAGCTCGAGATCTCGGAGCTGCAGCGCGGCATGGGCGACCTGGTCGTGAGGCGGCGCATCGAGGCCCTCGCCGAAGGCTACGGAGAGGATGAGGGGGTGAGCTCCTACCTCGTGTCGGTCTTCGAGCACATCTTGGACAACCTCGACCGCTTCCTCCCCGACGACACCGACCACGAGGGCTGCCAGGAGGGCGGGCTCCACGGTATGCCCGAGTACAGGGTGAACGTCGTCGTGGACCACCGCCGCACGCGCGGGGCGCCGGTCGTCGTGGAGGACAGGCCCACCTACTACAACCTCTTCGGCCGCATCGAGAAGAGGGTGGAGTACGGCATCTACTCGACCGATCACACGATGATCAAGGCCGGCTCCATCCTGAAAGCCAACGGCGGCTACCTCGTGCTCAACGCCGCCGATCTCTTCGCGCAGCCGGGGGTGTGGGACACCCTCAAGGCCACCATGAGGTCCGGGCAGCTCCGCATCGAGGACCTCGGCGAAGCCCACGGCTTCCTGCCGACCAGCGGCATCCGCCCCGAGGCCATCCCCATCGACGTGAAGCTCGTGCTCATCGGCGGGCACCAGGTATACGACCTGCTCTACCGCCACGACAGCGACTTCCCGAAGCTCTTCCGCGTGAAGGCCGAGTTCGACGACGTCATCGAGAGGCGCCGGTCGACGGAGCGTGCCTACGCGCGCTTCATCACCGGGGTGTGCAAGAAGGACAGGCTGCTCCCGGTCGAGCGAGAGGGGCTCGAGGCGCTCGTGGAGACGGGCTCCTATTGGGCCGAGAGCCAGCAGCGGCTCTCGCTCGCCTTCAACGAGATCGCGGGCCTTCTCATCGAGGCGGACGACAACGCCCGCCGGGCCGGCCGCGAGGTCATCGGGAGGGCGGAGGTCGAAGGCGCCCTGCGCTCCAGGGACTTCCAGGTCTCCTACCTCCGAGACCAGCTCTTCGAGGACCTCGAGCACTCCCGGGTGCTCGTGGCCACCGACGGCGAGGCCGTGGGCACGATCAACGCGCTGAGCGTGTTCCAGGACGGCCCCCACGTGTTCGCGAAGCCCACCCGGGTCACCGCCCGCGCCTTCGCGGGGGCCGGCGGTGTCTTGAACGTGGAGCGGGAGGCCCGGCTGTCGGGGCGCATCTACGACAAGGCCGTGGCGATCCTCTCGGGCTACCTCGGCGGCCAGTACGGCACCCTGACCCCCACCTCCGCCTTCCTGAGCATCTGCTTCGAGCAGTCCTACGGCTACGTCGACGGCGACAGCGCCTCCCTCGCCGAGGCCCTCGCCGTGCTGTCGGAGCTCTCCGGCCTGCCGGCCCGCCAGGACATCGGCGTGACCGGCTCGATCAACCAGTTCGGCGAGGTGCAGGCCATAGGGAGCGTGAACGCCAAGATCGAGGGCTTCCACCGCCTGTGCCGCATGCGAAAGGCCAACGGCTGCCCCGGGGTGGTGATCCCCGCGGGCAACGTGCGAGACCTGATGCTGCCCGAGCGCGTCAGAGCCGATGTCGACGCCGGGCGCTTCGCGGTCTACCCGGTGCGGTCGGTGGACCAGGCCGCGGCGCTTCTCCTCGATCGCAACCCCGGCGCCCCATCGGACGACGGCTTCAGGCCCTACAGCTCGGTGCACGCCATGGTGCTCGAGCGCCTCGGCGAGCTCCACAGACTGAGCGACCACCGCGGCGACGATCAAGGAGGCGGGCCGCCGCCGGAGGACGGACAGCAGGGAGGAGCGCCCTCGGGGGCTTGACCTAGCTCTTCGCCCTGCTGCGGCTCGAGGTGCTCTTCTTGGCTGGGGTCTTCGCCGCCGGCTTCGACGCGGCGGGCTTCGCGGCTGCCGGCTTCTCCGCGGCCGCCTTGGGTGCCGCCTTGGCCGCCTTCGGCTTCTCCTTCTCGGCCAGGCCGTTCAGGCGGTCCACCGCCGCCTCGATCCGGTCGCCGCCGCGCACGAGCTCCTCGGTGAGCTTCTGGATCTCTTCGAGGCCGTAGGTCTTCTGGTCTTCGAGGCCGGCGGCGGCGAGGAGCTCCCCGAAGACCGTCCGAGCCGCGAAGTGATCGTAGCGAGTCTCAAGTGCTGCCACGATCGCGTCCTTGCTGGCCATCAACCACTCCCTCGGCACGATTCCCGAGGATTATAGCACCGGCCGGGGGCGCCGCAACGAGGGCCCGGCGCGCCATGCTTGCCCAGCGGGGGGTCGCAACCGTACACTGCTTCCCCCCCGAGCGGAGTCGGCGATGCAAAGGGTGCTCAAATTCAGAGCTCTGACCGCGTTCATCGCGCTCCTCGCGCTCGTGGGCGCAGGCTGCGGTGGGGACGAGGTAGTCACCGGCACCGTCGGTGAGATCGTCGGCGCCGACGGAGCGGGCTCTCTCGACGGTGTGCCGTCCGCAGACGGTGAGCACCCGCGCGGGCACCGCTACATGATCCTCACCCTGAGGGAGCCCGGCCAGCCCCTCGTGCTCCAGATCGATGACGCCGAGCACGCCTTCTTCAAGGTCATCGACCTCCAGAACGGCCAGCCCGCCTCGGGCGTGCCGCTGACCCTCGAGCTCACCCAGACCGCGCCCACCGAAGGATCCGGCGTCGTGGGGGACGCCAGCATCTCGTCCACCAGCGTGCTCAGCGACAGCCAGGGAATGGGGACGGTGGTCGTCCGCGCCGGCGCGGTGCCCGAGGTGCAGTACGATCTCCGGGCGTCGACCACCGGCGCCGAGTCTGCGGTGCTGCCGATCCAGGTCACGGGCCTGCCGACCGGCGACCTGCGGGTCACCCTGGCGTGGGAAGGCCCCATCCCCCTCAAGACCATCCGCGTCGGCCTCCGCCAGGGCAACTTCAACTGCACCCAGTACCACCCCGAGAACCCGCCCTCGAGCTCGGCCGGCGAGAAGACGGTGCTCGGCGCCAACAGCAAGGCGCTGTTCGACTCTCTGCTCGCCGGCGAGCGCTACAGCGTCTTCGCCGTCGCCACCACCGAGGTCGAGGGAGAGGGGGAGCACCTCGCCGCCGGAGGTTGCCTCGACTCGGTCTTCGTCGCAGCGGGCTCGGTGGCCGACGTCACCATGCAGCTCCGGCTGGCGCCCCTGCGCCTCGCCGGGGCCTACACGGTCCGCGGGCGCTTCGACTTCACCAACGTCGCGGAAGACTTCTTGGACTCCCAGGGTGCCGCGGGCGAGGTCATCGCCGACGTGCTCCGCTTCTTCCGGAACCCGGGCGAGATCATCTTCAAGTACGTCATCGAGGCCGCCCGCCTCTTCCTCCCCGGCTACGTCGCCGAGCTCATAGACCTCGTCTGGGACTTCATCGGCGACCCCATCGAGGACGCCGTGAGCGACTGGCTCAAGGACCTGGAAGCCCTGGAGGAGTTCTGGACCATCGGGGAGGACATAACCGGGGTTGTCTCGGACCTGGAGCTGATCTCCAGGGTGAAGTTCTCCAAGGTCTACAGCGACTTCACGCTCAACGGGAAGGAGGACTTCATCGGCCTCGCCCTCTACTGGCGCCTCGGCTGCGACGACCGCACCCCGCGCACGGGCTGCAGCAACCCGCCCCCCGAGAACGACGTCTGCGGGCGTTACCCCTTCACGCTGAGGGACTTCAACGACCCGGACTTCCCCCTTGACCTCGCCTCCTCGAACTTCACGGCCCGCATCGTCAACTGGAACGGCCTCGACATCGACCCCCACGTCATCAAGATCAACTACGGCAAGCTGATCCTCTACGGCCTGAACCACATCCTCCTGCCCGCCATCTCCGGGGAGACCAGCCTCTCGGCTGCCTTCAAGAAGATGATGAGCTGCGACAGCCTCGACGGCTTCGCGGGCTTCTCGGCCTCGGACGTGCGCAACGCCTGCAACGGCGCCATGGGCCTCATCGGGACCTTCATCGAGTCGACCATGGCCGGGCTGAACTGGAACAGCAACCTGACCTTGCACGGCAACGCCACGCTCATCGACGACAGCGACAACCTCGTGGTCGACCGAATCACGAAGGGCCGCTACACCGGCAACGTGGTCCTCAACGGCCAGCTGACGAGCAGCTTCTGCGCGTCCTTTGCGGGCAAGCGGGAGACCACCTCGCAGTAGGCGAGCCCGGCCTCGGACGGAGCGTCGCGTCGGCTACCAGGCTTTGCGGCTCCACCGGGTCAAGTGGGACACGCCGCAAAGACGCTCGGGCATTGCCGCCCGCCGAGCGCTCGTCTACTCTTGGCCGCGTTGGTCCCCACAGCGCGCGAGAGGAGTAGAGAATGGGCAGCAACGGGTTCCCTCGTTGGATGATCGTGGTCTTGGCGCTGCTGGTCTGTGTCGCTTGCGGCGAGAGCGGAGGCACCCCGGCGGGCGAGGCCGACACGGGCGCCGGCGGCGTCGACGCGGGAGCTGACGCGGCCGCGGTAGACACGGGCGCGGACACGCCCGCGGAGGACCCGGGCGCGGGCGAGGACCCCGGCGAAGCGGACCCGGGCGGGACGGACGAGGGCGCAGACCCGGGCGGAGCGGACGAAGGTGCGGACACCGGCGCGGACACGGTGGAGGAGCCGGTCGTCGTTGGCCCCGAGGGAGGCACCGAGGACCTCCCTGAAGGGGGCACCATCGAGGTGCCCAAGGACGCGGTGGACGAGGAGGTCGGGATGACCATCCGACCCGTCGAGGCTCCCGAGAGCGATCTCTTCGAGCCCGCGGGGCCCTTCTTCGAGTTCGGGCCCGCCGGCCTCGAGTTCTCCACCCCGGCCACGGTGACCCTCCCCTACTCTCCCGACAAGGTGCCGGCCGGCGCGACGCCGGTGATGGCCTGGTCCACCTCTGACGGGGGCTGGGAGCTCCTGCCCGCCACGGTGAAGCCCGGGGACATGCTCGCGGCGAAGGTGGCGCACTTCTCCATCGGCGGCGCTGCCGTGCCGGTCCAGACCGGCGACACCTGCTGCGTGGTGGTCGACCCGGCGGGGGGCGCCGTCTCCAGCGTGGGATCCGAAGAGAGCTGCGCTTCGGCCGGCGGCACGGCCGCGGGCGACGCTGCGGCCTGCGCGGAGCTGGTGTGCTGCGCCGTGTCGGCCGGCGGCATCACGCAGGTCGCGCAGGTGCCTTCGAGCTTCTGCACCACAAACGGCGGGGAGACCCTGGCCGCGGATCAGTGCGGCCCGGTCTGCTGCTACTCCTTCGCGGGCGGCGCGCCCGGCGCCGAGATGCGAGACCTCGCCGAGTGCGACGCCGTCGGCGGACAGGGCGTGGGCGACGAGGCGGCGTGCGGCGACTGGATCTGCTGCGACCTCGGTGACGCGGAGGTCGGCTTCGCCGGCGCCATGCCCCTCCCCCGCGCGGCCTGCGAGGCGGCGGGCGGCGACGAGGACGCAGAGGGCGAGTGCACGAAGGTGTGCTGCCTCAAGGGCGACCCGAGCTCGTTTGCGGCGTCGGTCGAGACCGGCTCCCAGTGCTCGGCCGCCGGCGGCATCGCCATGGGCGGCGTCGCGGCCTGCGACAAGCAGGTCTGCTGCTCCCTCGGTGTGGCGGCCGCGCTCAACGGCGGAGGCCCCGTGGCCTTCGTGCTCCCCGAGGAGCTCTGCAACAACGGAGGCGGGAGCGTCGTGGACGCGGCCCAGTGCGACACCGTCTGCTGCCTCCAGGCCCACGGGACCCTGGCCGCGGTCGCTTCGGTGAAGACGAGGACCGACTGCGCCGCCCAGGGCGGTGTCGCCGCGGGCGACGCCTCAGCCTGCGCGAGCCAGGTCTGCTGCTCCCTCGGCGCCCAGCTCGGGATGTCCACCGCGGCCGTCGTGCCCCAGGCGACCTGCGACGACGCAGGAGGCACGGTCCTCGACTCAGCGAGCTGCGAGCAGGTCTGCTGCGCGCGGACCGACGGCCTCGGCGTCAACGCCACGGTCATGCTCAAGGCGGGCTGCGAGGAGCTCGGCGGCATGAACCTCGGCGACGCCAGCCTCTGCGCGGACCAGGTCTGCTGCTCGGTCGGCATGCTCGGCGGGTTGGTGCAGGCCGTGACGGTGCCCGCCCCGCTCTGCGACCAGGCGGGCGGCACCGCCGTCGACGCGGAGCAGTGCGAGGAGGTCTGCTGCGTCGCCGGTGACGGCCAGAACGTGCAGGCCGTCGTCGTCGCTCGCTCCATGTGCGAGGCCCACGGCGGCACGATCGCCGGCGGGGCCGAGGACTGCGGCGAGACCGTCTGCTGCGGCGCCTCCGCGCTCGGCATGACCGTGGCCACCATGGCCCCACAGGACGACTGCCTCCAGCTCGGCGGCCAGATCCTCGAGAGGAGCATGTGCGACGCGACCTGCTGCCTGCTCAACGGGCAGGCCCTGACCATGGGCGCGTGGGCTTGCGACAACGCGGGCGGCACCCCGGTGGGCGAGGCCGCGGACTGCGAGGACCTCGTCTGCTGCTCGGCGGGCGGCGTGGCGGGCATGATCCCGACGTCTGTCTGCAACGACGGCGGCATCCTGCTCGACGCGAGCGCCTGCGAGGACGTCTGCTGCATCCTCGACGGCGGGAGCGAGGCCACGGTGACCATGGGCGCGGACTGCACCACCCGGGGCGGCACGCCGGCCGGGGACGCATCGGCCTGCGAGGACCTCGTCTGCTGCACGGCCAGCGTCATGGGCATGTCCGTCGCCGCCTTGATGCCCCGGACTCTATGCGAGCAGGGGGGCACGGTCGCCGAGGCCGAGGAGTGCGAGAGGGTGTGCTGCGTCTCGATGGACGGCGCCATGAACGCGACGACCGCGAAGGCCAGCAGGTCCGACTGCTCGGCGGTCGGCGGCACGCCGGTTGGCTCGGCGGACGCGTGCGACGAGACCGTGTGCTGCTCGGTCGGCGGGCTCGGCTTCAGCGCCTCGATGATGATCCCCGCCGCGCTCTGCGAGCAGGCCGGCACGCCCACCGACGCGGCCGACTGCGAGGGGATCTGCTGCCTCCTGAGCGACGGCTCGCTCAACGCCGCCAGCATGTCCACGTCGCGAGGCACGTGCGCGTCGGCCGGCGGCCTCGAGGTCGGCGCGGCCGAGGACTGCGACAACCAGGTCTGCTGCTCGATCAGCGGCTTCGGCATGAGCATGGCCGTGATGGTGCCCGCCGCGGCCTGCGAGCAGGGCGGCACGCCGGTGGACGCCTCAAACTGCGAGGAGGTCTGCTGCCTCTCCGGCGACGGCCTGACGGAGGTCAACACCCTCACCACGTCGCGAAGCGCCTGCGAGTCCGCCGGCGGCATGGTCGCGCCCGAGGGCGTCGACTGCGACGACCAGGTCTGCTGCTCCGTCGGCGCGCTCATGGGCATCAGCATGGCCGTGGTCGTGCCCAGGGCCATCTGCGAGACGGCGGGCACCCCCACCGACGCGGAGGACTGCGACGACGTCTGCTGCATCGTGAGCGACGGCACCATGAACGTCCAGTCCCAGGAGGTCCCGCGCGGGGCCTGCGAGTCCCTCGGAGGCATGGTCGCGCCCGAGGGCACCGACTGCGACGACCTCGTCTGCTGCACCGCCGGCTTCGGGGGCTTCTCGATGATGATCCCGGCCGGGCTCTGCGAGAGCCTCGGCACCCCGACCGAGGCCGAGGACTGCGAGGAGGTCTGCTGCGTCGTGAGCGACGGGGGCCTCAACGTCGTCGCGCAGAACGCGCCTCGCTCGGCCTGCGAGTCGGCCGGGGGCATGGTCGCCCCCGAGGGCGTCGACTGCGACGACCAGGTCTGCTGCGGCTTCAGCATCATCGGGAGCATGGCCTCGGTCGTCCCGAGGGCGATGTGCGAGATGGCGGGCACGCCTCTCGAGGCCGAGGACTGCGAGGAGGTCTGCTGCCTCTTCGGGGAGCAGAAGGTCTACATCGCCCGCCACGCCTGCGTGGAGAACGGCGGCACGGAGGCGGAGAACCAGGCGGACTGCGACGAGGAGTGCCAGACCCGCTACGACTGTGAGCGGCCGGGCGTCTGCGAGGAGGTCTACTGCCCCAACCGGGTGTGCGAGTACGAGTACCTGCCCGACGGCACCCCCTGCGACGACTCGGACCCCGAGACAACGTCGAGCGAGTGCGAGGCGGGCTTCTGCGTCTGCAAGCCCGACTGCGAAGGCAAGGACTGCGGTCCCGACGGCTGCGGAGGAGACTGCGGCCCCTGCCCGGATGGCACCGCCTGCCAGGGCGGCAGCTGCGTCGAGAGCAGCGGAGGCCCCTGCACGCCCGCTTCCGCGGACTTCTCGGGCGACTACGTCTCCCAGGCCCACGTCGCCTTCGACCCGGACGCCTGCACCTGCGCGGCCGGCTCCGGCTACGGCGGCGCCGTCTCCATCGTGCTCGACTACTTCAGCGACAATGGCCAGACGGGAGGCTCCCCGGAGCCGCCGTGGGTCATCGAGCAGACGGAGCCGGACATCGGCAGCGGCCAATGGCTCGAGAACGTGCCCCTCGACACCCCCATCGTCTTCACGCTCAAGCACCCGGAGACGGGGAAGGTGGTCAGGATCACCCTCACCCTCACGACGACAGGCATCGTCGACGTCTCCATCGACTGCTGAGGGCGGGCCTCGGTGCGTCCGGTGACGAGCTTCCTGTCAAGGCTGCGTTCCGCCCTTGGCAAGGTCCCCGCCTGCCTGCGCCGCCACCTGGAGGACCCTCGCGGGGCCCCGGAGCTCGTGCCCCTGGTAGCCCTCCTGCTTGCGCTCCTGGCCGCGTCGCCGCCGGTGCGCCGCGCAGACCTGCCCCTCGTCTCCATCCTCCTCGAGCACCTCCCGGCCGGGGAGCGGAGCACCCCGATCATGGTGGTGGACCTGGAGGAGTGGTCGGTGGATGACAGCGCGAAGAGGGGTGCGGCCCGGCAGCGCATCGCGCGGCTCCTGGACGTCTTGGGACAGCATGACGCTCTCTTCGTCGGACTCGACGTCTTGTTGGGAGACACGACAACGCCCGAAGCAGACGAGGTCCTCGCCACGGCGCTCCGAGAGAACCCGCGGGCCGTGGTCGCGGCCGAGCTCCAGGGCGACCGTTCGCGCGCGGTGCCTCTCGCGCGTCCCTTCTCAGAGGTCACGCGAATCGGCCAGATCGACCTCGCCCCCGAGGTAGACGGGCTCCTGCGCGAGTACGGTCTGGCCGGCCACCTCCCTGAGTCGCTCGCGGCGGTCCTGGCCGCCCGGGTCCAGCCGGGTCTGCGGCTGTCCGAGCAGCCTCTCCTCCTCCGCCCGCTGCGGGCCGACACCCCAGAGGAGATCTGGCCGCCGGTCTCGGCCGATGCGTTGCTGAGCGCTCCAGCTGGGGCCCTACGATCGTGGCCGAGCCCTGCCGTCGTGTTGATCGGGGTGGCGGGAGCGCGGGGACTCGAGCTGGATCCCCATGACGTGCTCAGCGCCGCCGGCCGGCAGCAGGTGCCCGGCGTGTACGTACACGCCATGGCGCTCGATGAGCTGCTGGGCGGAAACGCTATCTTCCTCGCCGGCTTCGGTGGCAACGCAGCTGCCCTGGTGGTGTTCCTGCTCCTCTACCTGCTCGTCGCGCGGCTCCTCGGCGGGGGCGCCGAGCACGGCCGGAGGCGCGCCCTCCTGCTCGCGGCCGCCGCGGCCGCCACCTCCCCGGTGATTGTCTTCACCTGGACGGCGGTGCTCGGCTCCGCGATCTCCGCCACGGCCATGCTCGTCGCGGCGCCGGTGTGGCTGGCGGCATCGTGGTCCTTCTCCCTGCTCGCACGAAACGCCCGCTTCGCCGCCACCGTGACGCCGCTCCTCGGGCATGCGCCACGGCCGCTCCGGGAGTCCTTCCGCGCGGCCTTCCTCCCAGCCTCCCCCCGGGAGCGTGTGGAGGCAGCCCTCGACGCCTACGAGGACCTCGTCTACTACCTGACCCTCGTCCTCCTCGTCACGACGGTGCTGCGCCGAAAACGAGCGGGCGACGCCCGTGAGGAGTGGCACAAACCGCACACAGTGAGCACCCTGCTCGCGACCATGCGAGCCCTTGACCCCGACGCGCACCGCCAGATCACCGAGCGGAGCAGCTTGCCCGACCAAGTCGCAGCCCTCCTCCGCAGCGAGTCGAGCTCAAAGGGAGGGAGAGGGGACGAGGAGAAGGACGCGCAGGAAGCCAAGGGCGGAGATCTGCGCGTTGTCGACGTCCGCAACACCGTCGCACACGACACGACCTCCGCGTGGCTGCACGGACAGACCGCCGTGGCTCTGCTCGAGGCCCTCCAGGAGGGGCTCCTCAGCCTGTTGGCGACCCCGCTCGCGGAGACCTCGCTGCGCTCCTATCGCCTGCGCTGCACGACACAAGAGGATCCCGGCACGAGCACCGCGTCCGCCTTGCTCGAAGCCGTTGGCAGCGACGGCGCCGCACACTCCGCGCACCCGTGGCTGCTCCACCGAGCGCCGGAGCCCGGCGGCGAGCCGATCCTGCTCAGGTACCGAGGTCTCCTCCGCTCCGGTCGTCGCCGATCCAGCCAGCCCTCCGACCTTCGGGCGGTCTACACGTCCTATGGCGTCAGGCGAGGCGGTAGTAGGGAAGAGACCTACGTGTCGTGGTCGGAGCTGGCCGCAGACGTTCCTCCTGCTCTCCAACCGAGGCAAGCCAGATGAAGAGGCCTTCCCGCGGGCTCCTTGTTGCCGCGGCGTTCGTCCTGGCGGCGGCGCAGCCGAAGCCGTTGAGCGCGCAGGGCCCGAAAGAGGAGAGGGTGGCGATCTCGGTGAAGGGGGACGTTCGCGTGGAGGGAGGTGGGAAGGTAGAGCCCTACCGCCGGCTGGCTCCGGGGGATAGACTGCTGTTGTCAGCGGAATCAGCCCTGGTCCTGGTCGGGAAGGAGGGCACCATCCGGCTGGTCGGGCCCGCGGCGGGCTCGCTCGGGGCGCTCCTCGGGCAGGTTCGCCCGCGCCGCAAGTCGAGCACGCTCCTCGGATCGGCCGCGCGGGCCCTGTCCGAGGTCCTCTCTGGCGGACGGCGGCAGGTCAGGGTCGGGGGCGTGCGCGGTGTGCCGCGAGACCATCAACCGACCGTGTGGCCGCCCTCGGGTCACCTCGCCCCGCAGCTCCTCCCGGAGGAGATCGAGGTGCGAGCGGCTCCACACCTGGTCTCCGGCGGATCCCTTGTCATCGAGAGCGCGGACCAATCCACCCGCCTGGCCACGGACGCTCGAAGCGGGCGGGCGAAGCTGAGCCGGTCCTTGCTCCGGCCGCCGAGCGCTCGGCTGGTGTTGCGTGCTCACGGCGGTGCGTTGCGCCCGCTCGCGACGTGGCGCATCCTCCCCCGGGATGAGCAGACGGTGCTCGCATCATCGCTGCGCGAGGCGGAGGAAATCCACGGCGGGGCAAGAGAGTGGCCGGCTGCTCTCCTGCGGGCCGCGATCCTCGCGGAGAAGGGGTGCTTCTACCAGGCGGAGATGGAGCTCAGGCGCTGGGAGGCTGGGGAGGCAGCCGGCCCGGAGAGGAGCCTGGCAAGCCGCCTCCCTTGGCGCTCCGTCGTCCTCGAGGTGGTCGCCCGGTGGCGAGAGAGCCGGGGGTCGGCCTGGCGCCCGCTCACGACGGGGGCCCGGGTGCCGAGCGGCGCCACCATCCGTCTCCAGCCGACGGCGAGTCGGGTCGCGCAGGCGAGCGTGCTGGCACGGGGAGCGGACGGGGGCTGGATGCCCCCGCTCCCACCGACCGGCTTCCAGCAGAAGTTGTTACCCATGACGCCTATTGACCTCGTCCTCGACGATCAGCCCGGCCGGGAGGCGATCCTGGTTTCCGTGTCCGTTCCAGGGGTCGGGAACCTCGATCGAGCACCGGGTGAAGAGACCGTGCGCCTCGCGAGGAGGGCAGGACAGCTCCCCACTCCCGACGAGAGCTTCGTGGCCCACGGCTTCGGCAGGGCCTGGATCCTGTTGGAGCTCGAACACGTCGCCGCGACGGGGCGCGGCAAGGCGCAGGTGCCGAGGTAGAGCTTTGACCCCAGGTCTCCTGACGCTCGTGCTCGCGCTCGTCACGTGGACGAGCTCCCCGCGGGCAAAGGGCCGAGCAGGAGCGTCGACCACCGGCGGGTGCGCCGCATGATTCGTTACTTCAAGGCCCACTACCGTGCGTTGCCGACGGCCTTCGACAAGGACGCCACCGGGCGCGACGCGTGGTTGCCGGGCGATGTGGTCTTCATCGACACCTTCCCCAACAAGCACGGCCCCGACCACGTCGGGATCGTCTCGGACGAGCTCGACGCGCTCGGCTTTCCGGCCGTCATCAACAACTGGACCACAGGTTTCAAGACGAACAGCATGGCCCTGCTCGCGCAGTGGCCCGTCACCCACCGCTTCCGTATCGGCCTGCGCCGGCGCTGAGGCGGGCTCCCTCCCGCCGCGCCAGCTGACCACCCGGCCTCGCGGGCCGGAATGCCCGGCTGCGTCCGCCGCCCACTCCCGCGGCTCCAAGTGCGCGCATCCAGCTCATCCGGTACTCGAGGGCCTCTCGGTGCGCTCACCGCGTGGTTCAACCTGGACTCGATCGCGTCTCGGTCGGAAGCGATGAGTAGCCCGTATCCGATGGCCTTCCAGCCGTGCTCGTGAACGGAAGCTCCAATGGAGTAGGTGGCCATCGCCAGGCACGTCACGCTTCCCGACGCGGCGAAGGCAATGGGCGCGCAGGTCCAGGCCGCGGATCCTGGTTCCGCTCCTGCATTGACAGATTCGGCGCTCTCGGAGATGATCGTTACGCAAACCTACGTAACGATCATCAGGGCAACGATGTCCCAGAGACCGAGACGGCAGAACCCCTTTCTCTTCGGAAAGCCTGTTACCTCCCAACATTTCTGTGACAGACGGGAGGAGCTGGACCGTCTCCTTGCCTTGATGCGCAGCCCCAACTCCGGCTGGCTCTACTCGCCGCGGCGTTACGGGAAGACCTCGCTCATCCGGGAGGCCTTCGCCCTGGTCGAGGACGAGGATCTCCACACGGCCTACGTGGACCTCTGGCCCATCGGGGGCGGCGCCGACCTCATCCGACCCTTCCTTGCTGGCATCAGCCCGCTGATCTCCAAGCTGGGTGGCGGCGTGGAACGTGGGCTGCGGCTCCTGCGCTCGCTTCTGCACAGCTTCGTACCCGCGGTCGGGATCGACGACAACGGACGACCGGTGTTCTCCGTCGCGCCTGCGGGACGCCTCGACCAGCCCGGGCTCGAGGAGCTCCTCGACCTGCCCGAGAGGCTCGCAGAGCGCCACGGTGCTCGAGTCGTCATCGCATTCGACGAGTTCCAGGAGATCGCCCACGTCAAGGGGCTGGAAGCTCGTCTGCGGGCCGTGATGCAACACCAGCAGCGGGTCTCCTACCTCCTGGCCGGGAGCCGGGCGAGCCTGCTCCGCACGATGCTGACCTCGCCGCAGCGCCCCTTCTACCAGTTCGGCGAGCACGTCCCGATCGGACGCATACCAACAAAAGAGCTCGTCCGTTACGTTCGGGGCCGCTTCGAGTGGAGCGGCGTGCAGGTCCGCGAGGGACTCGCCCGGGAGGTCGTGACGCTGGCCGGAGGGCACCCGCACTTCGTCCAGTACTTCGCGTCGGTCGCCTGGAACCTCCTCGCCGGCAACGTTCCGGACGACGAAGCCACGATCGGCCGGGTGCGAGAGCAAGTCGTCGCGAGCCTCGACCCCGGGTTCAGAGAGATCTTCGAGGGCCTGTCCGCGGCTCAGCGAAGGGTCCTCGTCGAGCTGGCCGCAGGAGGCGGCAAGGAGCTGCTATCGGAGGCACGGCGGACGGCGGCCGGGCTCGGCAGCGCCTCGACGGTCGCAAGCGCGCTAGAGGCCCTCGCGGCCAAGCAGATCCTCGAGCGCGAGGCCGGTGTGTCGACATTCCTGGACCCGGCCTTTCGCCTGTGGGTGTGCGACCGTGTCCCCAGGGCTCGCCGGTAGCGCGGGCAAAGGACCGAGCAGGAGCGTCGACCACCGGCGGGTGCGCCGCATGATTCGTTACTTCAAGGCCCACTACCGTGCGTTGCCGACGGCCTTCGACAAGGACGCCACCGGGCGCGACGCGTGGTTGCCGGGCGATGTGGTCTTCATCGACACCTTCCCCAACAAGCACGGCCCCGACCACGTCGGGATCGTCTCGGACGAGCTCGACGCGCTCGGCTTTCCGGCCGTCATCAACAACTGGACCACAGGTTTCAAGACGAACAGCATGGCCCTGCTCGCGCAGTGGCCCGTCACCCACCGCTTCCGTATCGGCCTGCGCCGGCGCTGAGGCAGGGCCACCTCAATCAGGGTCCTCGAGCCAAGGCCGGCAATCCCCAGCGAGCCCGCAAGCGGAGGTGCTCCTTCTCCGGGAGCTGGACGAGGATGGGCTTCTTGTCCGGGTCGAGCCACTCGACGAGCGCTCTTGTCTGCTCCTCGGCGACACCGGTACAGCCGGGCGTGCCGCCGAGCTCCACGCTCCACACGTGCACGAAGATGCAGGAGCCGGCACCCGCCGCGGGAGCCGGAGTGTTGTGCCGCACAAAGAGCGCCCACCTGTAGCTCGAGGCCATCTCGGCCATGCGCTCGGAGCTACGCCAATCCCTGGGCGCCGCGCTGCCGGAGTCCACTATTCGGTTGTAGTGAGCGGAGTCGCCGTCGTCGACGCACTCGGTGCCCGAACGGATCTGGCGGTAAGGCATGTGTACCCGCCGGGCGTGCCCCGGTTTCGCCGTCCCGAGCACCGGTCCCACGGAGAAGGCTCCCGCCGGAGAGCGCGCGTCACCTTCGACCTTGATCGGACCAGGACCGAGCGCAGCACCGTGCAAGCCCCTGCCCCACGCCAGGCCCCTGGCCCCGATCGCTGCCGGCACGGCGCCACCGATCATTCGCCATGGGCTCTGCTCGCTCTTCCGCTCGAAGCGTCGCAGGCTACCCTTCGGCGAGGCCCAGACCGGAGAGGTGACCAGGATCAGCTGCGAGGCTCCGGCGATCCACGCCGGTGGACTTGAGCCGGGCGACACATCTCCGTCGCGCGGACCGCCGGCAAACGCCGTGCACGCGGCGAGAACGCCGACCGCCGCCGTGAGGTGGCCGGCCAGGCTTCGGCTCCACACTCGTCTCCCGATGCCCTGGCGCATCGTGCCCTCGCTTCCCGCCCGGAGCGGCTCCGGCTGGTCACCCATCTTTTGCGTGCTCCTTCACCAACGCCTCGAGAGGCGGCGCGGGGTCTGCCGCGGCGGTTCTCAAGGCGACCTTCGACGGCGAATCACATCCCAAGATAGCGGAAAGCTGCCCAGTAGTAGGGTGCTGCGTACTTTGGGTTGTTCTTGCGCATCTCTGTTTGTGCGCGTTGCAGCGCGGAGCTGGCAGGAGCCCCCGACAAGAGATGCCGGTAGAACGCGCCCATCAACGAGGCTGTCGCCTTGTCGTCGACACGCCACAGAGAGGTGACGAGACCACGCGCACCAGCGAGGCGGAACGCGCGGCCCAGACTCTGGAGCCCCTCTCCTCCGAGGGATTCGCCGAGACCGGTCTCACAGGCGGAGAGCACCACCAGCTCCACGTCGCGCAGGTCCAGGCGTGCCACCTCACGGGTCGTGAGCAGCCCATCGTGACCGGCCTGGCTCGAGCCGTACTGAGAGAGGACGAGGGCCGGCTGACTCAAGAACGACACGGCCCCGGGAAGCGCTCCGTGGGTGGCGAAGTGGATCCGCCGATGCTCCGAGAAGCGCTGGGAAGCCACCGCCTCTTCGGTCGCGCAAAGTCCGCTGAGGACGACCACCCCTACGCCATGGTCGCGGGCAGCCGAGCGGATGTTCTCGACCTCGCTGGTCGTGCCCGGGAGTCTCCGCCAGGCAGCCGCGGCCGAGGGGGCGTTCGCTCCCTTCGCGGCGATGACCCAGGACGAAGGGGCGGCATCGACACCACGAAGACGAGGGTCGGACACCTCGAAGATGGGATCCGAGATGACGAGAATCCCACCCTTGGCGGCCTCGGACGGGCGGGCTGAGGTCGCGTCCTCGCGGGCCAGTCGCAGAGAATACAGGTACGAGACAGAGTATCGGTCGCCCACCCATCCCGCTCCGTCGGGCAACGGCCACGCGGCGAAGGGAGATCGCAGGAGGGGACCATCCGGGCTGATGAGCAGGTGCTCACCGGCCGGGACGCCCTCGAGCACCGGGGAGAGAAGACGGGCGAAGAGGTCGACGCCGCTCTCTTCGGGGGAGGTGCACGGGTCGGCGGTGGCCGGGAGCAGGCCACGGGGCTCCTGCTCTCCTCCGCAGCTCTCCGAGGCCAGCCCGGCGAGGAAGCGCTCCAGCTGCGTCAACAGGTCTGCGTCGCCAGGGGCGGAACGCAAGGGGATGCTCCACGAGCGAACCGGCTCTCCCGGGCGAACCCGCCACATGGCCACCTGCTCCGAGAGCCAGCTGTACACGGCCAGGGTCTGCCCCTTGCCGAGGAAGCGCAGATCCTCGCCCTTCCAACCGATGGTCGTCGTCGGCTCGTCGGAGGCCGGCTGGACGAGCTGCTCGGTCAGCGTCCTCGCTCGCATCGCATCTGCGAGGGCCAGCGTCGCCACAGCGTAGCTCCCCCCCAGCTTCGACAGGGGAAAGGCCGGGACCAGCTCCGCGAGCCCATCCATGGACCGCTTCCACAGGGACATCTGCCAGGAGCCGGCCTCGACGAAACCCGGACGGGCCGCTCTCCGTGGCTCGGAGAAGGGTTGACCGGCTCTCTCGAGCTCGAAAAGGGCCTCGATTGCCCATCGATAGGGCTCGAGGGTTCGCTGGAGGAAGCGCTCTCGGGTGGGGCCGTCCCGTGCGTCGATGGCGAGCTGACTCCGGAGGTTCTCACTCAGCGAGATCGCGCGAAGACAGAACCAGAGCGCGCTCCGGTGCTCCTCTCGGTCTCGGAAGAACCTCGCGAAGAGCACGAGACCCTCGAAGATGGCGTCATAGTCCTTCCGCGCCACCTGGCCATCCATCGCCATGACCAGCGCGGAGAACGCCTCGGACCAGCGCTTCTGCCTGAGCTCGAACTCGACCAACCGCCACACGAAGCTCGCCTTCTCGTACTGCTCCCGCGCGTCTTTCACGCGGCCCAGGGCCTCGTAGACCTTGGCTCGTGCCAGGGCTTCGCTCCTTCGAGCGGACTCGACATCCTGCACGCGGCGTCCCTGCGCGCGGGTGCCGCCCAACCGCTCGAAGTGATCTTCTCCGGCGATGATGAACGAGCCGACGCTGTGCTTCATCAACGCGCGGAGCAGCTGCAGCGCGGCGTCCAGGGGCTCGACGGCCGCGGAGGCACGGCCCAGCTCCAGCAGGGCCTCCGCCTCGAGGATGAACGCCTCGGCGCGCTCCAGGTGATGGTCGAAGATGTCAGCGAGGTGGAGTGGACGTCTCACCAGAGACAGCGCCCCTTGGGCCTCCCCCCTCAAGAGCGCGTCGCGCGCAAGAGCGATGAGCGCGCGGCAGAGCGCGGCGCCCTCATTGCCCAGGACCGACTCCGTGAGCTGGAGGCGCTCGCGCAAGAGGAGCGTGGCTCTGCTCGCCTCTCCGGCGCCCGCGTGGAGCCGCGCCTGCGCGCCCAGCAGGTCGAGCCTCGAAAGGGGCAGGCGTTCGAGGCCGGCCTCCTCGACGAGCGTCTTCAGCTCTGCGACGGCCTCCTCGAACTGGAGGTTCGCGGCACGGGTCGCCAGACGCTCGATACGGCAACGGTGCTGGAGCCAATGGAAGCCCGCCGCGACAGCGAGCGCCTCGGCCTTCTCGATGCGTGGGAACGCGGATGATGGAGAGAGCGTGAGGTCGCCGGCCTGCTGTAGCAGCTCGAAGGTCTCGCGCAGGTGGGTCTTGGCCTCTGGAGCACCCAGCGTGCGCGCCCAGACCGCGAAGCGATCGTCCTTCGTGACGCCCGACAGCACAGCCGAGTAGGTCTCGAAGAGCTCGAAGACCTCCCCTTCGACAGGGCGCTCACCGGCGGCAAGAAGCCGGATGCAGAGGACCTCCCAGTGAGCGGCAGCTCGAAGGGGATCCGACGCGATGAGCCTCCGCAGGTCGGACAAGCGTCGCGTGCTCAACAGGGTGCCGACTCTCCGGCCGAACGCGTCGAGGGTCATGGCAGTCGCGGCGAGGCGCTCGGGGAACCGGGCGAAGCGCTGCTCGTGGGTCCGCTTCGCCAGCTCCCGGGCGAGAGCGTTCAAGCGATCGACCGGGCCGGCCTCACCGAATCGATGCTGGTGGCGCTTGATCTCCAGGAACTCGGCGGCCTCGTCCACCACGTCGAGGACGACGAGTGGACCTGTCCCTTCGGTGGCGACGAGGTCTGTGGTCGAGCTGCCCAGCGCCACGCCGAGCCGCCCGGGACGAACACGGAGCTTCTTCTTGCGTCCGGCGGGCGTGAGCACCTCCATCGAGCGCGGAGCCGTCTCGTCTCCCCCCGCCTTGATCAACGTGATGAGCGTGTCCATGTCGGGAGTGGGCTTCCCCGAGTAGCGCAGGATGGCGGTCCCCGGCTGCACCCGTCCCGCGACCTGCGCCCCCTCCAGCACTCGCAGGATGACGGGACCGGAGCCTCCATGTCGCGCCAGACGCTGAGCCGCTCCGTGACGGATGAGCGCTGTCT
>CAZQPP010000067.1:0-22606 GCA_964594295.1 uncultured Myxococcales bacterium | reverse complement strand
CGTAGACCAGCTCCTTGCAGGGCCCGCGCACCCGCTGCTCGCGGAAGGTGCGCGCGATGACCATGGTGCTCGAGATGGCCAGGGAGGCGCCGGCGAACACCGCCTGCACATGCGACCAGCCGAAGGCCAGCGCGGTGGAGAAGCCGAGCCAGCCCACGACCCCCATCTCGATGGCCGCCGCCGGCCCGGCCCGCGGCGCCACCCTGAAGAGCTTGCGCAGGCTGAACTCGAGGCCGAGGGAGAACATGAGCAGGATCACCCCGAGCTCCGAGAGCGCCTTGACCATGCCCTCGTCGGCCACGAGCCCCAGCGGCACGTGCGGGCCCACGATGATGCCCGCGAGCAGGTAGCCGAGGGTCACGGGCTGGCGCGCCAGGCGGCTGAGCACCGAGGTCAGCGCGGCCACCCCCAGCACCACGGCCAGGTTGACGACGAATGCGTGGGCCGAGATCACGGCGTGGCCCCAGGCGGCGGGGCCGAGGTGTCGGGTTCGAGGCGGCACGCGTCGAGGCCCAGCTTGAGGGCGGCCGCGATGATGATGAAACCGACCACGCGCACGCCGCCCGAGAGCACACGGTCCTGCTCGAGGAGCCCCACGGAGCCGAGCAGGTAGTGCCAGTCGTGGTCGCCGCCCCCGACGAGGGGGAGCTGTTGCGTCCGGGCGTCAGCCACGTACAGGGCGATGTTGAAGAGGCTCTCCGCGAGCCACAGGGTCGTCACGGCGGCCGACAGGCGCTGCTCGCGGGCGAGGAAGTAGAGGGTGCACGCGATGGGGAAGAAGAGCTGGCCCAGGGTTCCGCCGAGGTAGCCGACCCAGGCCCCGAAGACGGCGAAGACGACGTGTCCGGCCTCGTGGAAGAGCAGGTTCACGCCGTCGATGAAGCGGTACTCCAGGTCGACGCCCGTCCAGACGACGTAGGCGCACGCCGCCGAGAAGAGCGTGAGCTTCGACCACTGATAACTTCCCATCGTAGGGCTCTCGGTGAAGGCAGCCTCCCCGTGCGAGCGGCTCACCACAACCGCCGCGCGACTTTCAAGATGTCGCCGAAGACGCCCGCCGCCGTGACCTCGGCGCCGGCGCCGGGGCCGCGGATGATGAGCGGGTTCTCGTCGTAACGCTCGGTCTGGTAGACGACGATGTTCTCGGGGCCCTCGAGCTGGCCCTCGGCGCTGTCCTTGGGGACGGCCTGGAGGCCGACCGAGACGCGCTCGGGGGTGATCTCGGCGAGGTAGCGGAGCACGGCGCCTTCGGCACGGGCCTGCTCGACGCGCTCGGCGAGGCCGGCGTCGAGGTCGGGGAGGCGGGCCATGAAGGAGTCGACGTCCGGGAGATCCATCAGCTCGGCCGGCACCATGGGCTCGAGGTCGAGCTGATCCATCTCGAGAGCGACGCCTATCTCGCGGGCGATGATCAGGGCCTTGCGGGCGACGTCGGCGCCGGAGAGGTCGTCGCGCGGGTCGGGCTCGGTGAGGCCCTGGGCGCGCGCCTGGGCGACGGCCGCGGAGAAGGGCTCGCCCTGCTCGAGGGCGGAGCAGAGGAAGCCGAGGGTGCCCGAGAAGCAGCCGGTGATGCGGATGACGCGGTCTCGGGTGGCGAGCAGGTCCTGGAGGGTGAACAGGACGGGGAGGCCGGCGCCGAAGGTGGTCTCGTAGTGGTAGCCGACTCCCTGGTCCAAGGCGTCCTTGCGGATGCTGCGGTAGCGCTCCATCGGCCCCGACATGGGCTTCTTGTTGGCCGTCACGACGTGCAGGCCCTTGCGGACGGCGGCGTGGTGCAGAGGGCCGGTCTCCTCGGCGGTGACGTCGACGAGCACGACGTCGAGGCGGCGGCTCTCGACGAGGCTGTTCAGGATCTCCTCGTCGCCGGGGCGGGCCTCTCCGCCGAGGCCGGGCAGGTCGGCGCCCGTGGCAATCCGGGAGAGCTTCTCCGAGTCGATGCCGAGGGGGTCGAAGAGCCAGTGGCTTCGACCGCAGACTCCGATGACCTTGAGGGAGAGGCCGTGATCGCGGCGCAGGCGCTTCTGGCCGGCGAGCACCTGGGAGACGAGCGTGCGGCCGATGGAGCCCTTGCCGAGCAGGAAGACGTGGGTGTCCTGGGTGAGGCCGAAGCGGGTATGGACGGCGCCGACGGCGCGCTGCAGGTCGGCCTGGTCGACGACCACCGAGACGTTGAGCTCAGAGCTCCCCTGGGCGATGGCCAGGACGTTGATGCGGCTGCGGCCGATGGCGTCGAAGAGGCGCTGGGCGATGCCCGGGGTGCCGCGCATGCCCTCGCCGACGATGGCGAGGATCGCCACCGGGGCCTTGACGTCGATGCGGTCGATGCGGCCGCGCTCGAGCTCGAGCTCGAACTCCTGCTCGACCTCGGCGACCGCGCGGGCGCCCTCCCCCTCGCGCACGAGGAAGGAGATGTTCTGCTCGGAGCTCGCCTGGGAGATCATGTAGACGTTGACCCCGGCGCGGGCCGTGGCGGCGAAGAGGCGGCCGACGACGCCGGGGATGCCGATCATGCCCTTGCCCTCCACGGTCACGAGGGCCATGCCCGGGACCGAGGTGACGGTCTTGACGCCCTCGAAGACCGCCGTCGGGCGGTTGGTGATGAGGGTGCCCTCGTGGGCCGGGTTGTAGGAGCTGCGCAGGCGGATTGGGATCTCGGCCCGGACGGCCGGGATCATGGTGCTCGGGTGCAGGACCTTGGAGCCGAAGTAAGCCATCTCCGCGGCTTCGCGGTAGGAGATGGTGGGCACGACGCGGGCCTCGGGCACGACTCGCGGGTCGGCGGTCATGACGCCGTCGACGTCGGTCCAGATCCAGATCTCGTTGGCGTCGAGGTAGGCCCCGACGAGGGAGGCGGTGTAGTCGCTGCCGCCGCGGCCGAGGGTGGTCGTGGCGCCGGACGCGCCGCGGGCGACGAAGCCGGTCACGACCGGGATGGCGGTCTCACACAGGGGCAGCAGCTTCTCGCGGGCGAGGGCCCGGCTCGCCTCCTGGTCCACGGTGGCGTTGCCGAAGTTGTCGTCGGTGCGCATGAAGTCGCGGGCGTCACAGGCGACGCCGCGGGCTCCGGCGTGATCGACGGCCGCGGCCACGAGCAGGACGGCGAGGCGCTCGCCGAAGGACAAGATCAGGTCGAGCGTGCGCGGCGAGAGCTCCTGCAGCAGGCGCACCCCGTGCAGCAGCTGCTGGAGCTCCATCAGGTGGTCGCGCACGCGGCCGAGCAGGCTCTCGCGCTGCGGCCCGGCCGGCGCGAGCTCCTCGGCGGTCTCGATATGGCGGCGCCGGAGCTGCGCCATGAGATCCTCTTCGGCCGCGGTCTCGCGCGCCATGGCGAGGCGCGCCAGCTCGATGAGCTGGTCTGTGACCCCGCCCATCGCCGAGGAGACGAGCGCCGCCGGGCGCGCGTGGGCGACAACGAGCCCCGCGACCTTGAGCATGCGCTCGGCGCTGGCGACCGACGTGCCGCCGAACTTGTGAATCAGCACTGTCGTTGACCTCCCAGAGTCCTTCGTGAGGAGAACTGATAGGTCCGAACGCGGGAGCTGTCCAGGAGACTTCCCCACGGCGAGCCGATGGAGGCCGGCCCCGGACCGTCACGGCAACGCAGCTCAGGGGAGGAGAGAGCTCCGCCAGGAAGCTTGTTCCCGCTCATCAAGGTGAGCATGCGCGGGCCGGTGCCGGGCCTTCAAGCAGGCTGGCGCCGGCGAGGAGAGCTGCCGGATTGCCCCCGCACAGAGCGGTCGTTATTCTCCCGCTCCGGTGTCAGACAAACGCACTCAGCCTTCCAGCCCGCCCAAGATCGCGTGGATAGTGGTGGCCTCGGCTCTGGTGGTGGTGGCGCTGGGCACGACCTCCATGCTCGTAGTCGACTCCCCGGACAGCCACGACGAGGCGCCGAGCGGGAGAGGAGACCCTGAGCTCCGGACCGCCGAGCTGCTGCGCGGCTACTTCGGGGACCACGACAGCCGGAGGCTCGACGAGGCGGAGGCGCTGCTCGGTGACAAGCTCGAGCTGCCCCCCGAGCAGATGACCTCCCGGACCGGCCTGCTCGTTGAGATGCTGTGGTCTCTGCGCCGCCCTGACGGCGGGTGCCGAACGAAGGGGGAGGCCCTCTACGAGGCCGTCGTGCGCGAGCTGACGGCCGAGGATCAACGCCTGGCGAGGCTCGCGCTCGGGGAGATGTTCTTCTCGACCCCCGACGACGTCATGTCCGAGGCGGCCTACGCGCGCGAGCTGATCGCCTGCGCGCACCCGGGCCGCCTCCTCTCCGAGCCGCCGCGGGACGTCATCGCGTTCATGGGGATCGAGCCGGGCGACACGGTCGCAGACGTCGGCGCCGGGCCCGGGTTTTGGAGCTTTCGATTCGCCGAGGCGGCCGGCGAGGAGGGCA
The DNA here is from genome assembly GCA_964594295.1 of uncultured Myxococcales bacterium. Classification (GTDB taxonomy): domain Bacteria; phylum Myxococcota_A; class UBA9042; order UBA3505; family UBA3505; genus CAZQPP01. The sequence goes on along the minus strand of CAZQPP010000067.1, from coordinate 18,219 downwards.
AGGTGATCGCCCTGGAGGTCAACGAGCACATGTTGGGTTTCCTCCACAGGTACGTCGCCGAGCGGGGGATCACCAACGTGGAGGTAGCCCGCGGAGAGATGGACGACGTCTCGATACCCGATGGCACCGTGGACCACGCCTGGATGACGCACATGTTCGTGGACATCGAGGCCTACTACGAGCTCCCGCACCGCGAGAAGCTCTTCGGCAGCGTGCTGCGCTCCTTGCGCCGCGGCGGAGACTTCACGGTCTGCGAGCACGAGGGCATCATCACACCCGACCTGAGCGCGGCGCAGATCGGCGAGCGCCTCGTGGCATACGGCTTCGTGTCGCCGGTGTTCCCCGGGGAGGGCTCTGCCCTACACGGCCCGAGCACCTTCAGCTGCGTGCGGGCCAGCCGTCCGTAGGCGAGTCGAGCCCGACGACGGGGAAGACCGCCGGCTCGAGCGCCCCGCGGTTGCGGCGGCGCCTCCAAGGTCTCATGATCGCGGCCGCATGGCTCCCGACTCCCCTCTCTGGTCCGGCTTGGTGGCGTTGCTGAGGATCGCCCTCTTCTCGCCTCTGCTCCTCCTCGCCGGCGCGCTGGTGGCCCGTGCCGCGCTGGGGCCGCGGCGCAGCGACACCGAGGACGACTCCGACCGCGCCGTGTGGCTGCTCGCGGTCGCCCTCGGGTGGGGCTTCGGCGTCGTCCCGAGCCTGGCCTTCTACTTCTACCTGTTCACCGACATCAAGGTGGCCTGGTGGAACGTCTTGATCGCGGCGCTGGCGAGCGGGGCCGTGGCCGCGCGGGTGCTGCGGCGGAGGAGCGCGTCGGGAGAGGGCTACCTGGAGGCGCTGCTCCCAAGGTCGCCGTCGAGGAGGCTCCTGCGCTCGTCCGCGCCGGTCCTGGTCGCCGTCGCCCTGGTGGGGACGATCTTCTTCCTGAAGCACGACAACCGCGCCGGCATGCCCTTCTCGTGCATCTACATCGCGGCGCGCGTGGCCGCCGACCCGCACATGGCGGTCCCGAACCTGCTGGGCGTCAACGTCGAGGACGCGCGCCTCGGAAACACGGGCGTGCTCGCCGGCTTCCTGGCCCTCTACGGCCCCTTCGGCTACCGCCTGCTCCACGGCGTGTGCGGGATGCTGTGCGCCCTGGCGGGCTGGATGATCGCGCGCAGCCTCGGAGGCGGCCCCCGGTCGCCGCGGTGGGGCTGGGTCGGGCTCGTGCTCCTGCCGATGAACCCCTACATCCTCGGCTTCCCGCAGGTCGACGAGAACCTGCTGACGCTCTCCTTCAGCGCCGCGCTGCTCCCCATCCTGATAAGCGGACGCGCTCCCGGTCTCGGCGGCGTCTTCTTCGGCCTCGTCATTGCCATGCGGCACATCCTGCTGCCGGCCGTGGCCGCCATCCCGGTCCTTCTACGCCAGACGAAGGAGAGGCTCGTCTTCCTCGGGGCCTTCGTGCTCATGACCTTCCCGGAGAACCTGCACCACCGGCTGGCCATGGGCTCGTTCTTCCGCATGGAGAGCAACGAGCAGTTCCCGCCGATGCCTTACCGCTTCGGAGGCATGGACCTGAAGTGGGAGGGCCTGCTCAACTGGCCGGTGCACGACCACGTCGTCAGGACGCCGCACGAGCCCTTCCCCACCTTCCTGCGCTGGCCCCTCTACCTGGCCGACCACCTCGGCCTGGCGCTCTTCGCGGTGATGCTGGTCGGCTTCGTCGCCATCTGGCGCGCGTCGAAGCGCCACGCGGCGTTCTGGGCCCTCTGGTCGCTCGCGGTGATCGCCTTGCTCGCGGTTCAGGAGTGCTGGGACCACGTCAACAAGATGGGCGTGATAATCATCGTCTTCGGTGCCTTCGTCGCCTGGATGACGGCCGGGGCCGCGTGGACCCTGCGCCGCCCCCTCGTCGGGGTGCCGCTCGTCCTGGCCCTCGTGGCCGCCTCCTACGGGGCAATGGCCTCCGTCCGCGACTGGCGCCCACCGATGGACGAGCGTTACCACCAGGTCAGGCACCTGACGCGTGAGGACCCCAAGCTGGTCGAGGAGGCGGCGATCAGGGACACCGACATCGGCCCCCTCCCCGACTACGGCCGCCTGAACCGCTGGGGCCCCTTCGTCGCGGCCGGCAAGCTCCTGGAGCTGCCCACCGACCTGGTGCAGCGGTCCCCGGGCACCCGCTCCATCCCCACCGGCTGGTTCATGCACGAGATGCCGCCACCGGGCAACCCGGTCACCATCGAGCTCGACCTGAGCGAGCGGCCCCACGGCAGGACCGACATCGCCCGCGTCGTGGACGCCCCCGCCGACGCCGAGATCAGGACCTCTCCCGAGGTGGTGGCCTTCTCCGGCCTCGAGGCCCCGTGGAGCGACCGGGAGCTCGTGGTCTACGTGGGACGCATGGGCGCGGTCACCCTCGTCTACATCTTCCGCGGGGAGGAGACCGGCGACCAGGACCTGATAGACGACCGCCTCGGCCAGATCTACGGGATGTCGGGCAGGCTCGACCTGATGAAGCACCCTCACGGCCACCCTGCTCCACCGCGCCTGAAGCGAGAGAAGCCCCGCATCAGGATCTCCTCGGGCGGGTTGACCATCGCCCTCGAGATCAACGTCAACGCGGAGCGCTGCCTGCTCTGGAAGGGGCCCGTCACCACGTCGAGCGTCTCACTCAGCCGACCCACCGAGTGCTGGCACAACTAGTCCCCAAGCAAGCGATTAGCCATTAGCCATTAGTCATTAGCTCAGGCACGATCTGTACTTGTGCGTCGTGACCTGTTCACCCGAAATGTGGCGCCGCCACGGCCAACGGAGTCGCAAGTGCTCAGGGTTTCAGGCTAACGGCTAACAGCTAACGGCTAACAGCTAGATCCAGGACTGGTGGTGCGTCGAGCAAATTCCAGCGCCTCGGGCGGCACCCTCGATCTCATGTTGGCGCTGCGCCGGCTCGCGGCAGCTGGGCTGTTGATCGTCTGGGCGTGCCTCGTCGCGCTCACGGCCCACCTCGCCACCAACACGCTGCTGCGCGCGTGGGCTGCGCTCGACGGGTGTCTCCCGGGCTTCCGGCTTCAGCTGCTGCTGACCTGGAAGACCTTCGCGGCGCTGTTCCTGGCCGTCGCTTGCGCGCTCCTCGTCCGTGCCCTCGTGCGCCGGCTCGCGCGCCCGGGGGTGGAGGGACGGCGGGGTGCCATGGCGCTGGCCGGCGCAACGCTGGTTGGGCTGGGGCTGCTGGCGACCTCCTACATCGTCCTCCCCGCGAGCTGGGTCGGGCGAAACCGCTGGGGCTTCAGCCGGGTCTTCCCTGCAAGCACCTCCATCTCGTTTCGCGGCATGACCGGAGAGGTCGCCCTCCTCGACATCGAGACCAACGAGGACAGCTACAGGGACGAGAGCTGGCTCCTTCCCGCACCGGAGGACGGGGTCGAGCGGGTCATCCTGGTCGGTGACTCGACGGTCTTCGGGCACTCGATCACTTCCAAGGCCGACCAGCTCGACACCCTCTTGGAGAAGCGGCTGAGCGCCGCCGGCGCCAAGAGATGGGAGGTCTGGAACGTGGCGGCGGCGCCCTCGTCGCTGCGTTACTTCACAGAGGTCGTCAAGCGCGCGGCGCCCGACGCGTCCGCGAGGTACGCGATCCTGTTCGTGCACTGCTCCCACGACGTCTACTTCTTGGACGAGCAGCTCGCCATGGCCGACAAGCCGGCGTGGTTCTACCCCGTCGCCCGCGCCACGAGCGTGTGGGAGGACATCTTGCAGGTGGCGGCCAACCCGTGGCCCCGGGTCAAGGGCAGGGAGCCCTACTCGAAGATCCGGCGCGCTCTCGCGAGCACCTTCGAGGGGCTGGTCGCCTACGCGTCCGCGAAGGAGCTTCACGTCGTGGTCTGGGAGGCCGCGGGCCCCTGCGAGCTCTTCGACGCCTTCCGCGACAGCCCCCACGTGACCTTCCGCGACCACCGCCACACCAGCCTGCAGCCGAGGATCTCGTTGTACGAGGACCCGGCCCTCGGCTACCCGATGACGGGCCACCTGACCCCCCGCGGGATGGCCGTCGTCGCCGACACCCTGTCCGCGGCCTTGCTGGGAGCGGAGAGGCGGCGGAGGGAGGCCGAGTCGACACCTCCCTGAGGGCTCCCGCGGAGGGCAGGCGCTCCCAGCTTCAGGCCCGCTCGTTCTTCTCTCCCCGCCGAGGGAAGGAGCGCTCCGCGAGCCTCAAGACGATCCTGGCGACCGCGATCTCGTCGGCGTCCGGGTCGCAGCCCGCCTCGAAGTCGACCGCGAAGCGGCCGTCTTCCAACCGGTAGGAGTTCCCCGCGTAGCGCCCCACGACTACGAATCGAAGCTCACAGCCATCCCGCCGAAGGGAGACGCACACCCGGTAGTCGTGGCCGTGGCGCGCCGGCGTCGCCTCGACGAGGCGATAGCCGCGCAGGTGTCGCTCGTTCCTCGCCACGAGCTGGTCGAGGAGCTTGATCAGCACGGCGGCGCCATGCTCGTCGAGCCCCTTCGTCGGGTCCCACGACCCGCAGGAGAGCAGGGCGACCCGGGCGGCGCGCGCCAGAACCTCCTCCGAAGGCGCCTCGACTCCCAGCGCCACGACCGCGCGCACGACGGCCTCCACCAAGCCCACGTAGTCCTCTCGGAGCTTCTCGGGCAGGCGCTCGCGGAGGGCCCGGATCTCGAGGAGGAGGGGGTCGTCAGCCTCTACGTGCACCTGGTCCGGGATCGGCTCGACGCGGATCACTACCTGGTGGATCCGCTCCGTGAGCGCGTCGGCGAAGCGCCAGGGGATCTCCCTCTCGTCCGGCCCGGAGAGGCAAACCGGCTCGACGTCCGCGCCGCTCCCGTGGGCGTCTGCCGTGAGGCCGTCGCGCCGAGCCAGCGCGGTGATCGGCAGGCCCGGGCGAAGCTGCAGGCGTGTACCGACCGCGGCGTGCAGCCAGGCCGGCCCGAGGAGCCGCGCGGCCTCGATGTTCACCAGCAGGTCCTCGGGCCGGGTCCAGGGCGTGAAGAGGATCCCGGCGAAGGTGCTCGGATCTGCACGGCCGAAGGTGTCCGGGAAACGCTCCTCGAGCTCCACGAACAGCTCGTGCGCCTCCTCGAGCTGCTCGACTCGTAGCCCCTTGTTGAAGCGCTCGTTCTCGTCTTCGGAGAAGCTCTCCGCGCCCATCGAGAGGAGGCGCAGCGCGTGACCCGCCGACGCGAGCCGCGGCAACACCTCCTCGAGCCGAGCGCGCAGCCGGAGGAGCTGGTCGACCCGCAGCATCCCCGTGATCGTGGAGGGCCGAAGGTCTCGCTCGAGCAGCCCGTCGAGGAGGTCGGAGAAGATCGGGTAGAGCGCGTTGCCGTCGAGGAGGTAGGCGGCACGACCGGGCAGAGAAGGCTCGTCTCGTTGCTCGGCCTCGATCTGCCGGAGCGCCATCTCGGACAACGGCAGGCGGTAGGAGATGTCCCACCTGCTCGAGCCCTCGAAGCAGAACGAGCACCCCACGTGCTGTGCCACCTCGGGCACGTCGAGATCGCGGTAGAAGCGGTTTGTGCGGACCAGGCCGCGATACTGGCAGGCTCCCGGGACCACCAGGCGCACGGGGAGTCGCTCCTCGGCCGCGTCCTCCGAGCACGGGTAGGAGCGCCCGAAGCGCGGCATCACCGCGTCCAGCAGGAGCTCCGAGGACAGGTCCTCGTCCACTGCTCCGAGGTCACGGCCGGTCAGCACCCGAGCCATGTCGCCCACGCTCAGCCCCCGCATTCCCTTCCCCGAGGGCCGCTCCCCAGCGTCAGCTCGCCGGCCCTGGGCCTGGGAGCGATCGGCCGCTGCGACCACCTCGGCCTCCGACAGATCCACGACACGCGCCCCCGGCGCCGCCTCCTCGAGCGCGCCGCGGAGCCCGGGGGTCGGCCGGTCATTGGTGACGACGACCTGCGGCTCCTCGGCGGCGACCGCGCGGAGGAGCCGCCCGCGCCGAACCTCTGGGAGGTCCACGACGAAACGGGCACCCACGTGGATGTGGCCCTCCGGCACCCTGACCGCCAGCCAACGCCACTCCCAGCCCAGCAGCTCCGCGAGGCCCGCGGCGAATGGGAAGTACTCCGCCCGGTGGTTCCGATGGGCGTGCACGTTCTGGGTCTCGAGGAGTACGAGCTTCATGATGCGTGCTTCAGGGCCGGCAGCAGCATAGAGCCGTCCCTCTGTCTCTTCAACGACTTCTGCGCGAAAACCGCCGCCAGCGCGGGCGGCCCCTCCGGCCCCCTCCGAGCCGTGCTTGCGCCTGGATCCGCCTTGGAATAGCTTCTCCTGGCCTCCCCTTCCGGAGAAAACGGCTTCAAAGTCACGGGGTTCAGTCCATGCGGAAGCTAGCTCTCACCATCACCGTCGTCGCGATCGCAGCGGCGGCCTTCCTGTGGCTGCGCCAGGGGCCACAGGGGCCGAAGCAGACAGAGCAGGGCCGAGCGCCCGTCTCGGAGGAGACCCTGAGCGAGGGCGGCGACGAGGTGAAGGGGCACACGGCACGCAAGATCTTCGCCGAGGTCTCTCCGGCCGTGACCTGGGAGTTCATGGAGGACCCGGGAGACCCGGCGGAGGTGGACAAGGGCAAGCATGAGGTCCTCCTGCTCTTCGAGGAGGAGTACCTCGGCCCCTTCCCCGACGAGGAGATCTACTTCCTGCGGCGCTTCGTCGTCGACGAGTCGCTGATCGTCGACGAGATCTTCGCTGCGGGCACGCAGAAAGGGAAGTACTGCGACTTCCCGCCCTCGGGGAAGCGCGTGGGAGCGCAAGCCATCTGGTTTCGGTGGTACCTCGACGACAAGCTCAAGAGGCTGGTCACCTACTCCGACCGGCTGACCACCATCCTCACCCAGCTCGGGCACCTGCCCGTGAGGTCCATGACCTTGCCGGAGGTGCCTCCCCCGGCCGCCGAAGCGGCCGAGGTCGAGGCGGTGAAGGGCGCTGGAGACAAGTCGCGCATCGACACCGTCCGGGCCGTTTACGCGGCCTTCGGCGAGGCGGACAGGTCGGTCTGGAAGAGCGCCTTCACCGAGAAGACCCGCTTCAAGGACATCGCCACGAACACCGAGATCATTGGCGTCGACACCTACATCAAGCAGATGGAGGTGATGGAGAGGGCCTTCCCGGACGCCACCGCGAAGGTGCTCGACGCCTTCGCCGTGAAGGGCTTCGTGATCACCCGGGTGCAGTGGAACGGGACGCACAGCGGGCCCCTCGGGAAGCTCAAGCCCACCAACAAGAAGGCGAAGATCAGGCAGGCCCAGGTCTTCGAGTTCGAAGGCGACAAGGTCGTGGAGCTGCGCACCTACTCGAGCAGGCTGGACTTCATGAGCCAGCTCGACCCCATGATCCTGTCCGCCTACTCGGGCACTCCGCGGGTCCTGGTGGACAAGCCCCACGTCCCGGACGCTCCCGAGACCAAGCCACCGCCAAGGAAGACGTTGATCCCTCAGAAGGTGGGGCCGGGCCTGCCCTACGACCCCGCCGTGGGCCCCGGGAACCAGGGGCCCGCCGCGGCAGACGCCGGCAGCGGGGGCAACCCGCGCCCGCCGGCTCGCCCGAGAAGGCGCCGCCAAAGGCCGGAGACGGCTCCGCACCGACGACGCCGGCGGGCACCCCGGCCGCGGCACCGGGGAGCACGTCGCCACCTGCGAAGGCACCCGCGCCCACTCCGGAGAAGGCACCCGCGCCCACTCCGGAGAAGGCACCCGCAGCCGCTCCGGAGAAGGCGCCCCCACCCGCCGCGCCAAAGGCACCCGAGACGGCTCCCAAGCCCGAGAAGGTACCCCCGGCAGCGCCGGCGAAGGCGCCCGCCCCAACCCCCTCGCCCGAGGAGCCACCCAAGGCCGCTCCGAAGCCCGCGGCGCCGTAGCATGCGGGCAGCGCAGGTCTTCCCGGGCGGGCACCGTTGACAGAGCAGCACGCCACGCGGAAGCATCCCGCCATGTCGGCACGGCTCCTGTTGGTCGAGCTCCTCTACAGCGGCTCCTGCAGCAGCCGCGATGTCGGGGTCTTCATTCCCTTCATCCATGGGCTCGCCCGCAGCCGCGGCGTCCCGGTGCGTTCGGTGATCGGCCTCGCCCACATCGAGTACGCGCCCCGCGTGAACCGCAGCGGGTGTTTCGTTCGCTCGGCACCGCAGGTCTCGTTCGCCCCCGGGGTGCGCGAGAGGCTCCGCGCCGTGGTGGAAGAGCTCGCTCCGACCCACGTCGTGGCCTGCAACGCTGTTCCCGGCGACTTCGCCTCGGTGCTTCGCGGCTTCGAGGCAAGGACCCTCCGTCTGCCCACCTGGCTCTTCGCAGGGGCCAGGGTGCCCGAGCACACGGCGGAGGAGTGGCGCCCCTTCATGGAGGGCGCGTGTCCATCCGATGCCGTCCCGGGCCGCGAGGTCCTCGCCCCCTTCTCCACGGTCGAGCCGTGGCTGCGCTGGCTCGGCGTCGCCGAGGCGGTGCCGGAGCAGGCCCAGCTCGTCGATCACGTCGAGCCCTGCTACCTCGTGGAGCACCTCGACGAGGAGGCGAACGCCCTCGACGAAGACACGACCATCCTGGGCGCCGCGCCTTGCCTCTATGCCCGTCCCGTGAGGCACGAGCTGCTCGACGGCGAGACGGCCTTTCGAGGATGCACCTTCTGCACGGGCGGGCCGAGGTACTACGGCTCGGGCGACTCCGATCCCCTGCAGTCGCTGAGCACCCAGCTGGGCTCCTTCTTGCGGGATCGTCCCGCCCTCCGCGAGGCCGGGTTCATCTACCGCGTGCGCGACGCGAGGTTGCTCAGACAGCTCGAGGGCATGGCGAGCGTCGTCGATGAGCTTGGCATCCGAAACTCGACCTTCTCCTTCTCCCTGCGCATCGACGACCTGCTGCGCAACAGCGAGCTGGTCGCCGCCTGCCTGCCGCGCCTCGCAGCGGGCGAGAACTCGTTGGAGGCCTTGCCCCTGGGCCTCGAGAGCTTCTCGGAGGCGGAGAACCGCCGGCTCAACAAGGGCATCACGCCCGACCAGATCGACCGGGTGCTGGAGCTCATCGGCTCCCTGGAGGAGGCCCACCCGCGAGCCTTCTCGGGACGCCAGCGCTCCGACACCCTCGGAGAAGGCGAGATCTCCTGCATCATCTACACGCCCTGGACCACCCTCGAGGACATCTCCGAGAACCTCGCAAAGGGCGAGCGCTACGGCTTCCCGTTCAACGGGCGCTGGCTGACGGCGACGCTGTACATCCTCCCGGGCACCGCCATCGAGGAGATGGCACTCGCTCAGGGCGGAGTCCTGCAGGCACGCTACGACGACCCCGGGATGGAGATAGACCTCCGGGTGCCCAACCACCCCGACCTGGTTCGGCCCTGGTCCTTCCTGGACCCCGGCGCCGAGCGCTTCTTCCGCGTCATCTCACGGGTGGCCGCGGAGCTTGTGACCCGCGACCCTCGCTCGGAGGACCTGCAGCGGATGCAGGTCGTCTTCAAGGGAGATCCCCTCTACGAGCTGATCTGCCGCACTTGGCGCGAGGGCCCGACCCACAAGGAAGCCTCTCTGCTGCGGGTGGCACAGGAGCTGCTGCCCCTCGTGCGCGACGGGTGCTGCCCGGGAGACGACGGGGCTCTCGTCGCGATGCTCTTCGAGCGCCTGGCCGATGCCCTGGGCAGCGACGTCGCCGCCCGCGGAGGTCCGGATCGCGGTGAGCCGGGTGGCGGCGAACAAGGCGCTTCAGCGCAAGGGGACCCGCTCGAGGACCTGCCCAAGCGTGGTCTGCGCGTAGCCGGCCAGAGGACTCGCGAGCTGGTCGCCTGGCTGCTCGGGCTCATCCCGACTCCCTACGAGGTGCAAAGGGTCGCGCGCGTGGCGCGCCACGTCGAGGTCGAGATCCTGGGAGCGCACGGCGAGGTGTGTCGGCTGCTGATACGCGGCGGCGAGCCGGGCCGCGACGACATCACCTTCACCGAGCACCTGCGCCTGGCTCCCGCGACGCCCGGCGCGCCCATGCCCGACGACCTGGGCAAGACCCTCCGCCGGGCAGCCGGTGGTCCTCTCGGCGACCGAAGCCTCGCCGACCTGTTGATGCAGATCGAGACCGATCCGGAGGGCTCCGAGCCTTCGGAGAGGGACCCCCTCGACGGTGCGCCCCGGGAAGGATCGTGCGTGGCCGGAGCGCAGACGCGCGAGCTCCTGCGCTGGCTGCTCGGCCTCGCCCGCTCTCCCTACGAGGTGCTCGAGGTGGCTCGCGTGCAGAGCCACGTCGAGGTCGAGATCGCGGGCCCTGATGGTGAGCGGCTGCGCCTCGCGCTCGAGGGCGGCGATCCCGGCCCGGAGGACCTCGCGGCGACCGAGCACCTGCGCGTTGCCCGCGCGACCCCGGGCGTCACCGGCAGCAGCGCCGGCGCGACCGTGCCCGAGGATCTCGCCGCAGAGCTACGGCTGGCAGCCAAGGGCCCCCTCGCCGGGGAGACCCTGGCCCACCTCCTCGTGCAGATCGACTCGGATCCGGAGAGCTGACGATCCCGGGATCGCCGGACGCGACCGCTGACTCCGCGGCGCGGTCGGCTTCATTGAGCCCCTGCCATGCGGCCCCGCCGGACGCAATCGCTGCTCCGGCTCGATAAGCCGCCGCGCCTCTCCCCTCTCTCCGCCGCGACCGCTGACTCCGCGGCGCGGTCGGCTTCATTGAGCCCCTGCTATGCGGCTTTGGCCGCATAGCGCCTAGTTGTGCCACCAGACAAAGGGCTTGGAGAGCTCGACGCCGCGCTCCGAGACGATCCCCTTCCTGATCTGCAGGTGGTCGGCGACGATGTTCACCTCGACTCCCAAGGTGAGGCCGCCCGAGGGCAGGCGGAGGCGCAGGACCGGCGAGGTGAGCTCCTTGACGATCGCGGGCGTGCAGCGCCCGCCGACGTTGCCGAGCGTGACCAGGGCATAGCAGCGTGTCTCGTCATCTCGTGACTGTTGATCGCCCTGCCCTCGCCCACCTCCAGTCGCGAGCTCCCAACGCGGGTCCTGCTGGAAGGAGACGTACAAGACGGAGACATCGGCCACCATGCCCCACACGGTCACCGGCCTGGTGCCCCACGGCGTCTTGATGCCGTGAACGAAGGCGACCGGGCTCCCGTTGTCGTCCGGGTCGGGGTCCGTGAGCCCGGAGAGGTCCACGTCCGGTGGCTCCGCGCTCAGCCTGACCTTGGCGGTGTCGCCGTAGGGCGGCTTCGACAGATCGATCTCCACGGTGACGGGCGGCCCGAGCTCCGGGAGCCCGCAGAGCCCCCATGCCATCGGTCCGGCGCCGCTGTCCCATCGCTTGTCCTCGCTGCAGAGCAGATCGCTCAGGTTCGCGCGATGGAAGAGGGGGCCGTATGGGGTCCATCGGCCGGCGTCGGGGAGGAGGCCCACCTGCGTGGCGCGGCGGGCGGCGTGCTCGACCTGCCGTGGCTCCTCTTCGGCGTAGCCGCGCGGCGGGCGGACGTACTCGATGGAGTAGTACCTGGCGTCTTGTGGAACGCTCCAGTCACGAACGGCCTCCACGCCGAGCTGAGAGAGGACGACGGCAACAGCCAGGGCGGAGACGCCGAGGTAGGGGCGCCTCAGAACGAAGCTCACGCCCTCGACGGTCCAGGCCGCGAACGCCCCGAAGACGACGATGAGGGCCCCCATCTTGTTCGGGTAGTCCCACGCCTCCTGGATCATGAGCCCGGCGAGGACCGGGGCGCTCCACAGGAGCCAGAACGATGCCCTCGCGGCGGACGCTCGCCACGTGGTCACGAAGCCCAGGGCCATGGCGGAGAAGGCGACCAGGCCGAGGTTGGCGGCGAGGTGGAGGGGCCAGGCGACAAGCATGGGGAAGGGGTTGTGGGGGGTACGGACCACGTGGTCGTGGAGGGGCCAGTTGAGCAGGCCCTGCCAGCGGAGCTCGAAGCCGAGCAGGTCGTAGCTCATGGAGGGGAACTGGGTGTTGCTCTCGAAGCAGAGCAGGCAGCCCAGCGCGAGGACGTGACGCACGTGCATGGGCAGGGTGACTGCGAAGAAGACCGCGAAGAAGGCCCCGACCGCCCGTGGTCTTCGGGTCCGGAGCCACGCGAGCAGGACGAGCGCCGGCAGGGCGGGGAGCATGATGTGGCGTATGAGCACCACGAGGCCGAAGAAGGCCCCGGCGACCCCCCAGCGCGCCCGATCGGTGTGCAGGTAGGCCAGCAGCGGGGTCGAGAAGGCGAGCGCGAGCACGTTGGAGTCGACGCCGGGGATCGACGCGACGCAGGGGTTGAGGGCCAGGAGCGCCATGGCGCCCCACCCCCAGGCCGGGCCCTTGCCGACCCCGGCCCCCAGGACGTACCCGCCCAGGGCGAAGAGGGCGCCGCAGACGGCCGCGAGCGCGCGCTCCGAGTAGCCGAAGAAGAGCACCGCGAAGGCCGCGAGCACGCCGGTGTTGCCGATGCGCACGTCCCCTTCGTTGGAGCGGAGGAGCTCCGCCCCGTGGTAGTCCCACCCCGCGGCGATGGCCACCGAGCGGTTGATGCAGGCTCCGTGGAAGTACGTCGGGTCGTATTTCAGGGCGAACACCGCGCCCACGACGGCGGCGCCGAGGAGCACGGGGAGGAGGCGCCGCAGGCCGGCCCGCGTTGCGCGGAGACCCAGGAGCACCTTCAGAGGAGAGTCCCCCGGCCGCCTTCGGAGGAGCGCTGCGCCCGAGATGGCGCCGTTGAGCAGCGCGCACAGGAGGAGGAGCGTGCGTGAGACGGGGAGGCCGGCGAAGAGGTGGAGCGCGAGGGCAGCGGTTGGGATGATGCCCGTAGACCAGCCCAGGGCGACGAGCAGGGTCTTGATCTCGTGATCGGCGTCGTCGGCCCCAGCCCCCGGCTCTCGGAAGAAGGCTCGCGCGCTCAGGAGCCCGACGAAGAGGAGGAGGGCCAGCAGCAAGAGCCCCTCGAGCACGAAGAGCTGGTTCGGTTCCCTTGGGGTGGCGTCGAGCACGATGACAGGTGTCCCTGGCGTCAGTCCTGCCGGCGCTCACCGGCCACGCACCGGAAGCCGACGCCGTCGAAGGTCATGCGCGCGGGGAACCACACGGGCCGGTCGACACGCCAGGCCTCCGGCACGCAGTCGAACCAGTTTCCACCGGCAAGGGCTCCGTGTTGCTCGCCGCCGGGCGTGGTCGCGAGCACCCACTCGGCCAGGTTGCCGGCCATGTCGCACGCGCCATGGCGGCTGTCGCCCGCCGGAAAGGAGCAGGGAGGCGCGAGGCCGGGGAAGCCGTCGCCCCTGAAGTCGGCGCCCTCACGCCTGCAGCCCGCCTCCACCCGGCCGTTCCCCGGGCCCTCGCCGAAGTTCCCGAGGCTCCCGTCGAAGGCGAAGCTGGAGCCCCAGGGAAAGGGTTGGGAGCTGTCGCCCCGAGCCGCCCGGCTCCACTCGCTCAGGGTGGGCAGGCGCATGCCGCGCGCCTCGCACCAGCCCTGCGCTTCCTCGAGGGAGACGCAAGGCAGCGGGCGGTCCCCGCCCTCCGCCACCAGGGCCTTGCAGGTGTCGATCCAGACCTTGGTGGGAGCCTCTCTGTCCTTGCGCTTGCCGCCTACGAAGAGATCCAGCGAGACCTCCCGCCTTGCGATCTCGAACGCGCCGGTAGCCGCGAGTCGGGGAGCCCGCTCGTAGACCGTCGAGCCCGGTCGGACCGGCGCGGGCGTCCACGTCCAGGTCAGCCCGGCAGGCACGCGACAGGTCTCGATCGCGGGTCCGCCGGCCTCGCCGGGGTCGCACCGGGAAGCCTCGGGGGTCTCGCGGTTCCACCAGAGGTCGCGGCGGGCGGGCAGCGAGGCCCACACCGCCCGGTAGATCTCGCCCTCGCTCATGTGAAAGGGTAGCCGCAGCACCCAGGGCATCGCCACGCGGGCGCCGAGATCCCTCAGCTGCTTCAAGTGCGGCTCGAACCTCTCGGGGTGCCACTGCTGCGCGTGGGTGCAGAAAGGCACGACGAGCTTGCCGTCGAGGGATGCCTTCTCGACGAGCCTGATGACGAGGGGCGTGGGGTTGCCCCAGATGGGCGAGCCCAGGAAGAGCACCGACACCTCGGGCTCGGAGATCGCCTTCACGGCCTCTTGAAACGAGCCGACGCCCTGCCCCTCGACCCCGGCCGGCACGTCCTCCACGGGAGTCATGACCTCGGAGTCGCCCGGAGGCTGGAAGAGGCGGATGTAGGTTGCGCCCAGCATGCGAGCTGCTTCGCGACCGACGAGGTGGGTGCGATCGGTGAAGCTGTGGGCGACGACCAGCACTCGCGACGGGACCGAGCCAGCGGGCCACCGCTCGTAGGCTCCGCTCTCCAGGAGATGTGCCGGCAGGGAGGATCTCAGCACCTTCGCCACGAAGGTGCTCTCGGTCTCGACCACGGCCGGCGCTGGGGGATCGACGCCGGCCTTGCGGCACGAGCCCGAAGGCACGCAGAGGAGCAGGCCCATGAGCCCGACGAATGCCGCCGCGCGCCTCACGGCCCCCGATCCGGTATGCGATCCCGTGCTCCCCGAGCCGTGCATGCTTTCGATCTCCGAGGTGGACAGCGCCTCATCTTGACAGCGTTTCGTTCACGATGAAAACCTGCTCTGCCTGCTGCGGGGGGTGCTGACGTGACCGAGATGAAGCGACTCAAAGCCCGGCTCCTCACCCTGGCGCTGGCGGCGGCGCTCGCCGTGACCGCGTGCAAGCGCAAATCGCCCGAGCCGGTTTCTCGGGCGAGCTCGGAGCAAGGGGAGCAGGGGGAGTCGACGGCGGGGCAACAGGAGAGCTCGAAACCCAAGCGCCTGTACGTGAACAAGCCGAGGCGCGTCGGGAGCGCGAGCGACTGGCGCCTCGTGAAGGCCAACCACTCGTACACCTGCGCGATCCGAGGTGAAGGCTCGCTATGGTGTTGGGGGGCCAACACAGCCGGCAAGCTCGGGGACGGCAGCACCGAGGATCGAGGCGCGCCGACAAGGATCGGCTCGCAGACGGGTTGGCTCGGCGTGGTCGGCGCCGACTTCCTCACCTGCGGGGTGCGCAAGGAGGGAGAGGCCTACTGCTGGGGAGCCCAGAAGGGGGGCGCGGTCGTCTATCCCCACGAGGCCACGAACAAGAGCCCGCTGGCCATCACCTTGAGGCCGGCGCGGCTCGACAAGAAGGCCGAAGCGAAGGCGGACAACCCGCGCGGCGACGTCTTGAAGCTCGACCAGATCGTGCTCGGGGAGGTGCACACCTGCGGCCTGTCGAGCGCCAAGGTCTACTGCTGGGGAGGCGTGGCAGAGCGCCTGGGGCGACGGGATCCGCCCTCCTATGCGCCGGTGAGCGAGACCGAGTCCGTGGTCATCGAGATCGACTCGTCGGGCTTCGAGGGTGAGGCCCGCGTGGAGGAGATCACGGCCGGCAGCCGGCACACCTGCGCTCGCACGACCGACGGGAGGGTGTACTGCTGGGGTGTCAACGAGCACGGCCAGATCGGCAGCGGCTCCGAGGAGGAGGCGGTCCGGGCGCCGGAGCCGGTGGGCATGGCCGGGAAGCCGGGCGGCGACTTCGCAGCCGTCGCGGCGGGCAGCTTCCACACCTGCGGCGTCGACAGGGCGGGCGCAGCCCACTGTTGGGGCTCGAACCAATCTGGAGCCCTGGGAGACGGCAGCAGCAGGGACCGCCGGCGGCCCGTGGCGGTCAACGTGAGCAGCCTGAAAGGGAGCAAGCGCTTCGAGCGGCTCTCCGGCGGCCTGGGAAAGACCTGCGGCGTCGCCGGCGACAAGGCCCTCTACTGCTGGGGTGCCCCCTTCGACCCCAAGGTGCGCCTCGAAGACGGCAATCCCTCGCTCTTGCCTCGGCCCGTCGAGGCGCCGGACGGCTCGCCGACGTGGTCCGTCGCAGCCGTCTCCGTGGGCAGCGACCACACCTGCGCCGTTGCCACGGACGGGGCCCTCTACTGCTGGGGCTCGGACTCCAGGGGACAGTGCGGCGACCCGCCCCCGGAGGAGGAGGCCGAGCCCGCGGAGCAGGGCGCCGAGCCCCCCAAGCCGGGTGCCGAGCCCCCCGAGCAGGGCGCAGCCCCCCGGTGATGATCGGCATCGCGCTCTGTGAGGGCATCAAGGCCTCCATGATGGTGGCCTGGTGCCTGCTCGCGTTGTCCTCGTGCTGCGACCTCGTGGCGGGCATTCGTCGCGAGAAGCGGAGCTGGGTCCTCCTGCTCACGGCCCTGTTCGTGCTCGGTGGGCTCCTGCGTGTCTGGCTGGCCACCTGGGGCCCCGGCGACGACCAGTATCGCTACCAGTTCGCCAGCGTTCTCCCGGAGAGCCCGCTGGAGGTGGCCTGCAGGTTGGATCTCGGGAGCGCACCGGGGGCGCTCTGGACCCTGCTGTGGCTCCTGCTCCGCACGCTCAGTGATGAGCTCGTCGTCGTCGCTACCTTGTTGATGGGCTCGCTCGCTCCCGTGTTGCTCGCGCTCTTCGCCGACCTCGTGGGCTTCGGGCGCCTCGGGGCTCTCGCCGCGGGCACCCTCCTCGCCGTCCAGCCCATCGCGATCCGTTGGTCCGGCACGATGGGGCGCTCGGCGATCGTGCTGTTCCTGGCGACCCTGGCCTTGTGGTCCCTCGCTCGCGCGCGCCCGCGCCGGAGCATTCGAGCGCTGGTCGTCTTCGTGCTCTCCGCGTGGCTCTGCGCACGCACCCGGCCCGAGGCCGGCTTGATCCTCGTGGTGGCCGGGCTGGCCTTCCTCGCCTTCCGTCTCGACCTCGCTCGCCGCCACCGTGACCCGTGGAGCTGGCTTCAAGCGATCTCCCTGGTCTTCGCTGGAGCCCTGGGCGCCCTCCATCTCTCCCTGGCGTCACAGGGCGAAGGCGCGATCGCGTACCACCTCACCAACATCCAGAACAAGGACTGGCTCTCCGCGTTCAAACCCGAGAGCGCGCTGTGGGCGGACTCGAGCTACACCTCGGTCAGCGTCATGGCGCTCTTCGCGGTCGGCCTGGTCTTCGGCCTGTGGCGAGCGAGGAGAGCGACGCTCTGGGCTTCGATCTCCTTGGTCCTGGTTGCCCTCGCGGCGCCGCCCGTGGCGTCGGGGAACCTCATGCTGACCTACACCCGCTACCAGGCGCTGTCCCTCCTCCTCTTCTGCGCGATCGCGGGGGGCGGAGCAGGCATGGTCGTGCAAGCCTGCGCGTCGATGCTCCCCGGTCGCAGCAAGGCGGTGGCGGGTGTGCTCCTGCTGGCCGTGGTCCTGCTGGCCAGTGGGGGCCAGCTCTCCCGGGTCTGCCGCCCGGTCACCATCGAGCACGAGTACCACTTCCTGAAGGACGCGCTGCCCAAGCTGCCCTCCTGCGCTGTGGTCTTTCGCCCCTTCGAGCCCGATGAGGATCTCTCCGGCGGCTTTCGGGACACCGACCTGCTCGCGCGTGGCCTGGACAACGTGACATGGCGGGGATGGCCCCTGGCCGCTCCCCCCAACGGCTGCTCCGCCTACTTCTATCGCTCCCCCTTGTGCCAGGTGGCATACGTCAGCGGCACCGCGCCTCCGCACTACCCGGGTCGCGCCACCGTCCACGAGCGCTGCCTCGAAGGCGCGCGTCGCAGCAAAGACCGACCGCTGCTCTCCGCAGAGCTCCCCGCCCTCGTCTGGGGAGTCGAGCAATACCGGGATGACACGGTGGTCATCGGCTTCTACGAGCTGCGCTCCGCCTCGCAAGCCCACGATCCACCCTGAGCTCCGGGAGCCTATTGCGCCGCAGGCTCCTAAGGAGCAGCGCCCTCACAGGCGATCCGGACCTCGCGGAAGGCGAAGCGCCCGCCAACCTCCCGTAGCTCGAGCGGCTTCACCTGGCCGGCCGGTATCTCCGGCGTCTTTCGACCGGCCCCGAGATCGCCGAAGGTGCCGAAGTAGGCACACCAGCGCCCGCGCGCGAAGCCGCTCGCGCCGGCTACCTCCCGGGCCTTCTCGAACCCCTCTTCGAACAAGAAGAAGAGCTGCACCGGCCCACCGCCGTGGCTCGGCAGGGCCCTCCGGCAGACGCGCCCGTCCTCCCCGGCGCCGCCTCCCGCGGCAGCCATCGGCCCGAGGGTCTCGCCGTCGAGTCGCAGCTCGACCTCCTCACAGTCCGTGACGGTGCCGGGCTCGAGGTGAAGCTCGACCCGACACGAGCGCTCCGGCTCCTGCCACAAGGTGACGCCGGCGAAGTAGAGCATGTAGCAGCTCCCTCCTACCGCCCTGAACAGGCCGAGGCGGTGGAGGTCCTTCTGCTCGACCCAGCTGGGGGGC
>CAZQPP010000066.1:15791-22681 GCA_964594295.1 uncultured Myxococcales bacterium | reverse complement strand
AAGAAGGCCCGCGCGCTGGTTGGCGATCTCGACGTCGTGATCGGGAGCGTGCCGCACCCGAGCCCGGCGAGCCCGCAGGCCAACCGTGGTTGGTCCGCCCTGATGGACGCGGGGCTCGCGGATCTCGGAGTGCGCTGAGAGGGCTCATGGCCCGGCGAGGGGCCGGAGCGGCCTGAAGATCAAGTCCTCTGCGTTGCTCCGGTAGAGCTTGCGCAGCACACCCTCGGGGAGCTTGATGGCGTCGACCTTCCAGGCGCCCTGGATGGGCGTGGGGTGGGCTATCTGCTTTGCGCCGGTCTCGAAGTACGCCCAGTGCGCCTCGTAGAAGCGGAGCGCGTCGTCGATGCCGGGCCTCTCTCCGGGGACGTGCCACACGGAGCCAAGCTGCATCCCGTTGGAGGAGCTGATGAGGTCGCTTCCGAAGAGGATGCGGTCCTGGTGCTTGATGAAGAACGCGCGCACCTGGTCGGCCGGGTGGCGTCCCAGCTCCGGGACGCGGGCCGCCGTGTCGATCCAGACGTTCGGGAAGGTGGAGAGCAGCCGGTCGACGTAGGCGAGGTCCTCCGGGAAGTTGGCGACGTGGATCAGCAGGAAGCGGGTCCGCGGGTGGCGGGCCAACCTGTGGTCCCGCTGGGCGAGCAGCTCGTCGTGGCTCGGGAAGTCCGGGCCGTGGAAGCTCCAGCTCTTCGCTATCGAGAGCTCGGCGTAGCGCTCGTTCTCCGGGGTAGGGGGCTCGAAGAAGGCGACGGGATCGGCGGTGTGCATGGCGACGATGAGCCCGAGATCGCCCGCCTTCTCGAAGATGGGGTCCAGCCTCGGGTCGTCCACGGGCACGAGCTCGCCGTCGGCGGTCTCCACCGACAGGCCGAGGGCCTTGAAGATCTTGACTCCCCTGGCGCCCGCCGCCGCTGCCTTCTCGAGGTGTGCCGCCGTCCGTGTGCCGAAGTCCGGCCGGTCGATGTCGTCCCAGTCGATGTTGCAGAAGAACTCAAAACGGGCGCCGAGGACCTGCTTCATCGCCACCGTCGCGGCGAAGCGTGGTGTTCCAAAGGCTCCGCCGCTCTTTGCGGCGAACCTGCGGATCCCAACGCGCTCGAAGACCTCGAGGGCCCGCGCGAGGCCCGGCATGGTCGGCAGGATGTGCACGTGTGAGTCGATGATCTCGATCCCGAAAGGCGAGTGCCCCTTCTCCTTGGCGGCGGGCTCAGGCGCGGGCTGCGGGGCCTTCTCCTTGCACCCGGCCCCGAGAGCGAGGATGGCTGCCAACACTGGGGCGAGGACTGCGAGCTTCATGGCTCCTCCTCAGGGTGGGGCCCCGCGGCGTCGCGGGCACCTGCAACCGCGTCCGCGGCGTCGCTCTCCGCCGTGGACCGGACAGGGCCAGCGTCCGCGGGCGCGCCTCTCGATCTCCCCTCCCTCGATTCGGATGGCCTTGCCGCTCACGAGCGCGTCCGCCACGGTCTTGCGGGCGGCTGCCAGCACCCTCGCGAAGGTCGCCCTCGACACCCCCATGCGCTCGGCCGCGGCCTCCTGGTAGAGGCCTTCGAGGTCGGCGAGGCGCAGGGCCTCGAGCCCGTCGAGCGCCAGGACGACCTCCTCGACATCCGAGCTGGGCACGGCGCGTGGCTTGAAGACACGTTCGGCCAGCTCGTGGGGGACCTTCTTCGTCGTGATCGGCCGCGCCATGGTTGCCTGACTTTTGAGCATATGCTCGCCTCCCCGACAAGGCAAGCGCTACGTTCACGCTGCAACCATGCCCAGGGGGGGAAACGCCGCAGCCCGGCCTCCATGACCCACGCCTGTGTTCCCAGGGAGGTGCGCGAGAAGGCGGGGGTGAGCGACGGGCTGAGCCGGGTCTCCCCCGGCATCGAGGACGTCGACGACCTGCTCCGGGCGCTCGACGCGGCTTTGAAGCCCTAGTGCCCTGGCGGGCCAGCTGCTTGCATCGCTTGGACATGGGCTCACTCGCGTCGGTGCTGGGGGGGCGGGTAGCGCGGGCAGCGTCGTCTCTGCTCCTGGCTCTGCTCATCATGGCCGAGCCTGCGCGGGGAGCCGTGCCGGTCTACCGTGACGAGGCCTCGGGGGTCGCCCTGGACCTGGGGCTGCTCGCGGACATGATGCTCGTGCCCTGGATCGGCGGTGACGCCGATCCCTACAACCTCGATCCCCTCTACTCCGAAGGGTTGCGCGGGCGCCGCCTCGACCTCCGCTGGGAGGCACGGCTGCCCCACGGCGTGTCGGTCGACCTGCGCGCCGGAGAGCACGGGCACGGCCTCTCGCTGGTCGACGCCGAGGTGAGCGTCGCCCTTCACGAGCTCTTCTCCCTGACGGCCGGGCGCTTCCACAACCCGACCCTGCTGATGCTCCGGATGCACGACGAGGAGCTGGCGCTCCCCTTCAGGCCGCTCGTGCTCCGTGGCAACCACCCGGCTCACGTCACCGGCGTCCTGGCCTCCGGCAGCTGGCCGGCTCTCTTCTCGTGGTGGCTGACCTTCTGCCCCACCGACACGCGCTTCTCGGAGCGGACCTTCGGCGGCGCCCTGGCTTTGCATCCCCTCGGGCCGCCAGCGCCGCGGACGGCGGGCTTCTTCCCGGGCGAGGAAGGCTACGAGGAGCTGCGCATCGCCGTGGGGGCCGGTGTCCTCGACACGACCTACGCGGAGCTGGACGACTCCTACACGCGCTGGGGCGCAGATCTGATCGTGCACTGGCGCATGCTCTCTCTCGTCGGGGGCTTCGCGCGCTACCGCTCCAACACCGAGTCATCATCCTGCGGCAAGCCGACCTGGCTGACACGAGTCAACCAGGGGCTCTGGGTACAGGCCGGCGCGTTCGTGCTGCCGGGGAGCGTAGGGCTGCACTGCCGGTGGGAGTGGGACGACATCGGCGCGCCCTTGACCGACTGGGCGGCGACGGACGAGCACGCGATCACCTGCGCGGGCACCTGGCACGTCGTCAGGCACACGCTCGCTCTCCGCGCTCGTTTCCAGCGCAGGCAAGACGACGCCGGCTTGGAGAACGACCACGCCTTCTTGGACCTGCAGGTGGAGCTCTGATGAGCGCGCGGGGACAGCTCACCCACGTGGGGTTGCGCGCCGCAGCGACGTTCCTGCTCGCCTGCACCCTCCTCACCGCTTCGCCGGCCTCGGCCTACGTCCTCCACGACTACAGGTGGGATGCCTTCCCGGTCACCTGGTACCTCGACGAGAGCTCGGCCGCAGAGAGCGGCTTCGACACAGACGAGCTCGAGCAGGTCATCGCAGAGGCCTTCGCGTCCTGGGCCCGCGCCCGGATCTCGGGGAGCTGTACGGCCTTCCGGAGCGAGTACGGCGGCCTCGTGCAGGCGACCGGCATTCAAGACGACCTCCGAAACGTCGTCTCCTTCCAGGCGGCTCCAGCCTATCCCGGCCCGCCCAACAGCTTCGCCGCGACCGTGCCGCGCCAGCGCGACGGCCGCCTCGCGGAGGTCGACCTGGTCCTTCACCTCCGCCCCGGCGCTCCCTTCGCCACGGAGCCCGGCGCGGACGAGCACGACCTGCTGAGCACGCTGATCCACGAGCTCGGCCACCTGGTGGGCGTGGACCACAGCGACGTCCAGGCCGCCACGATGTACGGCCTCTACCCGCCCGCGGGCGACACCTCCTGGCGGAGCCTCGAGGCGGACGACCTGCAGGCGGTGATCTCGCTGTATCCCCAGGCCTGCGGGAAGCCATGTCCCTCCGGGGACGCCGACTGCGATCCGGGCGAGA
Source organism: uncultured Myxococcales bacterium (assembly GCA_964594295.1). Classification (GTDB taxonomy): domain Bacteria; phylum Myxococcota_A; class UBA9042; order UBA3505; family UBA3505; genus CAZQPP01. Next base: position 18,932 of record CAZQPP010000066.1, on the reverse strand, counting down.
TCTGCCACCCCGAGACCGGGCGCTGTGAGCCGGACCAGGCGTGCGAGGAGCCGCTCCCCCCCGAGCGGGGCTGCGCCGCGGGCCTGCGGCCGACCCAGGCGCTGCCGCTCCTGCTGGTGTTGTGCTTCCTTCTCGGTGTGTTGCGAAAGGGGAGGGCGCTGTGAGGCGGTGGTCGTGCCGCCTGCTGCTCCTCGCCCTGCTGGCGGCGGCGGCCGCGAGCGCGTGCAAGGACGAGGCGTCGAGGTCGCGCGCCGAGGCCCAGGACACACGCCCCGAGGTGCCCGCAGACTCCACCGTGGCGGAGGACGCCGCCCCGAGCGAGGCGGACTGCGACTGGAGCCCGGTCATCACCCCGAACGGCTACCATGCGACCTACGGCTGTCGGTTCATCCACCACTGCCACAAGGTGATCAGCAACGGCAGCAAGCTCGACGACGAGCAGATCGAGATCTGCGGGGCCGACGGCACCTGCCTGTTCCGCGCCACCCACGTCTGTGAGCGGTGGTACCTCGTGAACGACGGCACCAGGGACATCCTGGTCAACTCTCTCTCGGGCGAGGTCCTCACGCACGTGCGCCTGCACGGCCTGGGCCCGACCGCGGACGCGGAGGCCGGCCCCCTGCCGGACGGCGGGCAGGTCGAGCCTGTTCCGGTGGCGCTGGTGCTGCCGGTGACGGCGCGCGCGCGGTAGCGGCCGTGCGCTTTGCGGCAACACCGCGGGGTGCGAGCATGGAGAGCCCGGAGCCGGCAATGTGGACCAGCCTCCGAAACGCGCGCGCCCTATCGCCGGGCCACGATCCAGATCAAGCCGCACACGAGCACTCCGCCCGCGTTCGCCGCCATGTCCCCGACGCTGCTCGAGGAGAGCGGCTTCGCGTCGTCTCGCGAGTCGGTGCAGCTCAAGGGCATCGCCGAGCCCACCGACGTGGTGCGCCTGGCGGCTGACTGATGGCCGTCGCGCCACGGCTTGGCCTGAGCCTCGGCCCGGGATAGAAGGCCGGGCCATGCGAGCCGAAGATCTGCAGCACCTGCGCTGCCCGGGCTGTCACCAGGCGCTGTCCTGGAGCGGCCGGGAGCGGCGCGGGCTCGTTCACCGAGGCCGCCTCGCCTGCGGGAGGTGCGGCAGCGAGTGGCCCGTCAGAGACGGCTTCCCGCGCCTGGTCAGGGAGTCCGACGTCAGGGGCAGCGACCGCCTGCTGCGCCACTTCTACGACAACCTGCCCTACCTCCACGACCCCGCGGTGCGCCTGGTGATGCCGCTCCAGGGCTCGTCCGAGGCGACGATCCGCGCCCGCTGGATGCCTCGTCTGGAGCTCGAAGCGCTGGGTCCTCCCGAGGGCGGCGGGCCCGTGCGCATCCTCGAGGTCGGCATCGGCACCGGCCCGAACGTGCCGCTGCTGCGCGAGCGCCTTCGGGCCGGCCTCGACGTGGAGCTGTGGGGCCTCGACCTGGCGGCCGGCATGCTCACGAGGTGCCGGCGCCGGCTGCGGCGGAGCGGCGCCTTCCCGTTGCGCCTGATGGTCGGCGACGCCCACGCGCTGCCATTCCCGCGGGGCTTCTTCGAGCGCGTCTTCCACGTCGGCGCCATGGGGAGCTTCAACGACCCCAGGAAGGCCCTGGCCGAGATGGCTCGCGTCGCGAAGCCGGGCACGCCCATCGTCGTCGTGGACGAGCAGCTCGACCCGTCGGAGCGACACTCCCTCGCCACCCGGCTGCTCTTTCGGCTCATCACCTTCTACGACGCCGACCCCCACAGCCCCACGGAGCTGCTCCCGCCGGGTGCCACGGAGGTGCTCTCGGAGCAGGTGAGCCGCTTCTACTACTGCCTGCGCTTTCGCTGCCCGTAGCGCAGGGTGCCCGGCTCGTCCCCGCTTGACGGCGCACGCCGTGTGCTTATGAAGGGCACCTCGCTCAACAACCTAGGAGCGTCCATGCGCCTCGCCCTCTTCTCGGCAGCCCTGCTCGCCGCCGGCTGTGCCTCCGCGCCGCGACCGGCTCTCCCCGGGCCGGAGGCCGACCTGTCCACCGCCGCCGCCAACCCCCTGCTGCGCCCGTGGAAAGGGCGCTGGGGCGGGCTTCCACCCTTCGACGAGGCGAAGGTCTGTCACTTCGAGCCGGCGCTGAAGGTCGCCATGGCCGAGCAGCTGCAGGAGATCGACGAGATCGCGGCCGACCCGGCGCCACCGACCTTCCAGAACACCGTCGCGGCGCTCGAGAGGACGGGGCGGCTCCTCGGCCGCGTGGGGACCGTCTACGGCGTCTTCAACAGCACCGCCAGCACGCCCGAGCTTCAGGAGGTCGAGCGCCGGGTCGCCCCGCTGCTCGCGGCGCATCGCGACCACATCGCGCAGAACGCCGCCCTCTTCGCCCGGATCGAGGCGGTGGTCTTCGGGCTCGCAGACACCGGCCTCGGCGCCGAGCAGGCGCGGCTGGCCAGGCACTTCTACAGGCGCCTGGTCCGCGCCGGCGCGAAGCTCGACCCCGCCGGCAAGGAGCGCCTCGCGGCCGTCAACCAACGCCTCGCCGCGTTGTTCACGAGCTTCAAGCAGAACGTCATGGCCGACGAGGAAGGCCACACCCTGTGGCTCTCGAGCGGAGACGATCTCGCCGGCTTGCCGCCCGCGCAGGTCGAGGCCGCCAAGGTGGCGGCGGCGGCCGCGGGGCGCGGCGACGAGTGGGCGATCCTGAACACGCGCTCGGCCATGGAGCCCTTCTTGCGGAGCTCCGACCGCCGCGACCTGCGCGAGAAGGTGTGGCGCGCCTACTACGGCCGAGGCGACAACGGCGACGAGCACGACAACAACAAGATCATCTCCGAGATCCTCGCGCTGAGGGCCGAGCGAGCCGCGCTCCTCGGCTACCCGACCCACGCCCACTGGCGCCTCGAGGACACCATGGCCAAGACCCCGGAGCGCGCCATGGAGCTGATGGAGGCGGTGTGGCGGCCGGCGCTGGCCCAGGCCGAGGCGGACATCGCGGCGATGCGGGCGCTCGCGGGCACGGAGATCGAGCCCTGGGACTACCGCTACTTCGCCGAGAGGGTCCGAAAGGAGCGCTACGACCTCGACGAGCGCGCGGTGAAGCCCTACCTGCAGCTCGACAGGCTGCGCGAGGGCATGTTCTGGGTTGCCGGTGAGCTGT
>CAZQPP010000066.1:0-15781 GCA_964594295.1 uncultured Myxococcales bacterium | reverse complement strand
AGCTTCCACCAGGTCTCGGGCGTCCCGACGCACCACCCGGAGATCTCCGTCTACGAGGTGACCCGCGAGGGCCGCCACGTGGGCCTCTGGTACTTCGACCCCTACGCGCGGCCGGGCAAGCGCTCGGGAGCGTGGATGAACGCCTATCGCCGCCAGGAGAGGATGGACGGCGAGGTGAGCGTCATCGTCTCGAACAACTCCAACTTCCTGCGCGGCAAGCCCGGCGAGCCGGTGCTGACAAGCGGGGCGGGCGTTTTGAAGCAGAACGCCCCTACGCGGGGTGTTTCGCAAGCGAAACAACTTATCGGCTGGTCCGACGCCGAGACCCTCTTTCACGAATTCGGCCACGCGCTGCACGGCCTGTGCTCCGACGTGACCTACCCTTCGCTGTCCGGCACCGCCGTCTACCGCGACTACGTGGAGTTCCCCTCGCAGCTGCTCGAGCACTGGCTCTACACGCCCGAGGTGCTCTCTCTGTTCGCGACCCACTTCGAGACGGGCGAGCCCATGCCCGAGGAGCTGCTCACGAAAGTCAGGCGTGCGGCCCGCTTCAACCAGGGCTTCTACACGGTCGAGTACCTCGCCAGCGCCATGGTCGACATGAAGCTCCACCTCGCCGGAGCGACCCCAATAGACCCCGACCGATTCGAGCGCGAGGCGCTCGAGGAGCTCGGCATGCCGAAGCAGATAGTCATGCGCCACCGGACCCCGCACTTCGGCCACATCTTCGGCGGCGACTCCTACTCGGCCGCGTACTACAGCTACCTCTGGGCCGACACCCTCACCGCCGACGCCTACGAGGCCTTCACCGAAGCCGGCGGCCCCTACGACGTGGCGGTGGCGCGCCGCCTCCACGACCACGTCTTCTCGGTCGGCAACACGGTGCCGCCGGCCGAGGGCTACCGCTCCTTCCGCGGACGGGATCCCGAGCTCGGCGCGCTGATGCGCAAGCGGGGCTTCGCGCCGGCGCCCTGATCGTCGGGCCTGTTGCGAACCAGCTGGAGGCAAAGCCGATGGAGCGCGGTGGCGTGACCTACCTTCGAGAGCGGGCCGAAGCTCTGGGGCGCCGGTGTGAGGGTGATCTTCGAGGACGGCCGGCCCTGGCCGCGCGAGGACTGGGAGCTCGCCTCCACCTACCGCGCTGTCATCGAGGACCAGCGCTTCGACCCCGACGTCTTCCAGTGGGGGCCCCTCACCTTCGCGCACAACACCCCGGCCCTGCTGACCTTCTGGGCCTCCAAGTGGTGGCGCGTCCGCGAGATCGCTGAGCACGGCAGCAACTGGATCACGGGCTGCGCCAACCACGACACGCTCCGCCGTGGAAGCCAGATCCCCGCCGAACAGCGCCGAAACCCGTACCTCGGAGAGAGGCGCAAGGAGGTCTTCCGCAACGCCTACGACAACCACGCCGCGGAGCTCTTGACCCACGGCTTCCTTCCGGGCGTGCCGATGGACTTCCTCAACGCCTCGGTGCGCGGCGCCTGGTGCTTCGTGCGCAACACCGACGAGCGCTACGCGGTGTCGGTGGCGGCGCAGGAGAGCCGCGTCTTCGAGTGGCAGCTGGCCGCAGAGGACTTCGAGGACCCGGGGGTGTTTCACCGCGTGCGCTCGTTGGGCTTTCGTGACCTGGCGTCGCTGCGCCGCTTCGGGGAGGCGCTGCGCGCCGCGGTGGCGCTGTCGGGCGGCGACGACGAGAGGTGCGCCGTCATCGTCGACGCCGCGGCCGTGCCGGGCGTGCCGGGGGATCTCGACGGCGCGGCCCTTCGCCGCTTCGCGCGCGCCTTCATGGAGGACGCGCACGATCTCTGCGTGGTCGACCGCTACCTCGAAGACCTCGACCCGGAGCGGGTCCGCTTCTTCTGTGCCCTTCGCCGCTTCCGCCAGCGCCGCCCGTGGCTGCGGAGAGACCTCGGCGAGCGTGACTGCTTCGACCGGCTCCATCCCTGCGACGGAGCGGTCGTGTGCGTGGGCTTGCGCTACAGCCCCACAGGCGATGAGGTCCTCCTGCTCGCCGCGAACCTCGAGGGCCGGCCCAGGACGCTCGAGCTGCTCGAGGTCGTGCCGGCGGAGCTGCCACGGGAGGGGTGGGAGGCGGTGGCTGCCACGCCCGGCCTGCAGGTGGCGGATCTCGCGGCGCCGTGCACCCTGCGAGACAGCGCAGGTGTGCTCTTCGCGCGCAAGCTCTGAGCCCCGGTCCGGACGGCGCTCTCAGAAGCCGAAGAGCTTCCCGAGGGCCGAGAAGAAGCGGTCGAAGCTGCGCTCGATCAGGGTCTCCCCGGCGCGACCGGTGACAGCCTCGCGGAGGACGAGGCCGGTGCCCTCGAAGGAGTCGTCCACGAGCGAGGTGCGGCCGAGGAAGTAAGGCACGAAGGTCTCGGTGCGAGAGGCCCGGTATGTGAGGCGCCCGTCGAAGCCGACGACGACGTTCTCGTCGAGCTTGGGGCGGAGGGCGGCGACCTCGTGGGCGTAGACACCGCCACGGCCCGCGAGGACGATCACGCCTGTTCCGCGCAGCTCGATGAATCGAATCTGCATGGTCGCCCATGCGTGGGGGTTGAAGAAGCACCACCTCGTCTTCGCCTCGAGATCGCCGAGGACCGCGACGACGTTGCGGGGGTGGACGACGAAGCCCTCGTGCTCCTTGAGGTCGAGGCGGCTGAGGTAGAGGTCGGCGTCGTCGGGCGGAGCTAGCACGGCCTGGGCAGCGCTTTCGCCGCGGGCGCTGATCTCGGTGGGCAGGAGCAGGCCCGCCGCGTAGCTCACCAGCGGCGCGCTCGTCTTCCAGAACAGCCGCGTCTTGCGCCTCGCCCCGCCCACTTCGTCGACCACGCCGACCAGCCAGTCCGGGCGCACGGAGAGAGCCTGGCCCGGTGAGAGCGTCATCTCCAGGGTGGGCTCGGGCTCGGTGGTGGCGGAGGAGCCCGGGGCGTCGCCCTCGTTGAGGCGGATCGGGGGCGCCAGGCTGAACAGGGGCATCAGCACGAAGTAGCAGAAGGTCCGCCAGATGAGGGGCACGCACCTGGCGCCGACGACGATGAGCAGGATCCACCACCACGAGTCGGACCACACCCGGGCCAGGGCCTCGCGGTAGGACTCCAGCTGCGTCAGCACCATCTCGTTCAGGTCATGCTCGAGCCATCCGTGCTCGACTTTGGCGTCGGAGAGCCGCCACGTGATGTCGTTGTGATCCCGCTGGCGTTGCGCCAGCGTGCTGGCGGCCCGCGCGGTCTCGGGCGAGGCGGTGACGCTGAGCGTTGTGGCCCGATCCTGGGCGCCGGCGAGCTGCGTGGCGAAGAGCTTCGCCTCGGCTTCGGCCCGGCGCTTCGCTTTCTCGAGCTCTCCTACCCCCGCCTTGGCCGCGTTGCAGGCTTGCTCGGCACGGACGCAGTGATGGTTGCCGGTCCACCTGTCGTATGTGCGGATGGGCCACGAGCACAGATCCGCACAAGCGTGCCGGCGCCGTTGCATCTTGGCCGGCAGCCCTTCCGCGCTCGAGCGCACGGCTCTCTGGGCCTCCGCCGAGCGTGCCATCAGCTTCGCCACGGCGTCGCCGGCCGCCTTGAGCTCTGCGCCGCGGTTCTTGCGCAGTGACTCCCACTCCCGTCGGGCGGCCTCGAGGGCAGCGGTCGCGGCGCGCTCGTCGTCCTCGAGCCGGTCGATCCTGTCCTTGAGGTCGGTGATGCGTGCCCGCGCCGTCTCTCGCTCGCGCTCCAACCGGGGCCACACCTCCTCGCAGAAGAAGTAGACGCCGAACAGGACCACGACGGTCACCGCGATGCCGACAGCGTTCCGCAGCAACCACCTGAGCGTGTCCAGAAGCAGCTTCATGTCCGCCTAACGCGCGAAGGCCTCCCGGAAGGCCGGGGGCACCTCGACGGGGCGGTCCTCCTCGTCGAGGGTGACCATGGCCACGTGGCCCTCGGCCAACAGCTCGAGCTCTTCACCCTCGTCGGCCCGGCAGATGCGCCCGCCGAGCCGAAAGGCCTTGGTGCGCACCTCCTCGACGAAGGTCTGCACCACGAGCAGGTCGTCGAAGACGGCCGGAGCGCGGTAGCGGCAGCGCACCTCGACGATTGGGAGGCGGCGATCGTAGGGCAGGCCGAGCTCGCGGAACATCTCGATGCGCCCCTCCTCGAAGTAGCGCAGGTAGGAGGCGTAGTAGGCCACGCCCGTGGCGTCAGTGTCCGCGTAGCGCACGCGGACCCTGGTCTCGTAGAAGGTCGGGGCTGCTGTCTTGCTCGTCTCCACGCTCTCGGCCTACCACTTTCGGGCCCGCCGCCGCGAGCCCGCTCAGTAATCCGCTTCCACCGTGAGCACGGCGTTCGTGCCCGGCGCGTACACACCCGAGCCGTGGTGCTTGTAGGCCTTGTCGAGGAGGTTCTCCAGCACCAGCCCGAGGGTGAGCGTGTCGTGGACCTGCAGGCCGGCGCGCAGGTTCCAGGTCCACCACGAGGGCGTGCCTCCCTCCGGAATGCGCACGTCCTTCTCGTCCTCCGCCGACAGCCGGCCCTGCTCCGCGGCCCCTTCCGCGGAGGTCTCCACGAACCCCCGCAGGTCTCCTACAGCGGCCGTCTCGTAGCGCAGGGTGAGCTGGCCGAACAAGGGCGGGATGCGGGTCAGCGGCACGTTCGGGCCGCCGGGCACGTCCTCCTCGCCCCAGGTGTAGGTGAGCGAGCCGGCGGCCGAGAAGCCGCGGCCCAGGTCGGCCCCCAGGACACCCTCCACGCCCCACAACGTCCCCTCTCCGCCGTTGACGTTCCACGCGACAGGCTTGTCGCCGACCTCGGCCTGGCCCTTCCACGTGGTCTCCTCTCGCTTGACCAGGTCGTGCAGGAAGGAGACGTAGCCCGCGACCGAGGCCCTCAGGCGCCACGCGCGCGCGCGCCCAACCAGCTCGATGGTGTCTGATCGCTCGGGCCCGAGCTCGGAGTTGGGCACGTGAAAGTACTTCCCCGTGTCCCCGAGCATGACCGCCTCGTTGAGGTTCGGGGCGCGGAAGCCCTGGGAGAAGGTGAGGCCCGCGGTCGCGCGGTCTCTGTAGAGGTACTGGAGGCTGCCGAAGAAGACGTGGCCGGCGTGGCCGAAGTCCACCGCCGCGAGGTCGCCGTGATCGGGCGCGTGGGCGTCGGCGGCGTGCAGGCGGTAGCCGGCGCCGAGGCGGAGGATGTGGTGCTCCTCGGTCCAGAGGGGCTCACCCTCGACCATCAGGAAGCCGCCGAGGTTGTCGTAGGTGGAGCCGTCGGTGTAGCCGGCCTGGTCGGATGCCTGCCAGGCGGCTCCCGCGTTGCGTGTGCTGCGATCGGCTCCGACGAAGTCCCGGTACCACATGCCGCCGTACTGGACCCGCAGGCGGCCGGCGAGCAGGCGCGAGACGAGCTGGAGGTCGGCGCCTATGGTGTCGGCCCGGACCTCGTCACGGGTGGCGCTGATCTCGGTGGCGAGATCGTCTGAGACCTTGATGTTGTCCTTCTGCTCCCTGAAGCGCTGGTAGGACAGCGTCAGCTCCGCCCTCGTGCGGATCGCTCGCAGGCGCCCACGCAGCTTGCCGTAGGCGAGGTCGTCGCCGTTGTCGTAGAGCTGGAGAGAGCGCTTGTCCTCCAGCTTGTCCGTGCGCCCGGCGCCGTCGATCCTCGACATCAGGTAGCCGGCCTTGAAGCCCCACCCGGGGGCGAAGCGGTAGCTGAGGTTGCCGACCGCGGAGGTGTCGTCGTAGCCGGAGTGGGGCTGCACACCGACGCCACGGCCGCCGCTCAGGTCGCCGAAGGCCTTGCGGCTGAACCCGCCGAGCACGGAGAAGGAGCGGGTGCTCAGCTGCAGGTCTCCGTGGGCGGCCGCGCCTCGGTCGGCGGAGCCGTAGCGCAAGACAGCCCGGCCGCCGGCCTCGAAGCCATCCCCGGCCGCTTCTCGTGCAGCGATGGGGAGCACCTCGACGACGCCGCCCATCGCGTCGGAGCCGTAGAGCACCGAGCCGGGGCCCCGCAGCACCTCGATCCTCTCGATCGAGAAGGGATCGATGAGGTTCAGGTACTGGATCGGCCCCGTGCGGTAGACCGAGTTGTTGAAGCGAACGCCGTCGACGAGGACGAGGTTCTGGGGGCCGATCATGCCGCGCACGATGGGCGAGCCGCCGCCGTGGTTGGTCTTCTGCACGAAGACCCCGGGCGCCCCGGAGAGGGCCTCCGGCACGGTCCGCGGTGCCCGCTCGGCGAGGGCCTTGCGCTCGAGGACGCAGACCGAGCGGTCCGACTCGAAGGGGTCCTCGGGGAGGCGCTTGGCGACGACGGTCAGCTCGTTGAGGGGGCGCTCTTCCGCCTCGGGCCCTCTCGGTGACGTGGCGCTCGCCTCCTGCTCCCCGCAGTCCACGGCGGCGCCTGCCTCTCCCTCCGGGTCTCCCGAGGCTTGGCCCGCTTGGGCGGTGGCGGCGGAGATGAGCGCGAAGAGCAGAAGCTTGGCTGTCGAAAGCACCTGCTGATCCTCTTGGCGTTGTGTGGGGCTGGCTCCTTGCCTTGCCCCTCACCCCCCGGTGCTCAGAGCGCGTCGGACGATACCACGAGCCGAGCGATGTTGAAGCTCGGGTGGGCGGCGCTCAGCTCGAGCTCCGCGGCCGCGCCGTCGAGGTGGAAGACGGCGGCGCCGGTGTCGTCGGTGAAGGCCTCGGTCTCCGTGCAGCCCGCTGGGCAGGAGACCGTCACGCCGTACAGGGCCGTGTCGTTGTCGTGGTTGCGCACGTGCACGGTGATGGTCCCTTCCTCCGGGCCGGCCGAGGCCTCCATCTCCAGCGTGCGCAGGTAGAGCACCCCGGCGAAGGGTTGCTTCACCTTCACGCCGCTCTTCGAGATCTTCGAGAGCGGCCCCGCCTCGCGGCTGGGGTCCTGGAGCTCCATGCCGTGGTCGGCGAGGATGATGAACAACGTGCCGTCGAGGGCGCCCCGCTGCTAGTAGGCGGCGAGGATCCTGCCGACGCGGGCGGCCATCTGGGCGAGCACGTCGCGGAGCAGATCGGAGCTGGGGCCTTCCATCTCACCCGCCGCGTCGGTGCTGATGAAGGAGACCTGGAGCACGGTGGGCACGGGGTGCTCCTCGTTGCCGAGCAGGGCCTCTACCTGGGCGATCCCGATGTCGTCTGCGATGCGGTACTTGGCGAGAGAGCTGGTGCCGTCGGGCACGGCGCCGGAGGCGTTGAGGTAGTCAATTGTCGTGAAGTCCGCGCCGCCGATGGCGATCTCGAAGAAGACGGCAACGAAGGCCCCCTCTCTCGTCTCGGGGTCGAATTCGCCGAGGGCGCGGTGGGCAGCCTGGGCGAGGGTTTCGACGCCCGGCGCCACGCCTCGCTCATAGATGGCTATGGCTTTCTCCGGGTGGGCCATGGTGTCGCGGACGTCTGCGATCAGGCTGAAAGGCTTGACTTTTTTCTGGTCCTCGCGACCGAAGAAGGCGTTGGCGATGAAGCCGTGGTGCCCCGACCAGAGCCCGGTGCCGGCCGTCATGTGGCCGGGAGCCGAGAGCGAGGGGAAGTTGGCTACGGCGCCGTGGCGGTAGACGGCGCCGTTGCGCGCGAGCTCCCGCAAGACGGGGAGGTCGACCTCTGGGTCCTCGTCGAGGAGCTGGTGGTTCAGCTCGAAGGCCTGGGCGCCGTCGAAGAGCACGATGACGACGTGGCGGGCTCGCTCGCAGGGGTCCTCGGCGAGGGCCTCCCACAGCACGCGGCCGTCCTGGCGCAGGAGGTAGAGGCCGTCGTCGTAGCGCCCGTCCGGGCCCATGCCGCCGGTGGTGCCGGCGCCCAGGGCGGCCAGCGCCGTGGGGACGGCGTCGGCCAGCAGCGCGACCTCGTCGAGCACCACGCCCTCCCGCGCGCCCGCGCCCGAGAAGAAGAGGGTGGACTGGGACTGGAGCATGCTCATGCCGCCGTGGGTGCCCGCTGCCCAGGTCGCCCACGGCTTCAGCGTGACGACCGCGTCGGGCGCGTCGGGTGCGTCGAAGAAGGTCGCGATTCGCACCATGGGGAAGGGGTAGGACTGCCCCTCGGGCGGGAGGAAGCCGACCCTGGGGTCGTCGTCGGCATACCCAATGGCGGACAGGTCGACGTCGTTGGGGTTCTCGAAGGCGTCGTGGACCTCCTGGTAGCTCGAGTAGAGGCGCGGGTCCGTCGAGGGGAAGAGCTCCGAGACCTCCCCCTCGACGACCTCGTAGCTGACGCCGCCGGCCTCCTCGACCATGCGCTTGAAGACCAGGCGCTTGCGCTCTGCTTCCGGGCCCGACTCGACGACGAAGGCGTCGATCTCCGCGTCGTAGGTGGCGATGAAAAATACCCCCTCATCCTCGAGGACCACCTCGCGGAGCATCTCGTAGCCCTCGCGCTCGAGCTCGTCGACGCCGCGGTGCTCCGACATCGGGGGGGTGAGGGGGCCTACGGGGGAGGGCGGCGGGGCTGGCCGGGCGCCCCGGGCGGGCCCTCGGGGGGGGGGGGGCGCCTCGGGAGGTGCGCTGCAGCGCGGCCGCGGCCCTCCTTCGTCACCCTCGAGGTCTCCGCCGGCGAGCGGCACGTCGGCAGCTCCGGGATCGGCCTCGGAGCCGGGATCGAGTGCGTCGGTCGCGTCGGGAAGGGCCGAGCCGCCCTCGTCCTGCCGGTCGCCGAGCGCACCCTCGTCGGGAGCCGATGCCGGAGCGGCGTCTTCGGTCGGGCTCCCCTCTTCACTGCTGCACGCCCCGCTCGCGAGGAGGCAGGACCCCAGCAGCACCCCCATGAAGAACCGCAGCGCTCTGCACATGCTCACACCCAGCCGATGAGGTGCAGCATCCTGCCAGATCGAGGTGCGCCTGTACTACCGCCGGCCCGCGGTGCGCCTGTAGACGAGCGGGCCCACCGCGTCGACCCAGAGCCGGTTCCAGGCCGCTCGCCCGGCGGTGTTGGGGTGGATGCCGTCGGGCTTGAGGGTGTCGGGGTGGGTGCGGAACCAGCCGTAGGCGTCCACGCGCCCCCTGGCGGCGGCCGCGTCGTAGAGCCAGGGTGTGAGCTCGCGGATCAGCGGGTCGTAGACCTCGAGCACATAGGGCAGCGAGCCGTTGGCCTCCGGACCTACCCTGGGTGAGGAGCGGTAGCGACGGTAGGACAGGCGGGCGACCATGGGGACCTTCCCGGCGGCCGTGACGGCAGAGATGATGGCCCTCAGGTTGGCCCTGAGCGTCTCGGCGCCGCCGGGGTAGGGGCGCTGGGCGCTCACGTCGTTGCCGCCGATGTGCACGAGCACGAAGCGGGCGTGTGGGTGGTCGGCGAGGATGGCGGCGAGCTCCCGGCGCAGGTCGCGGCTCGCCCACCCGCCTACGGCTCGGTTGAAGAGGACCGGGTCGTAGCCGAAGCGCTCCTCGACGAGGGCCTTGAAGGCAGCGTGGCGCACGGCCTGCTCCTGGATCGACGCCCCGAGGCACAGCCAGTAGTCCTGGGCGGCTCCTTTGCGCAGGCGGTACAAGCCGATGTCGGCCAGCCTGGGCGGCTCGCGCTTGGAGCGCACGGTGAGCCTCAGCCGGCGCTTGGCGGCCGAGGGCGGCAGCATGATCTTGTCGAGCCGCCCTTCCTGCTCACGGCCCCGTGCGTGCTCACGCCACCCGAGCAGCTTGCCCCCGTGGTAGCCGCTGATCTCGGCGAGATACTCGGTGCGCGGCTCGAGCATCCAGCCGTTACGCGGGTTGCGAGTGAAGGTGAGCATCAGCTCGTGCGGGTCGGCCTCGAGGTCCAGCTCGACGCGGAGGAGCCTCTCCCTGCCGATGAGGGTGCCGTCCCGCCCCTCGGCGAGGTCTCTGCGGAGCTCGGGGGACTCGGGCTCGCTCTCGACGGCGGCCGGCGTGGCGCGCCACGAGCGTTCGGGGCGGGGTAGCTCGAGATCAGCCGAGGACGACCCGGGCCCGGCGAAGAGGAGCAGGAGGGCGACGAGGTGGAGGAGCATGCTCAGACCTATAGCTTCCCCGGAGGACCGCGTCGTCTCTTCCCTTCCCACTCCTTCTGTCCTATAAACCGGCGCCCGACTTTTTCAAAACGTCAGACAGGAGCGAAAGGCACGCCATGACAGCGAAGATTATGTGGACCAAGGTTGATGAGGCCCCCGCTCTGGCGACATTCAGTCTGCTCCCCATCGTGAAGGCGTTCACGAAGGGTACCGGTGTCGAGGTCGAGGAGAGGGACATCTCCCTCACCGGGAGGATCATCGCGAACTTCCCCGACAACCTCACCGACGAGCAGAAGATCCCCGATCACCTGAGCCAGCTCGGGGAGCTCGCCACGACCCCGGACGCGAACATCGTCAAGCTCCCGAACATCAGCGCCTCGATCCCCCAGCTCCAGGCCGCGATCAAGGAGCTTCGGGAGAAGGGATACGACATCCCGGAGTACCCGGAGGAGCCGAAGAACGAAGAGGAGAAGGCTCTGCAGATGCGCTTCGCCGTCGTCTTGGGCTCGGCCGTCAACCCGGTGCTGCGCGAAGGCAACTCGGACCGCAGGCCTGCCGTCTCGGTCAAGAAGTTCGCCCAGAAGAACCCGCACAAGATGATGAAGCCCTGGCCGGAGTCGGGCTCCAAGGCCCGCGTGGTCCACATGAAGGGCAAGGACTACTTCGAGAGCGAGAAGTCCATGACCCTCGACGGGCCGACCACGGTCAAGATCGAGTACGTCGGCAAGGACGGTACGACCAAGGTCTTGAAGGACAGCCTCGCGCTCCAGCAGGGTGAGGTCATCGACACGGCCGTGATGAACGTCGCCGCTCTGCGGGAGTTCTTCGCCGAGTCGATCGAGGAGGCCAGGAAGGACGGCGTGCTACTCTCCTTGCACCTCAAGGCCACCATGATGAAGGTCTCGGACCCCATCATGTTCGGCCACTGCGTGTCCGTCTTCTACAAGGACGTCTTCGACAAGCACGGCGACGCGCTCCGAGAGGTCGGCGCCAACGTCAACAACGGCTTCCAGGACATCGTGGACAAGCTCGACCGGCTGCCCGCGGACAAGAGGGCCGAGATCGAGGCGGACATCGCGGCCGTCTACGAGAAGCAGCCCGACCTCGCCATGGTCGACTCGCGCAAGGGCATCACGAACCTGCACGTGCCGAACAACATCATCATCGACGCCTCCATGCCCAACGTCGTCCGCGACGGCGGCCGCATGTGGAACAAGGACGACAAGCTCCAAGACTGCATCGCGATGATCCCGGATCGCAGCTACGCGACCATGTACAGCGCGATCTTGGAGAACGCCAAGGAGCTCGGGCAGTTCGACCCGACCACCATGGGCAACGTCGCGAACGTCGGCCTCATGGCCCAGAAGGCCGAGGAGTACGGCTCCCACGACAAGACCTTCGAGGCTCCCGGCTTCGGGACCGTCCGCGTCGTCGACGCCGCCGGCACCACGCTGCTCGAGCAGGGCGTTGAGCCCGGCGACATCTTCCGCATGTGCCAGTGCAAGGACGCCCCGGTCCAGGACTGGGTGAAGCTGGCGGTCAAGCGCTCGCGCGCCAGCGGCTCGCCGGTCGTCTTCTGGCTCGACGCGCGCCGCGGCCACGACACCGAGATCATCAAGAAGGTCGAGAAGTACCTCCCCAACCACGACGCCTCGGGCCTCGACGTGCGCGTCATGAAGCCCCTCGACGCGATGAACTTCGCGCTCGAGCGCATCCGCCGCGGCGAGGACACCATCGCCGCCACCGGCAACGTGCTCAGGGACTACCTCACCGACCTCTTCCCCATCCTCGAGCTCGGCACCAGCGCCCGCATGCTCTCCATCGTCCCGCTGCTCAACGGCGGCGGCCTCTTCGAGACGGGAGCCGGCGGCTCGGCGCCGAAGCACGTGCAGCAGTTCGTCAAGGAGGGCCACCTCAGGTGGGACTCCCTCGGTGAGTACTGCGCCCTCGTGCCCTCCTTCGAGCTCATCGCCGCCAACACCGGCAACCAGACCGCGACCCTGATGGCCGAGACCCTCGACGCGGCCATCGGCAAGTACCTTCAGAACGGCAGGTTCCCCTCCCGCAAGGTCAACGAGATCGACAACCGCGGGAGCACCTTCTACCTCGCGATGTACTGGGCCGAGGCCCTCGCGGAGCAGGACAAGGACCAGACCCTGAAGGCCCGCTTCGCCAAGGTGGCCAAGGAGCTCAACGACAACGAGGCCAAGATCACTGGCGAGCTGGTCGCGGTGCAGGGTGAGCCGATGGACATCGGCGGCTACTACCTGCCCAACCCGGAGATGGCCACGAAGCTCATGCGCCCCTGCGAGACCTTCAACGCCGTCATCGACGCGCTGTAGGGCGAAGAAGGCCAAAACCAAGAAGCGGGGGGTGCCGCCCAAGCCTGGGTAGCACCCCCCGCTCTTTTTTTGACGGTCACAGACGAGACCCGGGGGCGGGTCCCGCCTGCGGGAGGCTCAGAAGCCCTACAGGGCGTTCTTGAGCAGCTCCTCGGCCTCGTTGCTGGTCTTGCGGACAGCGCCGCAGGAGTGCTCGAAGGCTGCCTTCTCTTCGGCGGTCAGGTCGAGCTCGATGATCTTCTCGACGCCGTTCTTGCCGATGATGGCGGGGACGCCGACGAACAGGTTGTCGACGCCGTACTCGCCGTCGAGGCGGGCGCAGACCGGCATGATCTTGCGCTTGTCGAAGGCGATGGCCTCGGCCATCTCGAGGGCTGCCCAGGCCGGCGACACGAAGGCCGAGCCGAAGCCGAGCAGGCCGACGACCTCGCCGCCCGCCTTGCGGGTGCGGGCCTCGATGGCCTTGAGGGTCTCGTCGTCCAAGAACTTGGTGACGGGGATGCCGGCGATGAGGCAGGAGCTGCGCACCGGCACCATGGTGTCGCCGTGGCCGCCGAGGACCATGGCGTTGACGTTCTCTACCGAGACGTTCGCGGCCTCGGCCACGAAGTAGCAGTAGCGACCCGAGTCGAGCTGACCGGCCATGCCCATCAGCTTGTTCTTGGCCGGGTTCAGGCGCTTGTTGAGGGTGTAGACGATCGCGTCGAGGGGGTTCGCGATCGAGATGACCGTGGCGTCGGGAGCGAACTCCTTGATGCCGGCAGCCACCTGGTTGGTGACCTTCAGGTTGATGGTGAGGAGCTCCTCACGGGTCGGGAAGGTCCCGTCCGGGCGGGCCTTGCGCGGCACGCCGGCGGTGTTGATGATCAGGTCGGCGCCCTTGATGGACGAGTAGTCCTTCGAGCCGACGAGCTTGACGTCCTTGCCGATGGTCGGGAGGCCCTCGGCGATGTCAAGGCACTTGCCGATCGCTACCGACTGCTTGCGAGTGATCTCCTGCCGCTCGGGCGGATCGTCGCTGTTGACGAAGGGAGCCGGGTCCACGACCCCGACCTCGCGGGCAAGCCGCCGCTGGGCGACCTCCTGGGCGAGCACGCCACCGATGTAGCCGCCGCCAATGATCCCGATTTTGTTGAGCATTTTGCCTCTCCAACGAGTGAAAACACTTGGGCACGAAAGGTGTAGAACAGGGGCGTTGGCACGTCAAGGGCTATAAGGCCACCTAAACCCAGCGATTTGCGTGCCTTTTTGAGGTGTGTCCCGGTTGACCTGGCACAGCTGTCCACGCGCGGCGATCAGCGCAGCGCCAGGGTCCAAGACAGGGCTCGCTTTCAGCTCGCCCGCCTACGGGGCTTTGCACCGTAGGCTGGGGACCAATCCGCTTGGGTTACTTCGCTCGCCTGCGGCTCGCTGCGCGCGTTCAGGCCAAGGGCCCGAACGCTTGCGATCCAGATTCCGATTGTGAAACAGGCGGCGCTGCCTTCGATAGCGCGGGCCCGTCAGCCCACGTCGATGGCTACGCAGGCGACGCTCACCTCCCGGCCGCCCGCGTCACACAGCACCCTCACGTTCCCCACGAAGTCCCTGGCGCTCGTGGACTCTATGCTCATCTTCTCTATCTGTGCCCCGCGCAAGAGGCGCGTCGCGCCGTCCGACAGGAGCACGAGGCGGTCTCCGGAGAGGACCTGGGCCCATGTCGCGCGCAGGGGCACGTCGTCCGTGCTGCCGAGGGGCGCCTTCACGGCGTGCACGGCCCTCGCCGCCAGCGTCACCTGGGTGGAGTCGCAAGGGTCGCCCTCTTCCTCGACCGGGGGCAGCTTGGGTGCCCGGTTCAGGCGCACGATCTGCCCGTCGCGGATCAGGTAGGCCCGGGTGTAGCCCGCGTGGATCACCGCCGCTCCGCTGTCGCCGAGGAGCAGGGCCGTCACCGACGCGCCCACGTCACGGCCGTCTCTGCGCCCGAGGTTCGAGAGCCGGATGGCCTCGTAGATGCGGTAGACGACGTGCCCGATCCTGGCGTCGAGCTCCTCCCACTCGGTGTCCCCGGCCTCCATGGCGACGGCCGCCTCTCGCAGGCGTTGGGCGTCGAAGGCGAGCAGCCCGGTCGCCATGGACGCCGCCGCCGCCCCCGCCGGTGACTCGGGGGAGCCCGTGGCCACGGCGTAGAGCTTGAGGAGGTCGTCGGCCACGGCGGAGTCTACGGAGCGCTCGGCCCCGGCGGGCGGCTCGATCGTCAGCGCGCTTCTGGTCTCGAGCGGCATGGATCCCCCCATTCCGTCGTGATCTGCCCCATGATGACGCCCTCGGCGCGCGCTCGCAAGGGGTTGTCGTTCCAGCCCGGGCCCTGTGCGGTCAGGTCCGCCGGCCGGGCGCCTCATCGCTGTCGTGGCGCTCCTCTCGTGCGCAGCGCCGGCCGGAGCTCAGGGAAAAGGAAGTGGGATGCCGCTGCCCCCTCCCGCGACGAGCTTGCGAGCCCTCGTCCGCCGGCACGGTCGTGCTGTCGGGGCTCACGCCGGATCGACGGTGAGCCGAGGTCCTCCCTGACACCGACCATGAATGCCTGATAAGGCGACAGACGATGAGCACAAAGACAGTCAGCTTCTCCTTGCTCTGCGCGGTCCTCCTCGCCTTGTCCGCCCCGGCCTCGGCCGAGATCCCGGCGCGGGCCCTCCACATAGGCGCGTCCGGCGGAGTCCACTGGGTCGCAGACGACTGGGACCTCCACGAGCGAGCCGACTGGAGACCGGGCGCGGAGACGGGCGGGGCCCTGTACCTCCGCCTCGGCGCCGAGTGGAACCGGTGGCTGGTCACCGAGGTCGGCGTCGGCGTGCTCCCCTACCCGGTCGAGGGAGAATCCAACGCCGCCCTCGACTACCACGCCGACGTGCTGCTCCAGCTCAACCGCGCGGGCCTCGTGCCTTACCTCGGGCTCGGCGCCGGTGCCTACCACAACGTCTACGGCCAACGTGGCCCGGACCTCGACTACGAGCTGCACTACGCCCTCGGCGTGCGGCTGATGGCCACCGACTGGCTCGCGCTCCGCGCCGAGGCCCGCCACCTGCTCACCGACGGCTCCGTGGACCCGGGCATCGCCAACAACCTCCTGTTCACCGCGGGCCTGGACATCTTCGTCTGGGAGGCCGGCCCCGAGGAGCCGGAGGACTCGGACGGCGACGGCGTCGCCGACGTTGAGGACGCCTGCCCGGCGCAGGCAGGGAGCCCGAGCGCGGCAGGCTGCCCCGACCGTGACGGCGACGGCGTGAGGGACGCGAGCGACACGTGCCCCGACACGCCCGGGCTCTCCAATCTACAGGGCTGCCCGGACGCCGACGCCGACGGGCTCGCCGACCGCGCCGACAAGTGTCCCGACAAACCCGGCACGACCGAGCTCGAAGGCTGCCCCGCGCCGGTGGAGACCGTGCCCGAGGACCGCCACGACACGTGGCCGGGCAGGAACGGGGCCCGCGAGATCCCGGCCGGCCCCGCGGCGCTCCAGGC
>CAZQPP010000065.1:13995-23067 GCA_964594295.1 uncultured Myxococcales bacterium | reverse complement strand
TGCAGGCCGGGCACATGCCCAGCGGCGAGTTGAAGGAGAAGCTCTGCGGCGTCAGATCGGGGAAGGAGAGGTCGCACCAGGCACAGTAGTTGTGCTCGGACACGAGCAGCGGCTCCGGAGCCTCCTCACCGACCGGCTCGGCGAGGAGCAGCCCGTCGGCGACCTTGAGGGCCAGCTCACAGGAGTCGGTCAGCCGGCTTCGGATGCCTTCCTTGAGCACGAGGCGATCCACCACCACCTCGATGGTGTGCTTGTGCTTCTTGTCGAGCGAGGGGACGGCGCTCAGGTCGACGACCTCTCCGTTCACGCGAGCTCGGGCGAAGCCGTCCCGCCGCAGCTCGGAGAAGAGGCTCTGGAACTCGCCCTTCCTGTGGCGCACCACGGGTGCGAGGATCATCAGCCGCGTGCCGGGCGGGTAGCGCAGCACCGCGCCGACGATCTGATCGATGTCGGCCCTGCCCACGGGGCGCCCGCACTCGTGGCAGTGCTGCTCGCCGAGCCGGGCGTAGAGCACGCGCAGGTAGTCGTGGATCTCGGTGACGGTGCCCACCGTGGAGCGTGGGTTCGAAGAGGCCGCCTTCTGCTCGATGGCGATCGTCGGGGCGAGGCCGCGGATCGTCTCGTAGCGGGGCTTCTCGGCCTGTCCGAGGAATTGCCGGGCGTAGGTGCTGAGGGACTCCACGTAGCGCCGCTGCCCTTCCGAGAAGAGGGTGTCGAATGCGAGGCTCGACTTCCCGGATCCCGACACCCCGGTGAACACCGTCAGGGTCCGCTTGGGGATGAGCACGTCCACGTGCTTCAGGTTGTGCTCGTGGGCACCCCGGATCTCCAGGAGGTCTTGCTTCATGGCCGTGGGTGCTAGCAGAAGCGCCTCTGCTCCTCCAACCTTCACCCCGAGATTGTGCTTTGCCCGCTCCCCCTGCTATTTTCCCTTGGTGCCGCCTGCGGAGTGGTGATGCTGAAGCTGCACATCCAGGACGACGAAGGCAAGACGACAGTCGTGCCGTTTGTCTCCGAGCACATCAGCATCGGACGGGCGGAGGACAACACCATCCAGCTCAACGAGCGCAACGTCTCCCGCAAGCACGCGGCCCTGACGCAGCGCGAGTCCGCGGTCTACGTGGAGGACGCGGGCTCCTCCTACGGCACGCGGGTCAACGGGGTGCGCATCCACGGTGAGACGGCCGTCCGCCCCGGCGACACCATCCAGATAGGTGACTACCGCGTCCGCTTCCGAGAGGAGCTCGGCGACACCGCCGACGTGGGCACCCGGGAGACCGAGATCCTGCCCGTTGGGGCCGGGAAGACCCTGATCCCTCCCCAGTACCAGGCGCTCCTGCGCGCCTCGGTGGGAGGCCTGGAGGGAGAGCACTCGATCACCCAGGCGCCGGTCATCATCGGCAGCGCCGAGGGCGTGGACTGGCGCCTCGACGACGCCAGCATCGCGGAGCGACACGCGCGCATCGACTTCGAGAACGGGCACTTCATCCTCACGGACCTCGAGAGCCCGACGGGGGTGCAGGTCAACGGTGAGCCCTACAAGCGCATCGCCCTCTCCTCGGGTGACGACATCCGCCTCGGCCAGGTGCCCGTGCAGCTCATGGTCGACGTGTCGTCCAGCACCGCCTGGGACGACGATCTCGTCGACGAGGCCACCCACGAGGAGCTGGTCCGCCCGGGCAGCCGTGTCGGTCTCCTCGTGCTCACCGCGCTCCTGTTGCTGGTCGCCGTGGGCCTCGCCCTGGCGTACGTGCTCTACTTCTCTCGCTTCTCTCCCGATCCCGCGATCCTCGGCGCTTCCGGCGAGATCAAGACCCCCGTCGCGGCGCACGCCCCTGCGCCGTCCTCCACGGCGACCCCGAGCCCAGAGCCGGTCGAGCTCACCGGCGCAGAGCTCTTGGGCGAGGCGCGGCGTCTGTGGGACCAGGGCGAGCACGACGAGGCCTTGGCCGCCTTGAGAAAGGCCGTGGCCGATCCGGCGTCCGCCGACCGCGCGCGCGAGCTCCAGGCGGCCTTCCAGTCGCGGCGGCGCCTCGAGCGCCTCGCCGGGCTCGTGCGCGATCGCAAGTTCGTCGACGCCCTCGAGCTCGCCCGTGAGTACCCGCCTCCCAGGGACACCAACGACCGTGCCCGCTTCGACGACCTCGTCGAGGCCGCGGAGCAGGGTCGGTTGGGTGAGCTGGAGTCCGCGGGTGAGCATGCCCTCGACGGCGGTCGCCTCGGCGTGGCCGAGCAGCTCTTGGAGCAGATGCAGCTCATCGACGCGGCCGCCCCGCAGGCGAGGAGCCTGAAACGCAAGATCGAGCGCGCCCGACGGGCCGAAGCGGATGAAGGCTCGGCCGTGGAGCCGGTGGACGACACGCCGGAGCCGGCCGCCGCTGTCGCCGAGCCCGAGCCCGAGCGCATCAAGGTGAAGCCTCGTGCCAAGAAGCCGGCCCGCCGTCCGCGGAGCGCCGCCAAGCTCCCGCCACCCAAGCCGAAGGCCGCCAAGCCCGAGCCGGCGCCTGCGCCGGAGCCCGCATCTGCGCCGGCCGCTGCCGAGGACCCGGCCGAGATGTACCGGCGTGCGCGCCGCATGTACGGCGGCGATCCCAGCGGCGCGGCGAAGCTCCTCTCGCAGGTCGTGCGCATCAAGCCCAACCACGCCAAGGCGCACAAGATGCTCGGGCTCTATTACCAGACGAAGGGCGACCGTGGGCGGGCGGTCAAGCACTACAAGCGTTACCTGAGCCTCCGCCCCGGCGCACCCGACGAGCCGCAGATCCGCGCGGCCCTCGAGCGTCTGGAGTAGCCCTGGCCGCACCTCGAAGCACCCACCAGCTCTTCCGCCAGCTAGCCCGGGCCGCCGGGAGCGTGGTGCTGGTGATGCTCCTGGTCTTCGGGGCTCTCCGAGTGGTGCCCGGCGACCCCGCGGTGCTCGTCCTCGGTGAGCAGGCCAGCGCCGCGGATCTCGCCGAGTTCCGTAGCGCCACGTGGCTCGATCGCCCACTGCACGAGCAGCTCGGCCGCTACCTGGCGAGCGTCGCCGACGGCTCCCTCGGCCGTCCATACGCCGCCTACTTCGCCGCGCCCACGGTTGGAGCGCTGGTCAAAGATCGCCTGCCCTATACGATCGAGCTGGCATTCGCGGCCCTCGCTGTTGCCGCCGCCGTTGCGCTCCCGTTGGGGCTGTGGGCGGGCTTCAGGCCGGGCTCCCTCCTCGACAGGATCGTGCTGGGCTTCTCTCTCGTGGGGGTCGCCGTGCCGACCTTCTGGTTCGGCCCGATGCTCCTCTACGTCTTCGCCGTGGGGCTTCAGGTCCTCCCAGGACCCGCCGAGCCGATCTCCGGGCCGGGTCACCTGATCCTGCCCGCGGCGACCCTGGGCCTCGCCATGGCCGGAAAGCTCCTGCGCTTCGTGCGCGCGGGCGTCTTGGAGGTGCGGGGCGAGGACCACGTCCTCGTCGCGAGAGGGAAGGGTGTCGGAGGCGTCCGGCTGGCTGTCTGGCACGTCCTGCCGGGTGCTCTCGTCCCGGTGATCACCCTTATGGGCGTGCAGCTCGCAAGCCTGCTCGGCGGGACCATCATCGTGGAGCAGGTCTTCGCCCGGCCGGGCGTCGGGCGCCTGCTCATGGAGGCCGTGCTGGCCCGCGACTACAACGTGGTCCAGGGCTGTGTGCTCACAATCGCGGTCGGCTACGTGCTCGTGCACCTGGTGGTGGACCTCCTCTACGCGAGGGTCGACCCTCGCGTCCGGGTGCGGGGATGAGGGGCTGGCTTCCTCGGCGCGCTGGGGGCCGCCTGGCCGTCCTCTGGCTCCTCGCCGTCGTGCTGGCGGGGACTCTCGGGCCCGCCGTCATGCCCCTCGACCTCGCCGACCCGCGCCCCGGCAGCCTGCTCGCCGCGCCCGACGGTGAGCACATCCTCGGCACCGACGAGGAGGGCCGCGACGTGGTGCGGCTGTTGCTCGCCGGAGGGCAGACAGCGTTGCTCGTGGGCCTGAGCACCGTGATCATCTGTGGGCTGCTCGGCACCCTGCTCGGCTCGGCCTCGGGCTTCTTCGGTGGCTGGCTGGACCGGATCGTGCTCTCGGGGACGGAGGCCGTCTACGCCTTCCCGGGGGTCCTGCTCGCGGTCTTCTTGATGTTCCTGGTGCCCAAGCCGGGCGCGACCCACGTCATAGCGGCTCTCAGCGTCAGCGGCTGGGCGACCTACGCGCGGCTGTCGAGGGGCATAGCGTTGTCCGTTCGGGCGCGCCCCTACGTGGAGGCGGTCAGGGCGCTCGGGGTGCCGTCTCGCCGCATCCTGCTGCGCCACGTGCTCCCCCAGACCCTCCCCCACGTCTCCATCCAGGCCGCCTTCGGCATCGCCAACGCCATCCTGGCTGAGGCGGCCTTGAGCTTCCTGGGGCTCGGCATCGCCGACGGCACCTCCTGGGGGGCGATGCTCAGCTCGGGCGCGGTGCTCTACCTCAAGGCTCCCCACCTGGCGCTGGCCCCGGGGATCGTGCTGGCGACGACGATCCTCTCGGTGCTCCTGCTCGCCGATTCTCTCCAGCGCCGCCTGGATCCCAAGGCCGCGTCGCTGGGGGAGAGGTAACCTCTCAAGGAGTTGGGGCAAAGGCCCGCTGAGAACAGAGAGAGAAGGCGAACGGGATGGACAGGATTTCTCTGCGGAACCCTCCCGTTCCTCCTGTTCATCCTGTTCACAGCTCCGTGCACCGCCCGGACCCAAACAGAACCCACGGGGAGAGGCCTGGGCCCAAGAAAATCGGCGTGGACTAACGCTTGCTGGTCCTGTATATGCGGGCCGGATCTCGACCACACGCAGGGAGGAAATCCGAGATGAACGCAACGGGACGCTTTATTTTGTGTTGCCTGACGGCCCTCGGCCTCGTATTCGCGGGCTGCGGCAGCGATGACAACGGCGGCACCACCACGACGACGGACAAGGGCGCGACCACGACCACGGACGAGGGCGCTGCCAAGACCGACGAGGGCGCTGCCAAGACCGACGAGGGTGCTGCTCAGACCGACGAGGGCGCTGCTCAGACCGACGAGGGCGCTGCTCAGACCGACGAGGGCGCTGCCCAGACCGACGAGGGCGCTGCCCCGACCGGCGCGTGCATGAACGCGGCCGACCAGGCGCTGCTCGACACCGAGGAGAAGCGCGACGCGGTGCAGGCGACCGCCGGCACTTGCGGCAAGGACGAGTGCCTGAGCAAGCCGACCGAAGAGCAGGAGCAGTGCGCAGTGGACTGCATCAAGAAGGACCACGCCCTGAGCGACGAGTGCGCAGGCTGCTACGGGGCGAGCGTGCTCTGCGGCATCAAGAACTGCGTGGCCCAGTGCATCGCCGACACGGCCGCGCCGGCTTGCCTTGAGTGTCTCGGCGCCAACTGCCTGCCCGCCTTCTACACCTGCTCCGGCTTCCCGCCGCCGACCGAGTAGACAGGCAAGGTTGCAGAGCGAATGCGCTGCATAGCTCTCCTCGCCGGGGTCGTCGCGTTGGCGGCGGCCCCGGCGAGTGATGTTTTTGCCGGGGGCTGGGACACTCCCATCCTCTCCACCGCTCGCTACATCGGCGCCGGTGGCACCGCGATCGCCCACGTCGACGACCCCGCGGCGGTGTACCTGAACCCCGCGGGCATCGCCCACACCAGGTGGATCTCGACGACGGCGTCGCTGTCGCCCTTCTTCGGGCACGTCGAGACGCCGGTGGCCAAGGACGGTGAGACCAAGCAGTCAGAGCTGATCGTCTCCCCCGCCTTCCTGGTCGGGGCGGCCTACCGAGTCCAAGACTGGCTCGTGCTGGGGCTCGGCGTCTACCCGGTCGCCGCGGCCGGGGCTACCTACGAGTACGACAAGACGACCGACGAGACCAAGGCCGTCGTGATCGAGGCCTCACCAGGCGTGGCCATCGACTTCAACATGCTCGGCTGGGGGAACTGGCGTCTCGGCGCCGGCTACCGCGTCAGCATGGTGAGCATCGACCGCTACAAGAAGGTCGAGGGAGGTCTGACCTTCTTCGACTTCTCGCTCCAGGGCCTGAACTTCGCCGGCTTCAGGGTCGGCCTGCAGTGGACACCCATGCAGGACCTGGACCTCGGCATCGTGTACCGGCACAAGACCGAGACCACGATGGAGGCCGACAAGGGCACGAACTACAACACGGAGTTCCGCGACGTCAGCATGGGCTTCGTGCTCCCGTCGCGCCTGGGCGTCGGAGCTCGCTACCAGCTTCGTCCCGTGGTCGTCGCCGTGGACGTCGAGTGGCTCTTCAACAGCCAGAACGGCCAGGAGCGCCTCGCCGGTACCCAGGTCAAGGACGACTTCGCCGCCGGCCTCGACGTGCCCTACTACTGGGACGACACGCTCATCGCGCGTGTGGGCTTCGAGTACCGCGGCCTCGACCGCTGGGCCTTCCGCCTGGGCTACACCTACGACGGCAAGACCTCCACCGAGACCTACCCGACCGCCTTTGGCACGCCTCCGGCCCCGACGCACAGCGCGACCGCCGGAGTCGGGTACGAGGGAGACGGCTGGGAGCTGAACCTCGCGTACGCCTACCGCAACGGTGGCGGCACGGTGCCAAATGACGCCGAGGACGATCGCGAGGTCGAATGCAGGACCTGCAGCTATGGCGGCGACTACGGCATAGTGCTGCACGGCACCTACCTCGACTTCAGCTACTACTGGTACTAGACGGCTATGACGACGGCGCAGCCCCAGGTTCACGCCCTATCGGTCGACATCTCGGCGATACCGGACCAGTTCCGGCAGCTCGTCGTCGCCGACGCTCCTCCCCGTTCGCGCAAGGCGGTGGCCTCCGGGCTCGTGCCGATGGCCTCCGAGAGCCTGGTCACGGCGCTCTGCTACCTGATGTCGGACGCCATCAAGGAGATCATCGACACTGCCCGGGCGACGCTGGTCGGGCTCGAGGAGACCATGCTCATCGGTGTGGCGCGGAGCTCTCCGGACGCCGGCACCCTGCACGAGCTCTCCCGCGTCTGCAAAGACAAGGATCCCATCGTCGAGGCGGTCCTGCTCAACCGCTTCGCCCACGACGAGACCTTTCACAGCGTCGCCAAGGAGGGCACGGGCCGGAAGCTCGAGATCATCGCCAACAACCAGGTCCGCCTGGCGCGCTACCCGGCCATCGTCGAGGCCTTGTACCTCAACCCCGAGACCTCGATGCCGGTCGTCGCCCGGGTGCTCGAGACCTGCGTTCGCCAGGGCATCGACATCAGCGCGCTCCCCGGGCACGAGGAGATCGTCAAGTCCATCCTGGGCATCGGCCTCGACGAGGCGGAGAAGATCGACGAGGCGGCGGGCCCCGAGGACGACACCGACGGCATCGCCGAGGACGAGTACAGGGACCTGCTCAAGGCTGCACAGGACGAGGCCAGGACCGGCACCGGCTGGGTGAGCTGGAGGCAGATCCAGGAGATGAACATCGGACAGAAGGTCCGCCTCGCCATCGTCGGGAACGCCTCGGCGCGCTCCATCCTCATCCGCGACCGCAAGACGATGGTCGCCATGTCGGTCCTCCGCAGCCCGAGGCTCTCGGAGAAGGAGATCGCGGCCTACGCGGCGAACAAGACCCTGCCCGACCAGGTGTTCAGGGAGATCGCGAAGAAGCGCGACTGGGTGAAGCTCTACTCGGTCAAGAAGTCCCTGGTGCAGAACCCGAAGACGCCGCCGGACCTGGCCTTGCGCTTCATGAAGATGTTGACCGAGAAGGATCTCCGCGACATCGGCCGCAACAAGGAGATCCCGACCTTCATCTCGCACGCGGCGAAACGAATAATGCAGCAGCGCCAGGAGGCCAGAGAGAAGGCCCGAGGGCGAGCGACCAAGAAGAAGTGAGAGGAGTGTGCCGCCTGACCCCGGCTGAGCTGTCAACGCTGGGCCGGGTCAGGTGGCACACTCCCGAAGTAGGCGTCTCCGCCGCCTCTACTCTTCCTCTTCGGGCTCGAGGCCCATCTGGCTCTTGTCGAGGACCGTGGTCTCCTCGAGCAGATCGGCTTCGTCCTCTGGCGCGGTTGTCGATTCGTCTCCGCCGGTCGCCCTGGGCTTCCTCGTCGGCGGTGGCGGCGGTGGCTCCCTCGGCGTGAAGCTCTCGCTGCCTTCGAGCGTAGCCTCCTCGTCAAGCTGCTCGATCTCCGCGTCGAGCTCCTCGACCTCCGCGTCGAGCTCCTCAAGCTCTGCGTCGAGCTCCTCGACCTCCGCGTCGAGCTCCTCCGCCGCGGCGTCCGGCTCGTCGGCTTCGGCGCCGAGCTCTGCGACGTCCGCGAGCACGGTCCGGCGCACCGTCTCGATGACTCGCAGCGTGGCCGCGAGCCTGGCAGCCTTGTCCTCGCACGCCGCCGAGAGCTCCGACAGCTGCTCCCGCGCAGCCTCGATCTCGCTCGCGCGCACTTTGGCGATGGCCTCTGCCCTCTCTCTCTCCTCGGTGGCCTCCGACACCATGCGCTTGTAGTCGCCCTCGAGCCGTGCCCACAGCTCCTCTCCGGCCTGCAGGTCGGCCAGGGCCTGATCACGCTCGCTCCCGATCTGCTCGGTCTCGGTCTCGAGGCGCTCCATCCCGCCTTTGAGCACGTCGCGGGCCTCGATAGCCTCGTCGAGCTGCGCTCGCATGATGTCGCGCTCTGCGAGTGACTCCTCGAGGGTGGCGCTGCTCTCTTCGAGCCGTGCCGTCACGTCTTCGAGCTCCTCCTTGAGGGAGTTGCGCTCGGCGGAGACCTCCTCGAGCGTCGAAGCCTGCTCCTCTGTCTTCGTGTTCGCAGCCTCGAGCTCCTCCTTGAGTGAGTCACGCTCTGCGCCGAGCTCCTCGAGCTTCGCAGCCTCCTCTTCGGCCCTGGCGCCCGCAGCCTCGAGCTCCTCCTTGAGTGAGTCGCGCTCTGCGCCGAGCTCCTCGAGCTTCGCAGCCTCCTCTTCGGCCCTGGCGCCGGCGGCTTCGAGCTCCTCCTTGAGTGAGTCGCGCTCTGCGCCGAGCCCCTCGAGCTTCGCCGCCTCCTCCTCCGCCGTGGCGCCGGCAGCTTCGAGCTCCTCCTTGAGTGAGTCGCGCTCTGCGCCGAGCTCCTCGAGCTTCG
>CAZQPP010000065.1:0-13895 GCA_964594295.1 uncultured Myxococcales bacterium | reverse complement strand
GCCTCCTCTTCGGCCCTGGCGCTCGCGGCCTCGAGCTCCTCGTTGAGTGAGTCGCGCTCTGCGCCGAGCTCCTCGAGCTTCGCCGCCTCCTCTTCGGCCCTGGCGCTCGCGGCCTCGAGCTCCTCGTTGAGTGAGTCGCGCTCTGCCCCGAGCTCTTCGAGCGACGAGGTCTGCTCCTCGGCCTTGGCGCCGGCGGCCTCGAGCTCCTCCTTGAGGGAGTCACGCTCGGTGGAGATCTCCTCGAGCTGCGACGCGTGCTCCTCGGCCCCGGCGTTGGCGGAGTGAAGCTGCTCCTTGAGAGCGTCGCGTTCCGCGAGGAGCTCGTCGATGCGCGACTCTCGCTCCTCGGAGCTGGCTCCGGTCGCGTCGAGCTCCTCCTTGAGAGCGTCACGCTCTGCGGAGAGCTCCTCGAGCTTCGAGGTCTCCTCCTCGCTCCTGGTGTGGGCGGCGTCGAGCTCCTCGGTCAGAGAGTCACGCTCCGCGACCAGCTCGTCGAGCCTGGAGATCTCCTCCTCCGCCTTGGCCTTCGCCGCGACAAGCTCCTCTCTCGTGGCGTCCCGCTCTGCCGCGAGCTCCTCGAGCTTTGCAGCTCCTTCCTCGGATCCGGCGACCGCCTCTTCGAGCTCCCTCTTGATGGCGTCTCGCTCGGCGACCAGCTCCTCAAGCTTGGATGTGTCTCCCTCGGCTTCCGCGCGCGTCGCCTCGAGCTGTGCCCTGAGCGTGTCGCGCTCGGCCCTCACCTCGTCGTTTCCAGCCAGGGCCTCGTCCAGCTTGGGCCTGAGCTCCTCGAGCTCGGCCGCGAGAGCGCCTCGCGTCTCGCCCAGCGCCGAGAGCTCCTCCTTGACGCGGTCGAGCCCTTCCAGCGCCCGGGTCGCCCTCCCCTCGGCTTCGTCGAGCCTGCCTTGCAGCTCCTGTTGCGCCTCGCCGGTCTCTTGCGCCGAGCTCTTCGCGTTGTCCATGCGGCCCCGGAGCTCGTCGCGCTCCTCGCGGGCGAGCTGGAGCTGCTCGCTCAGCTCTTCGGCGTTCTGGTTGAGCTGCGCCTGCTCGAGGCGCAGGCTCTCGAGCTCGGAGCGGGTGCCCTCCAGCTCGGATCGCCCCGCGTCGCGTTCCCGGCGCAGCTTCTCGATGCGCTCGGCCGCCTCGGAGAGCTGCTCGTGCACCTCCTCGCCGCCCGGCCGCGCCGCCGTGGCCCCACCGTTCTTCGCGACCATCGCGCGCAGCGCGTCGCGCTCCGAGAGCACCACCTCGAGCCGGGCCTGGGTCTCCTCGAGGTCGCCGCTCAGGCGGTCGCGCTCCGTGGCGGCCTCCGCCGCCTCGCGCCCGAGATCTTCGACGCGCCCCGTCAGGTCTTCCTGCTCGCTGTCCGGCGCCTTCTCGTCACTGGAGAGCTGCTCCATCAGGGCGCGGAGGTTGTCGGATTCCACCTCGGCGAGCTCGGCCCTCGCGCGTGCCTGCTGCAGCTCCGCTTTGATCTCGTCGTTGATGCCCGCGAGCTCGATCATCCGACCCCGAGATTCCTCCAGCCTACCCTGGAGCTCCTCGCACTCCGCCGCCAGGGAGTCTGCCGAGCCGTCGCTGCCCTCGAGCTTCTCCTGCAGCATCACCCTCTCGGTAGCCACCGAGTGGCTTCGCCTCTGCGCCTCGTCGCGCTCCGCGGTCATCGCGGCGAGCTTCTTGAGCGCCTCGTCGAGGCGGAACCGGGTCTCGTCGCCCGGAGCCTTGAGCTGCTCTTCGAGCTCTACGATGCGTGTGTTGGCTTTGGCCAGATCCTCACGCAGCGACTGGAGCTTGATGCCCCGCGCCTTGCCGATGGCCCGAGTCCCCTCCTCCTGCGTGCGGGCCCTGGCGAGGGACTGCTCGAGCTCTTTGACGCGAGCCTCGAGCGCAGCCTGGACGGAGGTGGCGCTCTGGATGCCCTCGACGAACGGGCGCGCGGGCGCGCCGGCCTGGGAGAGGTCCGCTCTGACCCTGTCGAGGGCGTCGGTCCACTCGGTCTCCTGATCCGCCGTGGCCTCTCCCTGCGGCCCCGGCGCCGCCTGAAGGACGCCTGGCGCGTGCTCCTCCATGGCGGCGCGGGCCCGCTCGGCGTCGAGCGGCTTCTCGATGTAGGCGTTGGCGCGCACCGGCAGCTTCTTGTGCTTGGCGATGGCCCGGGCGTTGCCCGCGGCGTAGACGAGCAAGATGGGGGTGTGCGCGGTGGCGCTGTTCTTGCGCAGCTTCCCGCACCAGAGCAGCCCCTTGGGCAGCTCCGCCGACAGCACCACCAAGTCCGGCTGCAGGTTGATGGCCATCTCGACGGCGAGCTTGCCGTCCTCGGTCACCTCGACGTCCACGCCTTCACCCGCTGCCGCCTTGAACGCGAGCGCGACCTCGGGGTCGGGGTCGGCGATGAGCAGGACCGCCATCAGTGAAACGAGACGCGGAAGAGGGTCTGACCCACGAAGAAGTAGTCGCCGTCCGTCACCGCCTGGCGCTCACGGATCCTCAGGTAGGTCCCGTTTCGGCTGTGAGCGTCGAACAGGCGGACGTTTCGGCCGTCGTTGCGCACGCGGCAGTGATCGCGGCTCATGTAGGGGTCGTGTGGGAAGCGCACCCGGCCGCGCTCGCGGCCGATCGCGAGTTCGGCTCCCTCGGACACCCACGCCCCGCCCTCCTCGGCGTGCTCGATCAGGTGAACCAGGCGGAACGACCAGGGCTCGAGGGGCGTGCCCGAGAAGAAGCAGTCGCCCACCTGCTTGTTGGTCTCCTCGAGCCGGAACAGCTCGAAGCGGATGATCTGCTCGCCGGCGAGGAAGATGTCGCCCTCCTCGAGCACCTCGCTGTCGTGCACACGCAGAAACACCCCGTTCAAGCTCGCCATGTCCTCGAGCCACAGGGTGTTGCCCTCCCAGTAGAGCAGCGCGTGCCTCGGCGAGATCTGCGGATCGTCGGGGAAGGGCAGGTCTCCTTCGGTCCTCCCGATCACGTGCTGGCTTCCGGGGTCGTTGGTCAGCGTGAATGAGGGCCCCTCCTCCCCGCCCTTTCCGATGACGGTCAGGGTCAGGGAGACCGTCTCCGCGACGTCGCTGGTCTTCTCCCCGGTCACCTCCTCACCCAGGATTTGGTTTCGTTCCGTCGGTCCCGGTGGGGGCAGCGCGGTCCCGCACACCGCGCAGAACCGGTAGGCAGGATCGACCTCAGCACCGCACGAATGGCAATCGGGCATGTCGCCTGTCTCCCGCAGCGAACTGCCCCAAAGCTACCAACGGTATGCGGGCTGGGCAAACCGGCACCCCAACCCAGATCCATCGCCTCTACGCGCATGGTGGCTGGAAGACCTCGCGCCAAGGCGCAAAGACGCGAAGGGCCGGCACCCGGCAGGTGCCGGCCAAGAGTGGGTGTTGGGTCTCCGGCGTTCCTCTTCGGGCGAGCGAAGCGAGCCTACTTGGCGTCTCTGCGTCTTTGCGCGAGCTCCCCTGGTGGCGGATTTGGGTCAACGCGGCTGCCTCAGGCGCGACGTGCAGATCTCCATCGTCTTCGGGAAGCGTGAGCCCCAATCGGCTGTCCTCTCGGTGCGGCAGCCCTCGGCCGGCAGGTCGAAGCGGTGCTCCAGCTCCTCGCGCCAGGCCTTCAGGCCCTCGTCTCCGTTGCGGATGTGCTCGTACCAGCCGCGGTGGTAGTGCACCGGGCAGGAGGGGGGCAGCCGCTCGGGCAAGGTGTCGAGATCGGCAAGCGACAGCGTCGGACACCCAGCGTCTCCGGGTTGCGCCGCTCGCCCCTCTCTGCCGGCGGCGCTGAAGCGATAGCCGATCTGCGCCCACGGTGTGTAGTCGCGGCGAGGGTCGTTCATGCTGAGCAGGTAGCCTCGCTCCGGCAGCTCAGGCACCGCAGTGCGCAGCGCTGCGTGCTCGATCTGCAGCGGGGACGGGGTCTGGATGTAGGCGCGATAGAGCGCCGGCGGCAGCGCGAGCGCGCCCATGACGAGCAGGCCGATCACACGACCGGCGCGCCCTCGATCGGCCAACCAGCCGACCAACGCTCCCGCCGAGACGGCCGCCATCGCGTGAGCGGCCAGCGCATACCGGATGTTCACCGAGATGTGGGGGCCGTGACCTCCGAAGGCCGCAGTCATTGGCGGCAGGGCGAAGATCACCAGGCACAGCCAACGCCTCCAGCCCGGCAGCACGAGCCACCCCAGCGCTCCGAGGGCCAGCGTCCAGGTCGGGTGGTACTCGGGCGCCACGAGCAGGTTGTAGGCGTGGAAGCCCAGGCGGTGCCGGTATGCCTCCCAGGGCAGCGAGAGCTTGCTGAAGGCCTCGCCTCCGCACTGGCCGGCCAGCGCCGCCCCGACCGCCGCGAGGGCAGGTGCCAGCAGGGCAGCCAGCAGCAGCGGGCGACCCCGGAGCTCTCGCAGGCGCCGGTCGAGCAGCACCCAGAGCAGCAACGGCAACAGCAAGGTGATCGTGTCCGGCCGGAGGGTCGCCGCGATCGCCCACACCGCACCCGCCGCCACGGCGTTCAGCAGCCTGGGTCTCCTCGCGAGAGCCTCGCACGCCAGGAGCGCGAGGAGCACGAAGAAGAGCGCCGCCACGCCCGCGTTGCTCGTGGGCGCCCAGCGGATCTGCACCGGCGCCGCCGCGAGCGCGACGGCCGCCGCCCAGCCAGCCCAGGGACCGCGCCACAGAGTCGCAAGCGCGTATGCCAGGAGCGGGGCCAGGGCGGAGAGCGCGAGGGCCAGCGTGGACTGCAGCGCCAGGGTGTCCGCAGAGCCGAGCGACAGCGGAGCCGCGAAACGTGCGAAGAGCTCGAAGCCGGGCGCCTCGTGGAAGGGCAGGCGCTCGACCTCCACGTAGTTCAGCGGCCCCTGCGCCGCCACGAAGGCGCGCAGCCAGAAGGCGGCGGCCAGGAGCGCGGCCAGGCCGGCGGCACCACGGCGCGTGAGCGCCAGCGCCGGCACCAGGGACCTGGTGATGATCGCCAGGGCGGCCAGCAGGACGCACCAGAGCCCGACGCCCTTGGCTGCCTCCCAGCCCTTCGAGTCGGCCCTCTCGACCCGGTAGAGGAGCTGGCTCGCGGCGATCCTGCCGCCCACCTCCGAGCGCGTCGCCTCCGGGTCGGGACCGGCGGCGGTCGCGCGGATCGGTGTGGCCGCGGCAAGGAGGGCGCCGATGAGCAGGACGACGAAGATTCTGGCGTCGGGCATGCGCGCGATGTTCCCCTAATGGCAGGCCCGTGGCCACCCCTCTAGCGTTGCTCCCACTCCAGGCTCCACTCGAAGCGGCGGTCCAGGCCCGAGCGGGACATGACAGCGTCGAGCGTCGCCCTCCACGAAGGCAGATCGGCGGCCGACGGAGGAGAGCCCTGAAGGCACTGCATCGCGGCGACGAGATCTCGCGTCAGCTCCTGCGAGTCCGCGTCGAAGTCCTCGTGGTTGTACCAGAGGATCAGGTCGCCGACGCGCTTCAGGTACCGGCTCTCGAGATCGCTGGCTGCGATATGGAAGCGTTGCTCGCCACCGCTCCCGTCACGCCGTCTGGCCACCACGAGCACGGTCCCGTTGCTGTCGTCCTCGCAGACCTCGTCGTCGCCGGGCTCGGGCTCCTCGTCGGGCTTCTCGGGCTCGTCGCAGGTCTCGCCGTCTAGGGGCGGGGGCGCCTTGTTCGCGCCGAGGGCTTCGGTGACGTCCTCTCGGCTCAAGGGGGCTCCGGGGTGTTGCTCCAGCCGCGTCAGCAAGGACATCGCCACGGCGTGAAGAGACAGCCCCTGGCGTCCGGCCTCGATGACGGTGTCGCGAACGAAACGGTAGGCCTCGTCGCCGCCGAGGATCTGCTCGGAGGCCTCGCCGCCCTCCCACGCGGCGCAGACCCGGGCAAGCCAGCCGAAGAGATCTGCGACGGCCGGGTGCTGGAAGCGCCAGGGCCTGACGTCGTAGTGGTAGTAGGCCGATCCCATCCCGGTGATGGCG
The DNA here is from genome assembly GCA_964594295.1 of uncultured Myxococcales bacterium. Taxonomy (GTDB): domain Bacteria; phylum Myxococcota_A; class UBA9042; order UBA3505; family UBA3505; genus CAZQPP01. The sequence goes on along the minus strand of CAZQPP010000065.1, from coordinate 7,951 downwards.
TACTCCATGGCGATGTCGTCGTAGCGGTCGGTGACGACACCGTTCTCGGCCATCGCGAGGCGCGTGAGGGGGCGCCCCTCGTGGAAGACCAGGGCCTTGAGCAGCCAGGCCCCGTTCTCGTCGAAGCCGAGGGCCTTGCCTTGCTCGAGGTTCTGGCGCAGGTCTGCGAGGCTGGTCCAGGGCGTGAAGAGGATGAAGCTGAGCTGTCCGAAGGAGCTCCCCCGCTCCTCCGAGCCCCTGAAGGTGCCGGGGAAGCTCCGCTGGAGGTCCTTCAGGAGCGCCACGGCGCGCTCGACCCGCGCCGGGGACTCCGGCTTGTTGAGTCGGTGTAGCTCCGCCTCCGAGAAGTTCTCCACGCCCACGGCGTGCAGCACGATCTTCCAGCCCCGCTCCTCCAAGCGCGGGAGCACGGCCCGCAGCCTCGCCTCGGCCGCCAGCAGCTCGGCTACTCGCGGGGAGAAGCGGAACGTGGGGGCCGGCAGCTCCCTGGCGAGGGCCATGTCGAAGAAGCGGTCCACGCCGTGGAAGAGGCCGATGTCGTAGACGTCGACCTCGAGGGGCAGCTCGCGGTCCGCCGGCGAGGTCTCGAGGAAGGCGTCGAGCTGCGCTTCGACGACCTCGACGGAGCTCGCGGTCCTCGCGGACATGCGGGGCTGGTCGCCCTTGCAGAAGGAGCAGCCGTACTCGGGCGCCTCGGGGTCCGTCACGCCGTCGAACAGCGGGTTTCCGGCGATGGTGCGCCGGTTGACGCAGGGCGTGCCCGACACGAGGCTCAGGAAGGGCACGATCCTCTCCGCGGCCTCGTTGACGTTCGCATAGCCGTAGTTCGGTGGGGCGAAGCTCACGAGGAACTCCTCCCGGCCACGCGAGTCCCCTACGCCCAGCCAGCTCATGAGCCAGGCGCAGCGGCCCACGAAACGCTCGATCTCCGAGTCTGCGCACGGCCTCTCGTCTTCTGTGCCTCGGGTTTGGGGCGCTCCTCCCGGCCCACCCTCGAAGTAGGGCCGGTGCGGCGGGGGTGTCTCTGCGACCGAAGCCGACGGCGCGGCCTCGCGCATGACGTCGAGGAAGCCCGGCGGCGTCTGTCCCGCCACCAGCACGTGGCTCGGCCCGAACTCGCGCAGTCGCTCGACGAGCGCCTCCAGATCCGGCGGCGGGAGCCGCGTCTCGGGGAGGAGGCGGAAGGAGCAGCCGAGCTCGTTGCGGCCCTCCCGGAAGCTGAAGCTCGTGCCCGCCCGGAGCCACATCGACGGGATGGAGAGCTTCTGCGCCAGCCCCCTGACGAAAGGCAGGTACATCAGCCTCTCGTTCCGGCTCGGGACGCCGTTGTTGAGCTCGATGAGCAGCAGCCGACACATGGACGTGTCGAGCCTACTGCGCCCAGGGCTCCATCTCTATCCCCAGGCGCTTCATCCAGCGGTAGACCTGCTTGCGGTCGCGCTCGAAGTGCCGGGCCACCGCGCTGATGTTGTAGTGGTGGCGCTCGAGCACGAGGACGAGCTGATCCCTGTTGGGTCGGCCGTGGCGGCCCGCCGGCAGCTGGATGTCGATGGTCGTCGCGTGATCGCCGTGGCTGCGCCCGCCGTGGGGCTGCTCGCTGGCGGTGTCGGGCATTGGCGGTAGCAGGTCGTTGGTCACTGCTCGCATGTCCGGGGGCAGCATGGAGACGCGGTAGGGGGCGTGCTGGCCCGAGACCTCGAGGCTGGAGATGAGCTGGCGGAGCTCTCGCACGTTGTAAGGCCACGGGTAGATGAGCAGGGCCTGAGCGAAGTCCGAGGTCCAGAGCGGCGCCTCGCCGAGCCTGGGCTCGGGAGCGCGCCCCGCGAAGTGGCGGGCGAGGCGGAGCACATCCTCTCGTCGCTCGCGCAGCGGGGGCAGGCTCACCTTCCAGGGCGACAGGCGCGCGAAGAGATCGGGGCGGAAGGTCCCGGTCTCGACACCCTTCTCGAGGTCTACGTTGGTCGCCGCGACCACACGGACGTCCACGTGCGCCGGCCTCGAGGCGCCGACCGGCAGGATCTCGGACTCCTCGAGGGCGCGCAGCAGCTGAGGCTGCATCGCCAGGGGCAGGTCGCCGATCTCGTCTAAGAAGAGAGTGCCGCCGTCCGCCTCGCGGAAGAGGCCGAGGCGCGCCTTGTCCGCGCCGGTGTAGGCCCCGGCCTGGTGCCCGAAGAGGTGGGCCTCGGCCAGGTCCGGCGGGATGGCGGCGCAGTTGACCGCCACGAAGCGTCCCGTGCGGCCGCTGCGTTCGTGCACGAGGCGGGCGAGGACCTCCTTGCCCGTCCCGGTGGCGCCGAGGAGCAGGATGGGGAGATCGGAGTCGGCCGCGAGGGCAGCGCGCTGCACCGTGGCGCGGAAGTCGGGCGAGTCCCCCACGAGCCCGGCGCCGGGGTCTTCCACGGGCTCCTCCTCCGGCAGCCGCGTGACCACCAGCAGCGCCGAGCCTATGCGGATTAGGTCCCCCTCGGCGAGCTGAGCAGCCTCGATGGGGCGCCCATTGAGGATGGTCCCGTTGGTGCTCTCGAGGTCCTTGAGCCTCAAGGTCCCGAATTGGTCTACGACGAGCCGGATGTGCTGCCGGCTGAGGTGCGGGTCGTCGATGGTCATCGTGTTGTTGCCGGAAGGTCCGCGCCCGGCGATGAGCTCGCGACCGATGGGGTGCGGCGCGGTCTTGTTGTCGGCCGAGAGCGACTGGAGCATTCGCACGGCCCAACGCAGCGCCTGCTTCTCTTCACCGCTCTCGCGCGGTGGGGCTGGCAGCGTCTTCTCCGACTTCCGATTGTCCGTGGCTTCTGGGGACAGCGTGTGCGTCATCGGCCGCTCCTGTGGCTGATCGAGACAATAGCACGACCCGTGCCAGGTCCCTGAAACGGCGACGCGTGCTGATAAGTTCCTGTAAATGTTTGTAGATGCTCGTGTGGTGCGCCGCGTCGCGGACGTGGCGTGTCGCGGTAGAGCGGGACAATGTGGGACAGTTTGTGGCCCCTGCCCTTGCCCGCCCCGCCGATCAGCCCTCGCGTCTCACCGTGTCCACGATGCGCGCCAGGATGCTCACCGCGATCTCGGCGGGCGAGCGGGCGCCGATGGGCAGGCCGACGGGGCTCTCGATGCGCTCCACGAAGGTCGGGTCGAGGCCATCCTCCTCGACGAGCGCCCGGCGCACCGTCTTTGCCTTCTTGCGGCTGCCGAGCATACCCACCCATCCTCCGTAGCCCGCTCTGCCGAGAGAGCACGCCAGCTCGCGGTCGCTGGCGTGGCCGCGCGAGACGATGACCACGTGGCTGAAACGCTCGGGCTCGATCTCCGCGGCCAGGGCCGCCGGCTCCCCTCGGTGCAGCCTTGTGGCGTGAGGAAAACGCTCTGTGCCGAGAAACTCGGCGCGGTCCTCGTGGACCTCGTGGAGGTAGCCGAGCTGGTGGCAGAGTCGGGCTAGCTCGACCCCGACGTGGCCGCCTCCGCAGATGAGCACCCGCGGCACCTTCGGCAGGACCTCGAGGGCCACGAGGGCTCTGCCGCCGCAGATGACGCCGATGCCGCCTTCTTCCTCCTCGGTGATCAGCAGGTCGAGGGTAGCGCCGTGGCCGTCTTCGAGCGCCTTCGTGGCAGCGGAGAGCACGTCGGCCTCCATCTTGCCGCCGCCGATGGTGCCCACGATGCTCCCGTCCGCGAACACCAGCATCTTGTGGTGCTCCTTGCCGGGGGCGCTTCCCTTGTGGCGGAGCACCGTGGCGACCACCCCGGCGCGCCCAAGCTCTACGGCTTCGACAATGGCTTTGAGGACGTCGAGGCTCATTGTGCGGCTCCTTTGGGAGTCCGGACCGAGGAGAGGTCGGCGGGGGTGTTCAGGTTGCGGAGCACGCCCGGTCCCGCGGGCACACGAAGCGCTGTGCCGGCGGCCTGCAGCACCTCGCGGAGGGTCGTCTCCGCCGGTGCGCTCACGTCTCGCAGCGCCTCGAGGCCCGGCCCGAGGAGCACGACGGGGTGGCCGCTCCGACCGGCCGAGGTCGGCACCACGCGTGCCGTCTCGGGAGGCGCCGCCCTGGCCGCCTCGAGGAGCGCCTCTAGATCCGCAGCGGTGACGGCGGCGTGATCGACGTGGTGGAGCACGAGCAGCTCGACCGGCGCGTCGCCGTCGAGGGCCTCGAGGCCGATGGTCGCGGAGGCACAGGGCCCGGAGTCGGGGTCGGGGTTGTGCACGTTGAGGACGCCCGCGGGCCCATCACGCGCGTCTCTCTCGGAGGGTGGCAGGACCGCGGCGATCCTGTCGACGCCGGCCTGCCGGAGGAGAGAGAGGGCGCGCTCGAGGAGGCTCTCACCGCCTATGCGCAGATAGGCCTTCGGCCCGCGACCGAGGCGCCGACCGAGCCCGGCGGCCAAGACGACGCCCGCCTCCCTCAAAGCAGCTGCGGCTGCTCGGCCGCTTGGAGCACGAGGCGCCGGACCACCCGGCCGAGCACGAAGCGCCGGTAGTCAGCCGTGGAGCGCACGTCGTCGATGGGGCTCACCTCCGCGGCGGCCGCCGCCCCGGCCGCCCCGGCGGTCTCCGGGTCGGGCACCTTGCCCTCGACGGCTTGCTCGGCGGCGGCGAGCCGGACCGGCACGGCTGCCACGCTCGCGGCTGCCATCCGGACCGAGGTCAGGCGCCCCTCCGTGCGTCGTGTGGTCATGGCCACCGCGATCTTGCTGATAGCCTGGGCCTCGCGGGTACCCACCTTCCGGTAGACCTGCACCGCCCCGGGCGATGGGCGCGGGAGGCGCACTCGCACCACGATCTCTCCGGGCCGGAGGGCGGTCTGGCGGTAGCCGGTGTGCACCGAGTCGTAGGGGACGGTCCGCTGACCCTCCGAGGAGGCGAGCAGGAGCTCCGCGTCGAGGGCGAGGAGCACCGGCAGGGAGTCCCCGGCGGGGGAGGCGTTGACGATGTTGCCGCCGATGGTGGCGCGGTTCTGGATCTGCCACCCCCCGATGCCGGCGGCGGCCTCTGCGAGCATGGGCAGCTCCGCGCGCACGCCGGGATCGTGCCTGATGCTCGAGAAGGTGCACGCGGCGCCGATGTCAATGTGGCTCTCGCCGGCGGTGATGCCTTGGAGCTCCGGGATGCGCAGGAGGTCCAGCACCGCTCCGTGTCGTCGACGGGAAGCCCGGTCCACGACCATCAGATCCGTGCAGCCGGCCACAGGGACTGCGCCCAGCTCCTTGTCGGCGAGGATGCCGAGGGCCTCGTCGAGGGACTTGGGGGTGAAGGAGCGGGTCACGAGCTTGCTCCGGCCTTCAAGGGGGCCGATGCGACCTCGACCGAGCGGTAGATCGACTCGTAGCCGGTGCAGCGGCAGAGGTTGCCTGCGAGGTGCTCGCGCACGCTCTCCCTGTCGGGAGCCGGGTCGCGGTCGAGCAGGGCTCGAGCGGCCACGAGCATGCCCGGGGTGCACGCGCCGCACTGCACGCCCGCTTCCTTGACGAAGGCGTCCTGAATCGGATCGAGGCTGTCACCCGCCGCGAGGCCCTCCACCGTCACGAGGGCGCGGCCCTCGAGCTGGAAGGCCGGGACGAGGCAGGAGCAGACCGGCTCGCCGTCGAGGAGCACGGTACAGGAGCCGCACTCGCCCTCCCCACAGCCCTCCTTCGTGCCCGTCAAGCCGAGGCTCTCGCGCAGCAGGTCGAGCGCCCGGGTCATCGGGTCGCCCTCGTAGCGCGCGGGCTTGCCGTTCAGGGTGAATCTCACTGTGGAGCTCATGACGACGACTCCTCCCGGGCGCGCAGGCTGTCTACGGTGCGCCCCTCTCGCATGGCCTCGAGCAGCCGCTCCGGGGTCGCGGGGACCGCGGACGCGAACAGGCCGGTCGCATTCTCCACCGCGGCGAGCAGGGCTGGCGCGCCCCCGTCCATGGGCAGCTCGCCGATGCCTTTTGCTCCGAAGGGGCCGCAGGAGGCGGGGTTCTCGAGCAGGACCACGTCGAGGGGTGGAGCGTCCCTGGTCGTCGGGATGATGTAGGTCTGCAGGCGGTCGTTCAGGTAGCGACCCTCGGCGAGCTTGATCTCTTCGAGATAGCCCCAGGCCACCGACTGGAGGGTGCCGCCCTCGATCTGGCCGCGGCACAGCACCGGGTTGACCGCCTTGCCGACGTCGACCACGGCAGTCACGCGCTCGGGGCGGACCTGCAGGGTGTCGGGGTCGACGCTGACCTCGACCACGTTGCAGCCCCAGCCGAAGACGGGGTAGGCGTCGCCGGTGTAGGTCTCCTCGTCGAAGGCCGCGTCCCCCGCGGGCCGGTGGGTCTCTTCGATCACCAGCTCACCGCGGGCCGCGACGAAGTCGGCCGCGGCCTCCTCGAAGGAGCAGAGCGCGGTCCAGTCGGGGCCGAGCAGCTTGCCGCCGGCGACGCTGACCTCCTCGGGCGGGAGCCCGCGCCGCTCGGCGACGAAGGCCGCGAGGGCGCTCCCGACGCGCGCCGCCGCCTTGGCCACGATCCCGCCGACGATCATCACGGTGCGCGAAGCCACGGTCGGGCCCGAGTCCGGGACGAAGCGGGTGTCGTGCTCGGCCACGCGCACACGCTCGGGAGGTGCGCCGGAGGCTTCGGCCGCGATCTGGGCGAACACGGTGTCGGTGCCCTGGCCTATCTCGGTAGACGCCGTCAGCACCTCGAGGGTCCCGTCCCCCGCGAGCCGGAGCGCTACCTTCCCCTGCAGGCGCCGCTCACCGTTGCCGGTGAACCCCGCGCCGTGCCAGAAGAGGGACAGCCCGACACCGCGCATGGGCTCGGCGTCTCCTCCCGAGCGCGCCTCGCGCGCCGCCTCGAAGCGGCGCCACTTTCGGAGGTAGTCGCTCCGCTCCATGGCCTCGCTCAGGCAGGCCTCGGCGCTGACGCTCTCGTGGAGGATCTGGCCCGTCCCGGTCGTGTCCCCCGGGCGATAGGCGTTGCGCGCGCGGATCTCCGCCGGGTCGAGGTTCAGCACCCGGGCGGCGCGGTCGAGGTGGCGCTCGATGGCGAGCTGGCTCTGGGGCGCGCCGAAGCCGCGGAAGGCGCCGCTCGGCACCGTGTTGGTGGCAAGGGCGCGGCCGTGCACGCGGGTGTTCGGGCAGCGGTAGGGGCCGCCGGCGTGCAGCACGCCCCTTGAGAGCACGACGCCGGAGAGGGTCACGTATGCGCCGCCGTCGAGGATGAAGTCGACGTCCATGGCGCGCAGCGTGCCGTCCTTGTCGTGGCCCGTGCGCACGCGCGTGCGCGAGGGGTGCCGCTTGGGCGTGGCGATGAGGTCCTCGTGCCGGTCGTAGACGATCTTCACCGGGTGGCCGCACTTCCGCGACAGCAGGAGCACGTGGGCGGCGAGGGCGTCGGGGAAGTCCTCCTTGCCGCCGAAGCCGCCGCCGGTCGGGCTCTGCACGACCCGGACACGGTCGTCTTCGAGCTCGAAGAGCCAGCAGAGCGCCTTGTGCACGAAGTAGGGGCACTGCAGCGAGCCGAAGACCTCCATGGAGCCGTCTTTGTGAGCGGTGCCCACCATGCCCTGGGGCTCGATGTAGAGCTGCTCGTGGTGCCCGCTCCCGTAGGTGCCCTCCACGACGACCTCGGCGGAGGCGAGTGCCGCCTCCACGTCGCCACGGTCGATCTTGCACTCGGCGAGCACGTTCAGCTCGCCGCCGGTCCTGGGATCGCCGCGCAGGGCATCGTCGATGGTGAGCACGGCCGGCAGCGGCTCGGTCTCGACCTTGACGGCGCGTGCGGCCGCGGCCGCGCGCTCGCGTGTCGGAGCGGCCACGAGGGCCACGGGCTCGTAGGCGTGGCAGATCCGGTCGCCGGCGAGCACGGGCCAGTCCTCGGTGAGGAGCTTGACCGCGTTGCGCTCTCCGAGGTCGGCGGCGGTGCAGACCACCACCTCGGGATCGGCCGCCGCGGCCGCCGCCGCGTCGACGGAGAGGATCCTGGCCGAGACCTCGGGTACCCGCACG
>CAZQPP010000064.1:0-23203 GCA_964594295.1 uncultured Myxococcales bacterium | reverse complement strand
GTCGGGGATGCCGTCTCCGTCGCCGTCCTGATCCGGCACGACGGTGATGTTGTCCACGGCGATGTAGTCGCCCCCTCTGTCCACACCGAAGATCACGGTGTCGAGGGGGCGTGAGAAGCCGACGCCGACCCATGCGAGATGAGAGTTCTCGTCCTTGCTGACCTGGATGTCGCTGAGCAGGGCGACCAGACGACCGTTCCGGTAGCCCTCAACCGAGATGACGCCGTCGCCGTCCCCCGCGTCGATGACGGTCATGCCGACGAAGCGGCTCGTGTACGGAACCTCCACCCCGCCCTCGCGGCGAACGAAGCGCACCTTGACGCGGCTGTTCTGCTCGAAGTCGGCCGGGGGCTGCGCCTCGAGCGCGGGCGTGCCGTCACCGACCGACTTGGTCGCCGGCAGAAGCGGTACCTCGGCGGTCATGACGGTCGCCGGGCGCGGAGAGTCGTCGTCGATCTCGGCGTGCTCCAGGACGAAGGGCCCCTGCTGGCCCTCCGCGAGGTCGTTCAGGGTGTAGGTCACGGAGCAATGGCCCGCGTCGGCGTCGAGCTGGGCCCGGCGGTCGTAGCGCTTGTAGTTGGTGCTGCAGGAGCTCAGCGAAAGGGCACGGACCGCGAGCGGCTCGTAGCTCTGCCCCTGGGGCGGCGACACGCAGGAGTCGGCCCCGTTGGTCTGCACGTAGAAGGTCACGTCGAGCCGCTTGGCGCCGCCCATGGTCACGATGCGCCGGGCACCCCGGCTCCACAGGCGGCTTCCGGCTTCACCAGATATGCCGCCGTCGTGCAGGAGCAGGGTCTCTCCGAGTCCGGTGTCGTCCTCCCAGCGCATGAACAAGACGTCGTGATGGATCTCTCCGCTCTCCTCCTTCGCACCGAAGAGATCCGCGCCGCCTTCGAGATCCCAGATCAGAGCCATGGGCTGGGGCAGCTCCCCGAGGCGCCAGCTCCAGCTCAGCGAGCTGTCGGCGATGCCGTGCCCGGTGTCGTAGCAGTAGCGCACGGAGAGGTCGGCAGGCTCGACGGCGTCGCAGGATCCCTCCGCGGCGCAATGCACCCCCGTGTCGTCACACACCGCGCCGTCCTCGATAGCGCACGTCTCGCTGCAGCCGTCCTCGGCGCGAAGGTTGCCGTCGTCGCAGTGCTCGCTGCCGTCTATTGCGCCGTCACCGCATTCGCCGGCCGGTCCGCCGCCTTCGCAGCCGGTCACGGCGAGGGAGTGCACCACCACCCGCGGGTTGCCGCCGGCCTGGCAATCTCCACACTGGGCGAGGGTGTCCGCGGTCTGCACGTACACCGTCGCCTCGAGCAGCGTGGCTCCGCCGATGGGCTGGAAGCAGTGCTCCTCGTCGATCTCCCAGACCACCGCCGGCAGGGCGCGGCAGCCCATGCCGGTGATCGAGTCGCAGGCACCGGGCGCCGAGCCTACGAGACACTCGGTCGCCTCTCCACCGCCGTCGTCCTTGAAGCGGAGGAAGACCTTGTCGTGCCCGTTGGCCTCTATCTCGGCGGTAGCCTTCACCCGAAGGCAGACGCTCGTCCCCGCTTCGAAGGCCTGGGGCGGCTGGTAGCTCCCGCCGGCGCGGTTCGATTCGAGCTCGACGCCGCCGGTGGCGTAGCAGATGGTCTGGCCGCTCACGAGGGTCGAGGGTGGACAGGGCTGCGCCGAGGCCCGTGAAGGCAGGACGACAAGCGCAAGACCGAGGGAGAGTAGAAGCGTGCGCGCCATGTTGATCCGACTTTGACCAGGGGGCTTGGTTGCGGGCGCGGGTGATTAACAGAACCAGCCCCGATCCACAAGGGGAGACCGTACAAGGACCAGAGGCACAGGGGCCTAATCTTGCAGGCCGCAACCTTGCCAACCGAACGGCCGATTGATAAGCGGACACACCATGAATGCTACGAAGCCCCCGCTCACTGCCATGATCACCTTGCTGCTCTTCGGCGCCGCGTGCGCGTCGGAGGCTGGAGATCCGGTCGCGTTGGATTCCGGTCGCACAGGGTCCGAGCTCACGGCCCTGCCCGCCGGGCCCGACATCGGCATCGCCTGGGTCGACCTCCCCGCCGGCTCCTTCGCCATGGGCAGCAACGCCTCGAGCGCGAACAACGACGAGCAGCCCGTGCACGAGGTGAAGGTCGAGCCTTTCCAGATGTTGGGCAGCGAGGTGACCGTCGACCAGTATGCAGCCTGCGTCGAAGCCGGCGCGGCATCTGCGACCTCGTGGGCAACCTCTTCGAGTGGACCCTCGACTGGTATCACCCGAGCTATGACGGCGCCCCCGTTGACGGCTCGGCTCGCGTCGAGCCCCGCGGCAGCGCGCGAACCATGCGAGGCGGCGCCTACACCTACGACGGAGCGTGGAACCGGAGCACGGCCCGCGACGGCCACGGCGAGCCGGCGTTCCAGGTACACACCCTCGGCTTTCGCTGTGTGCGCGGGCGCTGGCACGACGGCGACTACAACGCTCCGCGGGAGAGCCAGAGCGCTCCCCCGCCCTCCGGCGAGAAGCTCGACTGCAGCGCGGGCTGCGACTTCAGCTGCAGCTCCAAGGCCTGCGAGAACCCCGACGGGAACACCCACGACGGATGTCCCTGCAGCGCGGACTACTGCGTACCCGACGTCCCGGGCGTCGGCTTCGCCGGCCTCGTCCCGAAGACCTGCACCGCCCGCGGCTGCACACCCGAGGACGAGAGCACCTGCCCCGAAGGCCTCGCGTGCAAAGCGATCCCCGAGTTCGTCATCAACATGATGGCCGAGGATGGGGTCGTCATGCCGGCGACCCTGTGCGGAAAGCCCTGAGCCTCCAAGGGAGAGGCGCTCGGATCGACCGCCTCCCCGGCCTCAGCCTCTCCCGCGAGCCACGCTGTCCACGACCTCGGCGCGCTCGACCACCTCGGCGCTCTTCCAGCCGACCTCCAGTGCTCGAGACGCGGTCACAGCATCGAGGCACCAGGCGACAACATCGGGCCCGAAGCCCGGACCGTCCCGCTCCTCGTCGAGGGCGTCCACCTCCTCGGGGTTTCGGAGGATGCAGCCGGTCAAGGGCAGGGCGTCCATGACGACGCGGGCCGCCGGCGTCACCGGCAGGGGCACCTCCACGACCTCGGCCCCGGCAAGCTCGAGCTCCTCACCGAGCGAGCCGGCGGGAGAGACGAGGAGCAGGCGATGACCGCAGAGGGGGCGCTGCCCAAACCAATCGAGGCGGTCGGCGTGGCCCAGCGTGGGGCCTATCACGAAGAGCCCGGGAGGCTTGATTCCAGCCTCCTCGACCGCGCGGGGCAGAGCCTCGACGGGGCTCCTCACCACCCGCTGGGCCGAGGTGGTCCCCGACTGGATCACCGCGCTCGGTGTGTCGGGGGCCAAGCCGGCGGCGAGCAGGATCTCCACGACCTTCGGCAAGGCCGTCACGCCCATGTACCCGACTAGGGTCGCGTGGGGATCGGCGGCGATCAGGTCCCACCTTACCTGTGGCCCGTCCGATTTGATGGCCTCGTGTGCCGTCACGAAGGTCAGCCTGACCGCCTCACGCCGGTAGGTGACGGGGATGCCGGCGTATGTCGGCACGGCGACACCCGCGGTAACGCAGGGGATCACCTCGAAGGGAATGCCCGCGGCCGCGATGGCTTCGGCCTCTTCTCCGCCGCGCCCGAATACGTATGGATCTCCCCCTTTGAGGCGGACCACGCGCTTGCCCTGTGAGGCCAGCCTCACGAGCAGCTTGGTGATCTCGCTTTGTGGGACGGGGTGGTGTCCCGCAACCTTGCCGACCGCCCGCAGCTCCACGTGACTCGGAAGATCGGTCGGGAGGGCGGTAGCGGCGAGCCGATCCCAGACGACGACATCAGCGGTGAGGAGGCGCTGCCTGCCTCGCAGGGTCAGCAACCCGGCGTCCCCAGGCCCGGCTCCCACGAGGGAGACAAGGCCAGGGCGTGTCACCGCCTCCCGGGGCTCGGGGCCCGAGCTCGGCTCGGGCTGCTCCGCGGACTCCGGCTCCCAACGCTCCGGCGAGACGGTGTCCCCCGGCCGAAGCTGCTCTTCCTCGGCTTTCGTCGGCACCCTGGCGATGAGCCGTTCCTGATCGACGGTGGCCGCGAAGAAGGCGTCGTATCGAGACTCTCGCTCTCTTCTCTCGAGGCCCGAGCCCAAGACGGCCTTCCGAAAACGCGCCGCGGCCTTTACCCACTCGCCCCACTCGTTGCCGAAGCGGCGCTCGAGCAGCTGTCGCAGCCGCCGGACGGCAAATGGGGCCTCCCCGGCCGAAGCCACGACCAGCTGCATCGGCCCGCGCCTTACGCGCGCGGGTAGATGGAAGCTGCAGAGCTCGGGATCGTCGGCGACGTTCACCCAGATGCCGGCGGCGTTTGCGTCGTCGTAGACGCTCCGGTTCACGTCGCGGTCGTCGGTAGCAGCGAACACCAGGGCGAAGGCTCTTGCCTCGCCACCACGGTAGCTCCTCCGCTCGAGCTGGATCTCGCCTCGCTCGGCCAGGGTCTCGAGGTGGGCGATGGGCTCGGGCGCCACCACGGTGACGACCGCCCCGTCCGAGAGCAGGCCGTCGACCTTGCGCAGGGCAACGCCACCTCCGCCGACGACCAGGCAGGGACGGCCCTGCACGCTCAGCATCACAGGGTAGATGGCTCGACTCCATGGCGAGAGGGAGCGCGGACCCTACAACGCCGGGCCGGCGGCTGTCATCAGGCTTCGGTCCGCCAATCTAGAGCGTTTCGCTCGCGGAACGCCCCGCGTAGGGGCCTTTCGCCTGAGAAAGGCCCGGTCCGCCAATCCAAGGCGTTTCGCTCGCGAAACGCCCCGCGTAGGGGCCTTTCGCTTGAGAAAGGCCCGATCCGCCAATCCAAGGCGTTTCGCTCGCGGAACGCCCCGCGTAGGGGCCTTTCGCTTGCGGAAGGCCCGGTCCGTCAATCCACCGAGCTTTTCCCAGACGCCCGGGTGCCCATCAGGTGCCTCTATCCTAACCATCCAGAATAGGTGTTTGACGCCTGCACCCAGGCGGGTACTTTGCTGCCCCCACTTGGCGAGCCCATCGTGTGTAGGTGCGCCCGGTGGACGGCAAAGCCTCAACAGGACATTCGACGCACGGACAAGGAGCTGCAATGGCCAAGGCGAAACACGAAACTCCGTTGCTGGACGAGCTCGAAAAGGGCCCTTGGCCCAGCTTCGTCAAAGAGCTTAAGTTGAGCGCCGACAACCCCATGACCGCGGACCTTCTCGGGGTACTCGAGCGCTCCTACAACGACAACATCGGCCACTGGAAGCACGGCGGCCTCGTTGGCGTGATGGGCTACGGCGGTGGAGTCATCGGCCGCTACAACGACCTCCCCCAGGAGTTCCCCAACGTCGCCGAGTTCCACACTCTGCGCATCAACCAGCCCTCGGGTTGGTTCTACACCAGTGAAGTCCTCCGCAAGGTCTGCGACATCTGGGAGAAGCACGGCTCCGGCATCACGAACATGCACGGGTCCACCGGCGACATCATCCTCCTCGGCGCGACGACCGCCGAGCTCGAGCCGACCTTCCAGGCTCTGTGCGAGCTCGGCTTCGACCTCGGCGGCTCCGGCTCCGCGGTGCGGACGCCCAGCTGCTGCTGCGGCATGGCGCGGTGCGAGTGGGCGTGCTTCGACACGATGCACTTCACCGACGACGTCACCCAGACCTACCAGGACGAGCTGCACCGCCCGGCCTTCCCCTACAAGTTCAAGTTCAAGGCCTCCGGCTGCGCCAACGACTGCGTGGCCTCCATCGCCCGCGCCGACATGTCCCTCATCGGCACCTGGCGCGACGAGATCCAGGTCGACAAGGCCGAGCTGAAGGCCTACGCGGACGGCGGAGACGTCGACATCGCCAAGGACGTGGTCCGGCACTGCCCCTCCAAGTGCATGGCCTGGGACGGCAACACCCTGAGCATCAACGACGAAGAGTGCGTCAAGTGCATGCACTGCATCAACGTGATGCCCAAGGCCCTCGCCCCCGGCAAGGAGCGCGGAGCGACGATCTTCTTGGGCTCCAAGGCACCGATCATCGGCGGCGCCCTCCTCTCCTCGGTGCTCGTGCCCTTCTACGAGATGGAGGCCCCCTACGACGACTTGAAAGGGCTCGTCGAGGAGATCTGGGACCTCTGGGCAGAGCACGGCAAGAACCGCGAGCGTGTTGGTGAGTTCATCCAGCGCATCGGCATGGGCAACTTCTTAGAGCAGATCGGGCTCGACCCGATCGCGGAGATGGTCATCCAGCCACGGACGAACCCGTACATCTTCTACGAGCTCGACGAAGAAGACGAAGACGACGAGTAGACGACCAGAGCGCCAAAGAAAGAGATAGAGGAGCAAACACGAATGTCTGCTGAACGTATCACCGACATCGGCCCGCCAAACTACAAGCAGTTCCTTCCGCCGATCATCAAAGAGAACTACGGCAAGTGGAAGTACCACGAGATCCCGAAGCCGGGCGTGCTCTTGCACGTGAGCCACTCGGGCGCCAAGCTCTGGTCCGTGCGCGCCGCCACGCCGCGTCTCGCCAGCATCCACTCGATCCGGCTCTTCGCCGACATCGCCGACGAGTTCTGTGACGGCTACCTGCGCTACACCAGCCGCAACAACGTCGAGTTCCTTGTGACCGACGAGGCCAAGGTAGAGCCCCTCATCGCGAAGCTCGAGGCGGAAGGCTACCCGGTCGGAGGCACCGGCGCCTCCATCACCAACATCGTGCACACCCAGGGTTGGGTGCACTGCCACTCCGCCGCAACCGACGCTTCCGGCGTCGTCAAGGCGGTGATGGACGAGCTCTTCCCCTACTTCAAGAGCATGGAGCTGCCGGCCAAGCTGCGCATCGCCTTCGCGTGCTGCTTGAACATGTGCGGCGCCGTCCACTGCTCGGACATCGCGCTGCTCGGCGTGCACCGCCGGCTCCCGGCCATCACCCACGGCGCGATAAAGGTCCAGTGCGAGCTTCCCTCGACGGTCGCCGCATGTCCGACCGGCGCCATTCGCCCGGCCACGGTCGACGGCCACGAGTCCGTCGAGGTCATCGAAGAGCAGTGCATGTTCTGCGCGAACTGCTACACCGTCTGCCCGGCGATGACCCTCAACGACCCCGAGATGGACGGCCTGTCCATCTGGGTCGGCGGCAAGGTGAGCAACGCTCGCCACGAGCCGATGTTCTCGAAGCTGGCCATCCCCTACATCCCCAACGAGCCCCCGCGCTGGCCGAGCACCGTCGCCGCGGTGAAGAACCTCGTCGAGGTCTACGCTGAGAACGCGCGCAAGTTCGAGCGCATGGGCGAGTGGATCGAGAGGATCGGCTGGGGCAAGTTCTTCGAGCTGACCGGCATCGAGTTCACGAAGTACCACATCGACGACTTCACCCACGCGGGTGAGTCGTACCGGCGTTCGACCCACTTCAAGGGCGGGCGTTAGGAGGTGACGTCATGAGCGACACCCTTGTACAGGAAGTCGCTGACGCGATGTACGAGATGGTCAAAGAGTACCATGGCAAGAAGAACTTGAAGGCCATGGACCTGACCAAGGCGATGATCCAGAAATTCGGCGACGACAACGTCGACAAGAAGCTCTGCAAAAAGGCGATTCGCCAGATCATCGACTCGGGCAAGTGCACCTACTCCTACGTCGGCGGCAGCTACATCGTCCTTCCGCCTGACAGCCAGTGATGGCCTTGTTGAAGGCCCCCTAGAAAACAACTCGAGCCCCCGGGCCTTCGCGCCCGGGGGCGCTTCACAACACAAGCCCCTGCCGGCCGCCTTCGCAGCGCCCGGCGCGGGAACCCAATCCCCGGCGGGGCGTGTCAGCTCTCCGCCAACAAGGAATCTGCGCTTCTGCGCGGGGCCACCGGACCCACCGAACGAGGCGGTACGTCATGCCTATCGTCAAGAAAGACAAGAAAAAGAAGAAGCCCTTCAAGGCAGTGGGCCGGGGAGCAGCCGGCGTCGGCGGTTCGGCGAAGCGGCCGAAGCAGGTCGAGAAAGAGGCGCCCTGCCAGCAGTTCTGTGCCAGCCGCACCGATGTGCGCGCGTGGCTCACGCTCATCGCGCAGCGCGACAAGACCGGAACCCCTGAGGAAGAAGCCTTCACCAAGGCCTTCGAGCTCCTCACCGATTCCAACCCCTTCCCCTCCATCATGGGTCGCGTCTGCCCGCACCCGTGCGAGGACAACTGCAACCGCACCGACAAAGACGGCGGTGTGGCCATCAACTCGATGGAGCGTTTCCTGGGCGACTGGGCCCTGGAGAAGGGAGTCGCCCTGAAGAAGCTCGATGAGGAGAAGAAGGACGAGTCCATCGGCGTCATCGGCGCCGGGCCTTCCGGGCTCTCCTTCGCCTTCCAGATGGCTCGCCGGGGCTACCCCGTGACCGTCTACGAGGCCAACGAGATCGCGGGCGGCATGCTCTACTACGGCATCCCCGAGTACCGTCTCCCCCGCGACATCCTCCAAGGCGAGATCGACCGGGTCACCGATGTCGGCGTGGAGATCAAGCTCAACACCAAGGTCGGCAAAGACGTCCTCCTCTCGGACCTGCGCAAGCAGCACAAGGTCATGTTCCTCGCCATCGGCGCCCACAAGGGCAAGTCGATGCGCATCGAAGGCGAGGACTTCGACGGCGTCTGGGGCGGAGTCGAGTACCTCAACCAGGTCAACCGCGGCGTCAAGGTCAACGTGGGCAAGAAGGTGGTGGTGATCGGCGGTGGCGACACGGCCATCGACGCCGCCCGCATGGCCCGCCGCGACGGCGCGGACGTCAACATCGTCTACAGGCGCACCCGGGTAGAGATGCCCGCCATCGAGAGCGAGATCGAAGACGCCCTGAAAGAGGGTGTGCAGATAGACTACCTCGCCGCGCCCGTCTCCGTGCGCCAGGGTACCGAGGGCACCCGCCTGACCTTCAAGGTCCAGAAGATGGAGCTCGGCGAGCCCGACTCCTCCGGCCGCCGCCGCCCCGTCCCCATCGAGGGCTCGGAGTACGACCTCCACGTCGACACCGTCATCGCGGCTATCTCGCAGGCGCCGGACTGGACCCCCGTCAAGGAGTACCAGCCCAAGAAGTGGCTCGAGCCCGACCCCTCCGGCCGGATCGAAGACGACACCTGGGCCGGCGGAGACGTGGTGGATCTCGGCATCGCCGCCACCGCCGTCTTCCACGGCCGGCGCGCCGCAGAGCGCGTGCACACGGAGCTTCGCGGCATGGAGCCGCCTCCCCTCGACGAGCTGCAGAGCATCGGCAAGGACAAGCTCCGCCTCGACCTCTACGACCCGCTCGATCGCACCGAGCGCGCCCACCGACCGGTCGAGGAGTGGCTCGAGAAGCCCAACGACGAGATCGACCACGGCATCACCAAGGACCAGTTCCTCGAAGAGGCGAAGCGCTGCCTCTCCTGCGGGAGCTGCTTCGGCTGCGAGCGCTGCTGGATGTACTGCACACCGTCGGCCATCGTGAAGCTCGAGAAGCAGGCGCCTGGCAGCTACTACACCGTGAAGCTCGAGCTTTGTGACGGGTGTAACAAGTGCGCCGAGGAGTGCCCCTGTGGCTTCTGGGAGATGGTCTGACCAGCAGACGCAGGAGGCGCTGTGGTGAGCGTTCGCCTGCCGTGGCTCGGGGCCGCGGGCCTCGCCGGCGACACCGGGAAGAGCCTCGTCTCCCTCGGTCTGACCGGGGCGTTGCGGCGACGCAGCCTGAAGGTGGCGCCTTTCAAGAAGGGCCCTGACTTCATCGACGCCGCGTGGATGGGCGCCGCCGCGGGCGCGCCCGGGCGGAACCTGGACACCTTCATGATGAAGGAGGCGGCCATCACGGCCTCCGTAGCCGGGGCCGCCGGGAACGCCGCCGTCGCCGCTGAGAGAGGCAGCGAGGTCGTCGCCGTTGTCGAAGGCAACCGCGGCCTCTTCGACGGCCTCGACGCCAAGGGAAGCCACTCCACCGCCCAGCTCGCACGTATCATCGGAGCGCCGGTAGTCCTGGTCGTAGACGCGACCAAGACGACCCGCACGGTGGCCGCCCTCGTGATGGGCTGCCGCGCAATGGACCCGGACCTCGAGCTGGCCGGCGTGGTGCTCAACCGCGTCGGCACCGCGCGCCAGGAGAAGGTCATCCGTGAGGCGGTCCTCTCCGAGACGAGCCTCCCCGTGCTCGGCGCGATCCCACGGCTGCGAGAGCAGCGCCTGCCGAGCCGCCACCTCGGCCTCGTCACCCCCGGCGAGCATCCCGCGACCGCGGAGTCCCTCGAGGCGGTCGCGAGCGCCGTCGAGGAGCACACGGACGTGCCGGCCCTGCTCGAGATCGCCCGCCGCGCCCCCTCCATGGCCGATCCCGCCAAGCGCCCCACCCGCAAAGCTCAACGCTCGGTGCGCGTAGGCGTGCTCCGCGATCGCGCGCTCTCCTTCTACTACCCCGAGAACCTCGAAGCCCTCGAGGCCGAGGGCGCAGAGCTCGTGCAGATCTCGCCCCTCGCAGACGAGCCCCTGCCGGAGATCGACGCGCTCTGGGCCGGCGGCGGCTTCCCGGAGGTGCACGCCTCCGAGATGTCGAAGAACCGCCCTCTGCTCGACGCATTGAAAGCCCGAATCGACGACGGCCTGCCCGTGTGGGCCGAGTGCGGCGGGCTCATGGTCCTGTCGCAGGCCGTGGCGCAGGATGGGGAGTCCTACCCCATGGTGGGCGCTCTCCCCTTCGTGGTCGAGCAGCACAAGAAGCCGCAAGGCCACGGCTACGTCGAGGCCACCGTCGACACCGCGAACCCCTTCCTCCCCGAAGGCACCGTGATCCGCGGGCACGAGTTCCACTACTCGAAGCTCGCAGACGCCGCATCGGCGCCCGATACCGTCCTCCACCTCGAGCGCGGCGTGGGCACCGGAGCAGGACGCGACGGCGTCCGCGTAGCCAATGTCGTGGCGACCTACACGCACCTTCACGCCCTCGGCACCCCCGAGTGGGCGCCCGGGCTCGTGCGCGCGGCCGCCGGAGGAGGGCTGTCGTGAGCCTCCGCGACCAGGTGCGCGCGGCCGCCTTGGAGGGCCGGAGCGAGGAGCTCGCAGAGCTCGCGACCAGGGAGCGCAAGGCCGTCCGCCACCTCATGGGGCTGTCCTACGAGCAGGACCCCGAGGTGCGAGCGAGGGCCGCCGCGGCCCTCGGCGTCGCGGCCCTGCACCACACGAAGCTCATGGAGAGCAACGTCCGGCGCCTCGTCTGGGCGATGAACGACGAGTCAGGCACCAACGCCCTGACCGCCCCCGAGGTCCTCCTCGCCATCGCCCGGAGCAACCCCAGGCTGCTTCTCCCGGTGGTCCCGGACCTCGCGAGGCTCGCCACGGACGAGGGCCTGCGAGAAGGTCTCGCGGCCACACTCGAGGTCGTGCGCGAAGCCTGCCCGGGAGAGGTGGGCCCGCTCCTCGGCCGCTCGATCAACGAACGTTTCGAAGAAGGAGGGTGCAATGCCTCCTAAGCCCCTCCCAAGCGCCAAGCTGATCGCCAAGCTTCGAGCGGCTGTAGAGGAAGCCCCCGACGACGCCCGGGCTCGCATGAAGCTCGGGACCGCGCTGTTCAAGCGTGGGCAGCTCAACCACGCCGAGGAGCAGCTGAGGCGGGCCGTAGAGATTGATCCCAATCTCGTCGCGGCCTGGGTGAACCTCGGCGGCCTGCTCCTGACGCGCTGGGACTTCGAGGGCTGCGTCGAGGCAAACAGCAAGGCGGTGGAGTGCGATCCATCGCTCTTCGAGCCGCAGTACAACCTGGGGCTGGGATACCTCTACCTGGGCAAAGCCAAGGAGATGGTGCCCTGCTTCAGGCGCGCGACAGAGATAGAACCCGAGCACGCGGGTGGTCACTACCACCTCGCGGTCGGGCTCCTCGCCCTCGGAGAGGTCGAGGAGGCTAGAGCTCACCTTGGCTCGGCCATGGAGCTCGGCTGGAAGCCGGAGCCCGAGCTGGTCAAGGCGATTGAGAAGCAGGGGGCCGCGGATTCCCACGACCACGGGCACGAGCTCGTGACCCTGCGTTCACAAGGCAAATCCATCAAACAGGACAAGGAGACCTGACATGCCGGACTTCCAAGTCGGTGACATGACCCTCGAGATCGACGAGGACGGTTTCATTCAGCAGCCGGACCTCTGGAACAAGGACGTGGCCGCTGCGCTCGGCAAGACCGAGGGCGTCGACGAGCTGACCGACGACCACTGGAAGGTC
The DNA here is from genome assembly GCA_964594295.1 of uncultured Myxococcales bacterium. Taxonomy (GTDB): domain Bacteria; phylum Myxococcota_A; class UBA9042; order UBA3505; family UBA3505; genus CAZQPP01. The sequence goes on along the minus strand of CAZQPP010000064.1, from coordinate 11,001 downwards.
GTGGACTACCTCCGCGAGTACTACCTCGAGTACGGTGTAGCCCCGATGATCCGCCGTCTCTGCAAGTCGACCGGGTTCAAGCTCAAGGAGATCTACGAGCTCTTCCCGTCGGGACCCGCCAAGGGCGCCTGCAAGGTCGCCGGGCTCCCGAAGCCGACGGGCTGCGTCTAGGCCGAACCAAGCGACTAGCCGTTAGCCGTTAGCTCAGACGTTCCGGGCACTTGATCTCGGTGATCCATTCACCCGAAAGGTGAGCCCGCGGTCACCAGCCAAGAGACAACCGCCCGATATTGCAGGCTAACAGCTAGCAGCTAACCCCTAATAGCTCTCTACTCGCCTTGAAGACCCTGCTGCACGAGCGGCGGGAGGCGCTGATCCGGAAATGGATCGAGCGGACCGTCGCGTCTTATCCCGAGAAAACCCGGGCATTCCTGCTCGAGCAAGGGGATCGTTTCGCCAACCCTATCGGCAACACGATCAAAGACGCCATCGGCCCCATCTTCGATGGGCTCCTGTCTGACGCCCCGAGGGAGGACCTGGTCCCGCACCTGGAACGGATCATCCGTATTACCTGCGTGCAGGACCTGTCCCCCTCGGGTTCCGTCTCTTTCGTGTTCGCGCTCAAAGGGGTCGTGGAGGAGGAGGTAGCACCCCTCCTCCCGGACCCGAAGGTCTACGACGAGCTTCTGCGCTTCCACGCGCACATAGACGAGCTCGCCACGTGGGCTTTCGACGTCCACGCGCAGTTCCGCGAGCGCATCTCGGAGATCCGCGTCGCGGAGGCGAAGAGGGCGGTGTCCACGCTGATCAGGATGTCGAAGTTGACCGCGGATCCTGACGCGGAGCCGGATCCTGGCACCGAGCCGAAACGCCGGCTCGATGTGCTCAACCCCGGAGGTCGCTCATGAGATTCCTCGTTCCCCTCGCTGCCGTCCTGGGCCTGGTGTTTCTGGCCTACCTCGGCGTCGGCTTGGCGGGGTTGCACACCCTCTTCGGGGTGATCTTGCCCTACGCGGCCATCGCCGTCTTCGTCGCCGGCGTGCTGATGAAGGTCGTGAAGTGGGGCAAGTCGCCGGTCCCCTTCCGCATCCCCACGACCTGCGGCCAGCAGAAGTCGCTCGACTGGATCAAGGCGAGCCCCATCGACAACCCGTCCACAGGCTTCGGTGCCTTCGTCAGGATGGTCCTGGAGGTCCTGTTCTTCCGCTCCCTGCTGAGGAACACCAAGACCGAGGTCCACGCCGGCGGCAAGGTCTCCTACGGGACCAGCGAGCTGCTGTGGATAAGCGCGCTGCTCTTCCACTACGGCTTCCTGGTGGTGGTCATCCGGCACATGCGCTTCTTCTTGGAGCCCATACCGGGTGTGCTCAGCGCCCTCGAGTCCCTCGATGCCTTCTTGCAGATAGGCTCACCGCCCATCCTCATCACCGGCATCCTGCTGCTCGTCGGCCTGAGCTACCTCCTCCTGAGGAGGATCTTCTCGCCGCAGCTCCGCTACTTCTCGCTGCCCGCGGACTACTTCCCGGTCCTGCTCATCCTCGCCGTCGCGTGCACGGGGATCCTGCTCCGGCACTTCGTCCGCGCCGACATCGCCGGCGTCAAGGAGCTCGCCATGGGGCTGGCCACCTTCTCGCCCGTCGCGCCGGAGGGGGTCCACTGGCTCTTCTACTGCCACCTCCTCCTCGTGACCGTGCTGCTGGCCTACTTCCCCTTCAGCAAGCTGATGCACATGGCCGGCGTCTTCCTGAGCCCCACCCGCAACCTCGCCAACAACAACCGCGCCGTCCGGCACATCAACCCCTGGAACGCCCCCGTCAAGGTCCACACCTACGAGGAGTACGAGGACGACTTCCGCGGGCGCATGAAGGAAGCCGGCATCCCAGTGGACAAGGAGTAGAACATGGCCGAGCCCAAGTTCGACGAGCCCGGGTTCTACGACCGCGCGGAGCTCGAGAGGGTCGACTACACGCCTCCCGAGACCGACTGGATGGAGACGCCGACGGACATCCGCCACGGCACCTTCATCTACCCGGGCAGGCGGCGCCACCTCGAGTACCTCGGCATCCCGAACCCACGGAAGTGGGACCCCACCGAGGAGGACTGGAAGCTCCCGGAGAACTGGAAGCAGATAATCTTCGAGGGCATGAGGGAGCGCCTCCAGAAGTACCGCTCCTTCCAGGTCTTCATGGACATCTGCGTGCGCTGCGGCGCCTGCGCGGACAAGTGCCACTTCTACATCGGCGGCGGCGACCCCAAGAACATGCCGGTCCTGCGCGCCGAGCTCCTGCGCTCGGTGTACCGGAACGACTTCACGACAGCGGGCAAGATCCTGGGGAAGTGGGCCGGCGCCCGTGAGCTCACGCCCGCGGTCATCAAGGAGTGGTTCTACTACTTCTTCCAGTGCACCGAGTGCCGGCGCTGCTCGGTCTTCTGCCCCTACGGCATCGACACGGCCGAGATCACGATGATGGGGCGGGAGCTGCTCCTGCTCCTCGGTCTGACGGTCAACTGGATCATCGAGCCGGTGGCGAACTGCTTCCGGACGGGCAACCACCTCGGCATCCAGCCCCACGGCCTCAAGGACACCCTCGAGTTCTTCTGCGAGGACATCGAGGAGATCACCGGCATCCACATCGACCCGCCGATCAACAAGAAGGGCGCCGACGTCCTCTTCGTGACGCCGTCGGGTGACTTCCTGGCCGACCCCGGCACCTTCACGTGCGCGGGCTACATGATGCTCTTCCACGAGATCGGCCTGAACTACACCTGGAGCACCTACGCCTCGGAAGGCGGAAACTTCGGGCTCTTCACCTCGGCGGAGACGATCAAGAGGCTCAACGCCAAGATCTACGCCGAAGCGAAGAGGCTCGGGGTCAAGTGGATCCTCGGCGGCGAGTGCGGCCACATGTGGCGCGTGCTCAACCAGTACATGGACACCATGAACGGCCCGGCGGACTTCCTGGAGGTCCCCAAGTCGCCGATCACGGGGACCGTCTTCGAGAACGCCCGCTCGACGAAGATGGTCCACCTGCTGGAGTTCACCGCCGACCTGATCAAGCACGGCAAGCTGAAGCTCGACCCGAGCAGGAACGACGCCTACCGGGCCACCTTCCACGACTCCTGTAACCCGGCCCGGGCCATGGGCATCTTCGAGGAGCCCCGCTACGTGCTCAGGCACGTCATGAAGAACTTCTTCGAGATGCCCCCCAACACCATCCGGGAGAAGACCTTCTGCTGCGGCGGCGGCGCCGGCCTCGGCACCGACGAGAACATGGAGATGCGCCTGCGTGGCGGCCTGCCTCGGGGCAACGCCGTCGAGCACGTCAGGGACAAGCACGGGGTCAACCTGCTGACCGCCATGTGCGCCATCGACAGGGCCACCCTCATGACCGTGGCCGAGTACTGGGCCCCCGGAGTCGACGTGAGCGGCATCCACGAGCTCGTGGCCAACGCCCTCGTGATGAAGGGAGAGACGGAGCGGACCATGAACCTCCGGCTCGAGCCCCTGAACGAAGAGGAGGACTAGGGCGATGTATGACGGCGGAAAGATCCTCGTCGGCCTCGGAGCCTTCGTGTTCCTGCTGAGCATCCCGTTCTGGTTCTCGGCGGCAACAGGCGGCCAGGCCGGCCGGCCCCAGCTCGAGACCCCGAAAGGAGAGCGCTGCGTAGAGGACGTGGAGTACATGCGCGCCTCGCACATGGACCTCCTCGACGAGTGGCGCGACCTCGTCGTGCGTCAAGGCCAGCGCACCTACGTGGCCAAGGACGGCACGAAGCACGAGATGAGCCTCACCAAGAACTGCCTCAAGTGCCACCAGAGCAGGGCTAACTTCTGCAACCGCTGCCACGACTACGTGGACCTGAAGCCCTACTGCTGGGACTGCCACGTCGAGCTGAAGGGGGAGTAAGAAATGGACCCGAGCAGGAGGAAGTTTCTGAAAGCCGGCGGGCTCGTCGCCCTTGGGCTTGGCGGCGGCCTGCGACTCGTCACGACGTCGGCCCAGGCGGTGTCCGGCTCTTCGAAGAGCGCTCCTACCGGCAAGCGCTGGGCCATGGTCATCAACTCGCAGCGATGCGCCGGGCGCAAGGCGCGCGGGGGCTGCAACGCCTGCGCAGAGGCCTGCCACGAGATTCACAACGTGCCGCAGATCGAGGGCGCCAAAGAAGAGATCAAGTGGATCTGGGAGGAGCCCCTCAAGGACGTCTTCCACGATCGCGTGCACGAGCACACCCACGAAGGCCTGCTCGAGCGGCCGGTCATGGTGCTCTGCAACCACTGCGACAACCCGCCCTGCGTGCGTGTCTGCCCGACCGGGGCCACCTGGAAGAGGTCAGACGACGGCATCGTCATGATGGACCAGCACCGCTGCATCGGCTGCCGCTACTGCGTGGTCGGCTGCCCCTACGGCGCACGCAGCTTCAACTGGCGTGACCCTCGCAGGTTCCTGAAGGACATCACGCCCGACTACCCGACGCGCACCAAGGGTGTCGTCGAGAAGTGCACCTTCTGCGCCGAGCGCCTCGCTCGCGGCCAGATGCCGAAGTGCGTCGAGGCCTGCAAGGCAGCAGGAGGAGAGGCGCTGGTCTTCGGCGACCTGTCGGACCCCAAGTCCGAGGTCTCCAAACTCGTGCGCCGCTCCCTGACGGCGCGCCGCAAGGAACACCTCGGCACCCGCCCGCAGGTCTACTACGAGCTTTGAGGACGTCATGTACGAGAAGGCACTGATCGGAAGCCGGCGATACTGGGCGCTGCTTTGCGTCCTGGCGGCCGTCATCTTCGCAGGCGTGCTCACCTACCTGCGCCAGTTCACCGAGGGCATGGGCATCACCGGCCTGTCACGGGACGTCCCGTGGGGCCTCTACATCGCCCAGTTCACCTTCCTGGTCGGGGTCGCGGCCTCGGCTGTGATGGTGGTCCTGCCCTACTACCTCCACGACTACAAGACCTTCGGCAAGGTCACGGTCCTGGGCGAGTTCCTCGCCATCTCGGCCGTGACCATGTGCGCGCTCTTCATCTTCGTCGACGTCGGGCAGCCGAGGCGCTTCTTGAACATCATGCTCCACCCGACGCCCAACTCGGTCATGTTCTGGGACATGATCTCGGTGATGGGCTACCTCATCTTGAACGTGCTCATCGCGCGGGTCACCTTCGGGGCCGAGTACAAGGGTGTGGCGCCGCCTAAGTGGATCAAGCCCATCATCATCCTGTCCATCCCGTGGGCTGTCTCCATCCACACCGTGACGGCCTTCTTGTACTCGGGCCTCGGCGCGCGCCCATTCTGGATGACCGCCATCCTGGCGCCGCGATTCCTGGCCTCGGCCTTCGCGGCCGGGCCGTCCCTGCTCATCCTGCTCTGCCTGCTGACGCGGCGCTTCACCAAGTTCGACCCCGGCATGAAGGCGATCAAGACGCTCTCCGTAATAGTCGCCTACGCCATGGCCGCCAACGTCTTCTTCGTCCTGCTCGAGCTCTTCACGGCGCTCTACAGCGACATCCCCGAGCACCTGCACCACTTCCAGTACCTCTACTTCGGCCTGGGAGAGAGCGCCAAGCTCGTGCCGTGGATGTGGACCTCGGCGGCGCTCGCGATCGTCGCGCTCGCCGTCCTGGCGGTGCCGCGCTGGCGCACGAGCCCGGTCGGGCTGGTGCTGGCGTCCTGCACCGTGATCCTCTCCATCTGGATCGAGAAGGGCCTGGGCATGGTCGTCACCGGCTTCGTGCCCTCCCCCCTCGGGAAGGTGAACGAGTACTGGCCCTCCTGCCCGGAGATCACGATCGCCGTTGGCATCTACGCCGTAGGTGCGCTAATCCTGCTCGTCCTGTTCAAGATCGCCACCACAGTGCGGGAGGAAGCCGCCTAGCTTCACGGAACATGGGGAGGGTTTTCGACAAGGAGGAACGATGACCCTCGTCCTTTGTTACATAGGCCTCATCTTCTTCGTCGTGGCAATCGCGCGCCGCGCAATGACCATGGCGAAGATGCCGGTCCACCTGCGCTGGGAGCTTGCTCCGGTCCCCCACGAGAAAGGCAGGGCCCACTACGGTGGGTCCTATCTCGAGGAAGTGGACTGGTGGACCAAACCTCGGGAGAAGTCGGTCGCCGACGAGGCGATCTACATGTTCAAGGAGATCGTCCTGCTCAGGGGCGTCTGGGAGCACAACCCGGGCCTGTGGCTCTTCTCCTTCCCCTTCCACTTCGGCCTGTACCTCGTGTTCGCCACCTACGGTTGCCTCCTCCTTGCGACCCTCGGCGTGCCTCTCTTCGACCAGCTGACGTACTGGCTCGCTGCCGCCGGCTTCGTGCTCGGCACGATCGGCTCGCTCGGCCTGTTCTGCAAGCGGGCGCTCGACCCCAAGCTCAGCGCCTTCACCAACCCGGCGACGTACATCAACCTGGCCTCGGTGGCGGCGATCTTCGTCACCGGCCTCGCCGCGGTCTTCACGACCGAGTTCCCGGCCTCGATGGTGGTCTTCGTGAAGGCATTCTTCAGCGGCAACACGGAGGCGCCGCTGGCCCCGGCCGTGTCGGCCCACATCCTCTTCTTGACCCTCTTCCTGGTCTACCTGCCCTTCACCCACATGACCCACTTCATCGCCAAGTACTTCACGTACCACGAGATCCGCTGGAACGACGAGCCGATGAAGGACAACGACGCGCTGCAAGAAGAGGTCAAGGCGATGCTCTCGCAGCCCGTCGCCTGGGCCGCCCCCCACGTCGGCGCCGACGGACAGAAGAACTGGGTCGACATCGCCACGGCGGACATGTCCAAGAAGGCCAAGGACGCGGAGAAGGAGTAGGACGATGCCAAAGCCGTTGAAAGTCGAAGACTTCGGGAAGCACGAAGGCCAGCAGCTCACAGAGGTGGATCTCTCGGACCTCGTCCCCCTGCCGCCTCCCTACGACGAGGATCCACCCTGGAAGGAGATCACCCCCGAGGCCAAAGAGAAGATGGTCTGCAACCTCGACGGCGTCGTCGCGGTGAGCCTCCCCGTGCCCAAAGACGCGGCAGCGGAGAAGGAGATCGTCGACAAGTTCGTCTCCGGCTTGAAGAAGCTCCTCTCCAAGGAGAACAACTGGACCTTCCTCCAGCCAATCTTCCTCTCCCTCGAGTACTGCGCCAAGTGCCAGACCTGCATCGACGCCTGCCCCGTCTACGAGATGAGCGGCGAGAACGAGCTCTACCGGCCAACCTACCGCTCCGAGGTGTGGCGGCGCCTGGTCAACAAGTACGCCAAGGGCAAGCCCGAGTGGCTCGCCAAGCTCCAGCACGGCGACATCGACCTCAACTTCACCACGGTCTCCCGCCTCTACGAGCTGGCCTACCGCTGCACCCTGTGCAGGCGCTGTGCCCAGACCTGCCCGATGGGCGTGGACAACGGCCTCATCACCCATGAGCTCAGGAAGCTCTTCAGCCAGGAGCTCGGCTGGGCCCCGCGCGAGCTGCACCAGGACGGCACCGTCCTCCAGCTCGAGGTGGGCTCCTCGACGGGCATGAACCCCCTCGTCGTCAAGGACAACGTGGAGTTCATCGACGAGGACTTCACCGACGAGTCCGGCTTCGACGCCACCACGCCGTGGGACAAGGAGGACGCCGACGTCCTGCTCATCCACAACGCCGGTGAGATCATGGCGTGGCCCGAGAACCCGGCCGCCTTCGCCATCATCTTGAACGCCGCGGGCATCAACTGGACGATGTCGTCGGAGGAGCCCTCCTACGACGGCGTGAACTACGGCCTCTTCTATGACGACGTGCAGCTCGCCCGCATCGCCTTGAAGCACGCCTCCTCGGCGAAGAAGCTCAACGTGAAGAAGATGGTCATGGGCGAGTGCGGCCACCAGCACAAGGCCACCATGACCATCGCCGACCGCGTCCTCGTCGGCGACATGAACGTCAACCGGGAGAGCTGCCTCCCCCTGCTCGAGGAGATAGTCTTCAGCGGGAAGCTCGAGCTCGACCCGAGCCAGAACGACTTCCCGGTCACCCTCCACGACCCCTGCAACATCACGCGGAACCTGGGCATCATCGAGCCTCAGCGGCGCATCCTCCGCCACATCTGCCCCCAGTTCCGCGAGATGGAGCCCCACGGCAAGGACAACTACTGCTGCGGCGGCGGCAGCGGCATGGCGGTCATGAGCCCCAACAACTTCGCCGACTGGCGCGTCGCCGTGAACGGGCGCAAGAAGCTCAAGCAGATCCTCGACGCCTTCGCCGACAAGCCCGGCCCCGAGGTCCAGAAGTACGTGTGCGCGCCCTGCTCCAACTGCAAGGGCCAGATGCGCGACATCCTGAAGTACTACAAGTGCCTCGAGCGCTCGGGCATCATCTACGGCGGTCTCGTCGAGCTCATCGTCAACGCCATGGTCGGCATCGAGAAGCCGTTCCTGGAGTGGGAGGAGCACTAGGAGCCCGGAGCGCATAGCGCACACGGGCTCCTGGACCGTGCCCGTGCCCCTGCCCCTGCCCCTGCCCACAGCGACAAACAACGGCGTTTCGTTAGGGGAACACCTGCCCCGCGAAACACGAGGTGAGCTGCTCGCGGAGCACCCAGACAGCGGCGACGAGGCCGGGCAGCAAGAAGATCCAGCACCAGGCGAGGAGCTGGATCGGGAGACCCAAGAGGATGGGGAGGTCGAGCAGCACCCTCAGGCCGTCTTCACAACAGCAGGCAGCGTCGTGCCCGGTGTCTTCGGCCAGGCACCCACCCCTGGCGCGAACACCTCAACAGCCCACAGAGATCTCCCCGTCTCATCGCTGTCCATCGTCCACCGAATGCCAAGCTCTCGCCCGGATTGAGTTCAACACATCGATCCTCCTCAACGCGACGGGACGTTCTCACAGGAGGCTGAAGGCCCTGGGGCTGGCGAGCCAAGGCTGACGGCGGCCTCGGCAGCGCGTTATACTGTCGCGTCGCGAGAAGGCCAGATGCCATCGAGGTCCGCCATGATCTGGGCCGTCGCGGTCCTCGGCGTGACCGTGACGATGAAGGCCGCGCACGCCGTCGCCAGTGAAGGTGCTCCCATACGTGTGGGCGCGATGCCGGATCGCAGGCACCTCGGCGCCGCGCAGGAGGAAGCCGCGCGCCAGGCCTACGAGGAGACGGCGCGCCTCTTCGAGGCCGGGAAGCTCGAGCAGGCCCTCGGCGCGGCCAACGCGTCCTACGTCCTGCTGCCGAACGCCGCCACCTCGCGAGTGCGAGCCGCCATCCTCGAGGAGCTCGGCCGTCACTGCAAAGCCTTCGACGCGCTGAGGATCGGCCTCGACCTCGATCCTACCCCCGAGGAGCGGGCAGGCATGGGGCAGGATCTCACCCGCACCAGCTTGCGCTGCGCTCCACCCATGGGATGGATCCAGCTCGACGTCAGCCCCTCGACCGCCGCCGCCCGGATCGGGAACGAGGAGGTGCCCGCGGGGCGCACCGTCGGGGTCACCGCGGGCAGGCACGCGATGCGCCTCGAGGCCGAGGGGCACGAGACGCAGACCATCCTGCTGGAGGTGCGGCCCGGAGAAGGCTCGACGGTGCGCGTGGCCCTGGCCCGCAAGGTACCCGAGGCGCCGAAGCCGGTGCTCACACCGCCCGCTCCGGCAACGACGGAGGCCGCGGAGGTGGATGACGCGACCCCTGTCCTGCCATGGGCTCTGGTGGGAGGCGGTGGCGCAGCCGTCGTCGCCGGGCTGGTCCTGCACGTGACCGCCCTCGACGCCGCCGGTGACGCCGAGAGCTACTCCCGGCGCGTCGAGGGAGAGAGCGCCGAGGAGCAGGACTCCAGGGTGGCCCGCTACCAGGACGCGGCCGACGGCGCGCGCTGGCGCCGCGCCGGGTCTGTCGCTGCCTACGGGGTCGGCGTCGCCGCGGCCGCCGCCGGCGTGATCCTTCTCCTGACCGACGCCGCGTCGGATGCGGGCGTCACCGCCACCGGAGCCGTCGGCCGCCACGGATCAGGCGTCGTCTTCGGATGGAGCTGGTGATGAAGGCGGCGCTGCCGGCAACGTTGCTGCTCGTCTGGGCGACGGGCTGCGTGAGCATCGCCGACCTGCAGACCGCGGACATCCCCCGCTCGGTGGCGCCCGTCGACGCGGCGGACGAAGGCCCGGCGGAGGAAGACCTTGCCAGCGAAGCCGATCCCGGCAGCCCGGGGCGGGACGAGGGTGCACCGCCAGCCGATGTCACCGACACGGGCGAGGCCGAGGACACCTTGGCGCCGGCCGACGTGCCCGACGCCGAAGAGGCCGAAGACACCACGCCGCCAGCAGACGCGGCAGACGCCGAGGAGATCGAAGACACCACGCCGCCAGAGGATGCCAGCGACGCCGAGGATGTGGAAGACGCCACGCCGCCAGCTGATGCGGCAGACGCCGAAGAGGGCGAAGACACCGCATCGCCGGACGACATCGGTGACGCCGCCGGGGTCGAGGACACGACACCGCCAGCCGACGTGAGCGACGCCGGGGCGGCGTCAGACGTTTCTGACGCCACCGAGGTCGAGGACACCACTGCGCCAGCTGACGTTGGCGACGCCCTCGACGCCGCGGAGACGGCAGACGCAGACGCCGGGGAAGAGCCCGACGTGGCGGCAGACGCCGAGGACGCGGGCGAGGACACAGGCGACGAAGGCGAGGACGCGATAGCGGCGTCCGACCTGCCGGACGCCACCGAGGTCTGCGACCCCATTCTCGGCTGCGGGACAAGCGCCGGCGGCTGGACCGTCTTCGAATCCGGCGCCGCCCTCGACGAGGAGACCGGCCTCTGGTGGTCGAGGCACTTCGGACAGCAAACCATGGGCCAGCTCACCGCGACCTGCGAGAGCCACGGGGGCGCCCGGGTCGTCTGGCGCCTGCCGACCGTCGACGAGGCGCGGCGCCGAATACGCGGCTGCCAGAGCACCGAGCCGGAAGGCGAATGTCCGATAAGTGATCCGAGCTGCCTTGGGCGAAGCTGCCGAGACGCAGCCGGCTGTGGTGGCTGCACGGCGAACGAAGGGCCGAGCGATGGCTGCTACC
>CAZQPP010000063.1:19729-23293 GCA_964594295.1 uncultured Myxococcales bacterium | reverse complement strand
GCTAACAGCTAACGGCTAACAGCTCCCGTCCTGAAACGGGAGTTTCAGGACGGGAGCTGCCTAGGGCGTCGAGACCCGGGAATCAACCCTGGCGTACGGGTCTTCTCCGATCCCCGCGCCCGCAGCGCCGCCGGCACCCGCGCGCAGGCCCTCCCACCCCGTCAGGAGTTGCCCGGATGACCTTCGAGAGCTTCGGCCCCCAGCTCTTCGAGTTCCTCTGCGACCTCGAGCAGAACAACAACAGGGACTGGTTCAACGCCAACAAGGCCCGCTACGAGGCGGACGTGCGAGAGCCCGCGAGGGCCTTCGTCCGCGCCATGGCTCCGAAGGTCTTGGAGATCTCGCCCCATCTCCTGTCCGACGACCGAAAGGTGGGGGGCTCTCTGATGCGGATCTACCGGGACACGCGCTTCTCGAAGGACAAGACCCCATACAAGACGAACGTCGGCATCCAGTTCAGGCACACGGCCGGCAAGGACGTGCACGCGCCCGGCCTCTACGTCCACATCATGCCCGCGGAGTGCTGGCTCGGGGTGGGCTCCTGGCGTCCCGACTCGCCGACCCTCAGGGGCATCCGCGAGGCCATCGCCGACAAGCCGGAGAGCTGGCAGGCCGTGCTCGAGGAGCCGGGCTTCCGGGACACCTGGGAGCCGGGCGGGGAGAGCCTGAAGCGCGCTCCAAAGGGCTTCGCGCCCGACCACCCGGCCGTCGACGAGCTGAAGCGCAAGGACTTCATCTCGATGTCCCGCCTCGAGCCGGGAGAGGTCATGGGTCCCGGCTTCGTCGAGCTCGTCGCGGAGCGTTTCGGTCGCGCGTCCGGCTACATGGGCTTCTTGTGCGCTGCCATCGGTCAGCCCTTCTGAGGCCTCACTCCCGCTCCGGCAGCCCCACCCGCACCCGCTCCGGCAGGTCCTCGCAGGACGAGGTCTCGAGGCACGGACGGTCGATTGTCGTCTCCCCGTCGCTGGCGGAGAAGAGCGCCATGAGCGCAAGAACAAGGGGGACGCTGCGCATGTCGACCTCCTCGCCCCCGAGCTGACGGGACTGTGCCAGCGAGGAGGCGGGTGATCTACCTGGTGTCGACGCGTCCCGCGCGCCCCCTGGCTCAGCGCTTCTTGCGCGTGTTGCCGCCCTCGTCGATGAAGCGGCCCGTGCCGGTCTTCTTGACGGCGCCGACGATGGTGCAGCCCTTGGCGCGTATGTTCCCGGTCCCCATGAGCGACACGGCCGCCTTCCGCCCGATGATGGTGCTGTCTCGCATGACCACGTCGCCGGTGCCCATCTGCTCGATGGCCACGCTGCCGCTCTCGATGTGACAGCCGACAAGAGTCAACGAGCAGGTGCCGACCAGCTTGATCGCGGTGCCCCTGGCCTTGATGGAGCGGCTCTTCAAGGTGATGCGCTGCGTCCCGGTGCACTTGATGGGCTTGGCCGGCTTGAGGCCCGACGGCGCCTCCGCGCCCCCGCCTCCGGAGCCGCCCCCCCGAGGAGCCGCGTACTTCTTGAACTTGTTGCCGCCGTTGTCCTCGAAGTCCGCGTTGCCGCGCTTCTTGATGGCGCCGAAGAACCTGCTGCCCTTCGCGGAGACATTGGAGTTGCCGGATGCCGCGACGGCGGCTTTCGGAGCGACAACCGTGCAGTTGACCAGCTTGACGTCGCTGTTGCCGGAGGCGGCGACACCGCGCTTGCCGGCCTCGACGTAGCTGTCGCGGATGGTCAGGTCGCAGTTGCCGTCCGCCACGACGGCGTCGCCGGCAGCCTTGATGTAGCGCTTGGCTACCGTCTTGTCCGCATGCCCCCCACAGCGCACGGCGCCCGAGGCCTTCAGACCCGCCGGCGGCGCCGGGGGCCGGGCCATCGCGTGGGCGGCGGTCAGGAGCAAGCCCGCGGCACACACGGTCGCGGCGGTCAAGAGGGAGAGGCGTCTCATCGTGGAGCTCCTTTGGCGGCGGCCCTCCCCTCCGGGAGCTGGTGCTCGCGCCGTCTTCGCTGGTCGAGTCGTCCAGCGTGGATAGCAGAGGCTCTCGTGGGCGACAAAGCAGGCCCCGAGCGCGAGCCCGCGACCCGCTTCGCCGCGCGGGGGCGAAGCACGTAAGATGGGGCGCCATGGTCGCCTTCACGCCCAGCCAGACATGCCGATGCTCTACTACGGTGACGAGACAGGGATGCCCGGCGCCGCCGTCGTCGCCATCAACCGCAAGACCTCGCGTGCCCGTGTCGACTACAACGCCTCCGACAACTCCTCCCTGCCGACCGGTCCCTACGAGGACATGCTCACCGGGGAGAGCGTCAACATGGAGCCGGACTTCGAGGTCCCGGCGCGCGGGGTGAGGGTCCTGGCACGCCAAGTAGGAGGGCTCCGCCCGTGAACATCAAAGACCTCGGCGGCGAGCACAAGCTCATCGAGACCATCACCAGCGGCTTCCGCAACTACCACCGCGCCGAGCTGACCGTCGGTGACGACGCCGCCATCGTGCGCGCTGACGCAGAGCGCTTCGCCGTGCTCACGACTGACGTGCTCGTCGAGGGAGACCACTTCAATTGCACGTGGTCCACGCCGAAGCAGATCGGGCGCAAGACCATCGAGGTGAACGCCAGCGACGTCGCCGCCATGGGCGCCAGGCCCCAGTACCTGCTGCTCAACCTGGTGCTGCGGGAGGGCCTCGACGTCGACTTCGCCAAGGAGCTCTACGCTGGAATCCTCGAGGGCTGCGAGGAGCACCGCATCACCCTGCTCGGCGGAGACACCACCCGCGGCGCCGTGATGATGGTCAGCGCGACCATGTCAGGGGTCACCACCAACCCGGTCCGCCGCTCCGGGGCCGTGCCCGGCGACCTCATCGCCGTGACCGGAGACGTGGGGGCCTCCAACGCCGGCTACCTCACCTTCCGCCAGGGACTCCGCCCCGTCGGCCACGTGCTCGCCCGCCACCTGGAGCCCCGCTGCCGCCTGGACGTGTCCGACGCGGTCGCCGGGGTCGCCCACGCCATGATCGACGTCAGCGACGGCGTCGCCTCCGAGATCCGGCACATCGCGGCGCGCAGCGTGGTCGGGGCCCGCGTGGACTCGAGGCAGCTGCCCATCCACCCTGAGACGGCGGCCGCGGCGAAGGCGCTCCGAACGACCGCCGCGGCCTGCGCGCTGTCCGGCGGGGAGGACTTCGAGCTCCTCTTCACCCTGGCCCCCGACGACCTCCCGGCGCTCGAGGCCGAGGGCGTCGACCTGAGCGTCATCGGCGAGGTCCTGCCGGCGGCCGAGGGGCTCGTGCTGCTGGGCGAGGACGGTGAGCCGGGGCCGCTGCCGGAGGGATACGACCACTTCGCGTAGGCTGCGATCAGCGCTCCAACGAGCGCAGGTAGTCTGCGACCACCGATGGATCGGCCTCACCATAGTCAGCGTGTGTGATCATCTTGCGGATGCCGGCCTTGACTCCGCTCGGAGCAGAAGGGTCACGCAGGACACCCAGGAGAACGGACAGCGGCTGCTCCGACATTGCCACACGAGAATTGGCAACGAGTAACGTGCTGTGCATGGCTACGGCGCACGCTTCGGCCGTCGCAACC
>CAZQPP010000063.1:0-19719 GCA_964594295.1 uncultured Myxococcales bacterium | reverse complement strand
GTAGGGTGCGACGATTCGCAGGCAACGGTGGATGCCTGCTTGGTGACGGCGAGCTTGGCTGTCGCCTCCGCCAACACTGACACGGCACGCACGGTCCGACACCGGGCCGCGACGTCAATGGCGGCCAGAAGCTGGTCACGAAGCGTGGGCAAGTCGGCGTAGTCCAGGAATCGTCCCAGCGCCTCGGCGAGCCCTTCCGCCGCGGCCCTGTCCTCGACCTCCCCACATCTCGCGACATCTGCCGAGGCAACGCGCCAGAACTTGACGATGCTGCGCAAGCGCTGCTGCCGGGATCTGTCGTCTTCGAGCAGACGCTCTACCTCGGAGAGAACGCCGAGCTCCTCGGGTAGGTGGAGGAAGCGATGTAGCGGGTAGTCCTGGATCGCAGACAGCTCGGATAGGAGCCTCGACAGATCTGCGAGGAGAGGATCGTAGTCCTCGGCCAGCGCCTTCACCGCCCGCACCGCGCTTAGCCGCCATGTCCCTCCCGTGAGCTTCTCGTATCGAGCGCCGAGGGTGACGCGGCGCACGAGGAGCGCCTCTGCCACCGCACTCTGGCGCGCAAGCACAGGGCCCTTGCCCGCCTTCCACCGCTCGAAGGCGGCGGTCACGGCCCTGTCCTGCAGCTTGGCGGCTTCGCGGTAGAGATCGGCGACGCCGGGCATCGCGGCGGCATCCGGAAGGCGCGCCTCGTACATCTTCCGGTCGGAACGCGTTTCGACCCACGCTCGTGGCTCGGTCCCCGCGATCGGTCGGCTGTCCGCAGGGGAAGGGATGAGGGATTCTGGAGGGGGGAGCGGCATCTCGACGACGCCCCCGGGGGTGACGGGCACCGACACCACGGCGCCCGGGCTCCACTCGACGCGAAGCTCCGCGACATCCGGAAGGCCGTCGCACTCCTGCCTCTCGGTCAGCCTTCGGTCCGCCGTCTGCGTCTCCTCCCAGTCGATCGCCCGGATGCCCTGCACCCCGAGGTAGCCAAGCGGAATGGCGGCGCCGATGCCGGCGGCGATGGCGAACCTCCGGGCAGCGCCCTCGCCTTTGTCGTCCTCACCGGGAGAGGGCTCCGGATCGCCCACGGCCAAGGCAACCGCGGTGAGCACAGCGAGGGCCGCGACCGTGCCTCCCTCGGCCCAGCCGCCTCGGAGCTCGTTCTGGTCCGCGACCGTCTCGCGGACGGTCTGGCTGTAGACGATCTCACAAGGCCTGGTCACGCTGAGCTCGAGCCGCAGGGACTTCGGCTGCTGAGCGCCCGGCGCAACGGACACCGAGGACCTGGGATCTCCCACGAAGCGGGCTCCTTCGGCGCTCGAGCGAAGCACCTCCGTCTCGACCACCCTCCGGCCCTGGAAGTGAACGGTCGCGCACCCCTGCCCGAGCAACAGCATCGAGAGCAACGAAGCTGCCCCGGCCGAGCTCAGTCGGCGCCTCAACGCTCCCTCTCCTTTGCCTTCTTCTCCCCCTCTCCCTTTCTCCCGCCACCCTTGAAGAGCTCACGCGCGCCGGGGAGAAGCTGCTTGAGCAGCTTGAAGTCGAGAGCGGGCTCGACATCCTTGGGGGGCTCTCCCTCTGCCGGGGAGACCTTGGCGGGCGGTGGCGGCACGGGCTTTGCCGGCGCCGGGGGCTGCTTCTCTGCGGGCGCCGGTGGTGTCACCTCGAGGGGCGCGGGTGGAGCCGGCTCGAGGATCTTCACCGGCGGCTTCGGCGCCACCTTGTGCACGCCCTTGCGGGGTATCTTGGCGGGGCCGATGCGCTTCCCCTTGGTGCCCTTGCGCCTCGCGGCCGGGCCTGCCTTTCCCGGGGCCGGCGACACGGGCGGGGCGACCTTGGGCTTGGGGACGGGGACCGCGGCGGTGAGCACCCGGGCGAGGGGAGCGCAGCAGAGCCCGACGGAGTCGAGGACGACGCCGCCCCGGCCGTGGAAGCCGCCCGCGACCTGGTTAGTGGGGCAGAGCAGGTCGAAGGGGGTCTTCGCCACGGGGCCGACCGGGTCGATCTTGTAGGGGGCGCCCAGCTTGAGCCGCGTACCGCTGACCTCCACCTGCGCGCACCAGAGGCCGACGCTCGAGACGTAGCGCCCGCGCGTCCCGTGGAGGCCGACCACGACGCCCGAGGCCTTGCACCTCAGGTTGCGCGCCCGGCCGCCCACCCCCTTGCCGCCGAGCACCGGCGACTGGCCGATGCGGCTCCAGATGATGCTGTGATCCTCCTTGACCTGGGGAGCCTTGCACACCGGGCTGACCGACTTCATCACGTCGGTCTCCCTCGTGGCCAGGCTCGTCAGGGCCGCGCCCTTGGGGCAGTCGTGCTCGACGGGGGCCCCTCCCTTGCCGGGTGAGCTCACCAGGCGGGGGCCGTGGGAGGTGTCGGGCAGGATCTCGTAGACGTACCAGGAGCCGTGGTGGGAAAGCAGCCTCGCGAAGCCCTTGATGCTCGACTGGGGCGCGGGGGTCTTGGAGCGGTAGACCACGTAGTCGTTCTTCCGATACGCCGCCTGCCTCAACCAGAAGCGGGCATAGGGGCGCGTCGGCTCCTTGCCCTCCTTGTACTGGATAGGGGTGCTCGGCCGGAGCGCGAAGCTGTCGTCGGTGACGCCGCCGTTGTAGAGAGCGTGCATCGCTTTGGGCAGGTGGCGCAGCGCCGAGAA
The DNA here is from genome assembly GCA_964594295.1 of uncultured Myxococcales bacterium. Classification (GTDB taxonomy): domain Bacteria; phylum Myxococcota_A; class UBA9042; order UBA3505; family UBA3505; genus CAZQPP01. The sequence continues at coordinate 17,072 of CAZQPP010000063.1, read as the reverse complement.
GTTGGCGACCGGGCCGTCGCTGTGAGTGATGACGTAGCTGAGCCGCGTTTTGGGCTTGAGCTTCTCCAGCGCCGAGGCGAGGGGTCTGGCCTCCTTCTGCTCGAACTCCAGGAAGCGGGCGGCGACCCATACGGGATAGGCCAGGCCGGCGCAGACGGCGACCAGCATGGCGAGCCTGGGGCCCGTGGCGGAGAAGCTCACCCTCGGCCACAGGGTCAGCAGCAGCAAGAAGAGGATGACGTTGCGCTCGGTGATGACCGCGACCTGCTCGATGTGCGAGGGCAAGGCGAAGTAGCCCACGATCACGCAGAGGGTCAGGCACTCGAGGGCGTAGCGCCTGAAGGGCTCCCGCAGCCCCCGGCGGAAGGCCCGCACCGGCGCGGACGGCGCCCTCGCCTGTGCCATGAGCACCAGCCAGACCAGCGCGAGCAGGATGAAGACCAGCTCGTCCATGTGAGCGCTGAAGTAGTTGAGCCCGTAGTCGTTTATCTGCTCGACGAGGAGCTCGAGATCGGCGCGCTTGGCCCCGAAGCCTTTTGCAGCGGGCTTGAACCTGCGCCCCCCGTGGGTCGCCTCGAGGGCGACGAACTTCGTGTGAAACCAGATGACGAAGGGCCCCATGGAGAGCGCCGGGACGAACGCTCTCCATGCCGTCCGGAGCGAAGGCACGAAGCAAAACAGGACGGCCCCTGTCATGGCAAGGGCCACCAGGAAGGCTATTACGTGGGCGAAGTAGGTGAGCTGGAGGCACAGGGCCAGGAGCAGCGCCCAGCCGAGCCCGCCCCTCTCGCCGAGGCGCCGCGCCACGGCCACCGAGAAGAAGAGGAGCGGGATGGCGAGCAGGAAGTTCAGGAAGCCGTAGGCCGCGATAGCGTTGTAGACGAGCAGGAATGAGAGCAGGGAGAGCCAGATCGGCCGGCCGAAGGCGGCGCACATGGCCAGCATCGAGAGCGGCAGGCCCACCGCGTAGAGGCTGAGCTGCAGCTTGACGACGACGGCGACGCCGACGAGCGGGCCGAGCAGGCGGGCGAGGTAGGTCGCCACGGTGTTCGGCTCGAAGCCCCTCGGGAGCCTGTAGATCTCCGAGTAGAGCGTGCCCGGGTCCTCGTAGCGGGCCGCCACGTCCATGAGCTCGATGTGCCCGCCGAGGTCGGTCATGGGGAGCCACTCGACCAGCCAGATCGGCGCCACCGTGGCCGCGGCCAGGGCGCCGAAGAGCGCCGCGAAGGTCGCGGAGGTCCACGGGGAGGTGATGGGCGCGGCGACGCGCTGGACGGTGGTCGGGCTCACCGGCGCTCCGTCCGGGCGAGCCAGAGGTGCGCGAAGGCAGCGACTACCAGGGAGTGGTGGATGCGGCCGTCGGCCAGCATCGCCCTGACCTCCTCTTCGTCGATGAGGTGTACCTCGATCACCTCCCCCGCGTCCGGCTCGGGCGGCCCGACCACCCGGCACCCTTCGACGAGCACCGTCGCGCAGCGGTTGGTCTGAAACGCGGGGTTCGGGGTCACGACGCCGACCACGCGCGCCTCCCCGCCGGCATAACCAGTCTCCTCGCGCAGCTCTCGCAACCCAGCGCTGAGCGGGTCCTCTCCGCGGCGCCCGAGGCCGCCCGGGATCTCCCAGGTGACCTCGTCGAGCCCGGCCCTCCACTGCCTCACGAAGACGTAGCGCCCGTCCTCGTCGCGCGCGATGACGTTTACCCAGTCGGGGCAGTCGAGGACGACGAAGGGGTGGATGCCGCCGCCTTGAGGGTGACGCCGCAGGTCCATGCCGAGCCGGAAGATGCGGTAGGTCGCCAGGCTCTTTCGGTCTAGGAGCCGGAAGCTCAGGTCCCTGTCAGTCATGGGTGCCCCTTCTACCACCGGACCGACTAGCCGCAAGCGGCCCTCGCTCCGGCTAACTGGTCATTTGACTATGGTCATCTGGCCTGTTATGGAGGATCAGGCTCATCGAGGTTCCCCATGGCCCCACCACGACGAACGATGTCCGCGAGCGACCTCAAGGCGCGCTGCCTGCGTGTGCTCGACGAGGTGGCCGGCAGCGGCGTGGAGGTCCTGGTCACCAAGCGCGGCACGCCGGTCGCCCGCGTGGCGCCCCTCGCGGACCAGGAGCCGGCGTCGCTGCTCGGCAGCGTGCGCTACGAGCACGACGAGGATCTCCTCGCCCCGGTCGAGGACGCGCTCGGAGCCGAAGGGTGATCCTCCTCGACACCCACGCGTGGATCTGGTGGCTGAGCGAGCCCGAGCGGCTATCCGAGCCGGCCAGGGAGGCCCTCGAAGGAGCTCGCAGGATCGGCATCAGCAGCGCGAGCTGCTTGGAGCTGGCGAGCAAGGTCGTCGAGGGGCGGATCTCCCTCGATCGGCCTCTTCGAGTGTGGATGCAGCAGGCCCTCGCGAGGGAGCGCGTCGAGGTGGTGCCGGTGACCCCGGAGATCGCGCTGACTGCAGCCGAGCTCGCCAAGGGGGGCTTCACCGGCGACTCGGCCGACCGCCTGATAGCGGCGTCCTCGGTCGAGCGAGCCGCGACGCTGGTGACCACCGACGGGCAGATGCGCGCCTTCGACGGCGTGAAGACCCTCTGGTGAGCGTCGGCCACGGCCGGCTCCTGCACGAGACCTACGAGGTAGTCACGCCAGACGGCTGGACCCTGGTCATCGACCGCACCCGGGCGGCGGAGGCGGACTCCAACTCAGCGCTCGGTGGCGTCCCGGTGCTCCTGGTCCACGGGCTCAGCCAGAACCGCCACGTCTACACGACCGGGAGCTTCGTGGATCTGCTGGCCGCCGAGGGCGCCGACTGCCACATCCTGGAGCTGCGCGGCCACGGCCGCAGCAGCATCGCCCTGCAGAAGGAGAAGGCGCGGGCAGGCGTGCGTCAGCTGCCGGAGGACTGGCTCTACGGCTGGGACTTCAGCGCCTACTACCTGCGCGACGTGCCCGCCGCCATCGACGCCGTCAAGGAGCGCACCGGGCGAGAGAGGATCGCCTACTGCGGCCACTCCATGGGCGGGATCATCGGCTACGGCCTCGCGGGGAAACGAGACGACCTGCTCTGCCTCGCGACCCTCGGGAGCCCTCTGCGGGTCGCCTCGGATGGTCTGCTCTGGCGAGCCCTGGCCCACGTGGAGCCGGTGCTCCACCCGCTCAGCCACGCGACCGTCGGCACCGCCGTCCGCTCCCTGTTCAGGTTACGCCGGGCCTTGCGACGAGGGGGCCGCGGAGCCGCTGCGAGGAAGCGCAAGCGACAGAAGATGCCCGACGTCGTGCCCTTCGAGCTCATCATCGGCGGCCTCTACCGCGCCATGCTGGCGCCCCACCCCGCTGTGGGCCGCATGCTCCCGCCGGGGCTGCGCCTCTTCGGGCGGGGGGTCGGCAGCCACGAGGAGGCCCTGCGCATGCTCGAGGTCGGCGAGGACAACGAGCCCGCGGCGGTCCTGAGCACCTTCGCCCGCTGGACCCGCGGGGAGCCGGCCGGCTGCTCCGAGAGCGGCGACGACTTCGGCGACGCCCTCGCCGAGACCGAGGTGCCGGCCCTCCTCGTCTACGGCACCGACGATCCCCTCGCGGGCCGCAACAGCACGCGCCCCGCCTACGAGGCGGTGAAGGGCCGCTCGGTCCGCTGGGTGTGCGTGCGCGGGGCCGGCCACCTGGATCTCACCCTCGCCCCCGCGGCCGAGCAGGTCGTCGCCGAGATCACTCGTCTCGTAGGTGCAGCCCGCCGCTGACGGGTTTCATCAGGGCCTCGATCGTCTCCAAGAAGGCGTCCACGCGGAAGGGCTTCCTCATGGTGACCACGTTGCGCCGTGCCGCCGTCAACGTGATCTCCGCGGCGCGCTCCGGGCTGCAGAGCAGCAGGATCGGCATGTCCTCGTGAGAGCTCCTGAGGTCGTGGGAGAGCTTCCAGCCGTCCATGTCGTCGAGGGCGAGGTCCGCGACGACGGCGCTGATGGTCCCTGGGTGAGTGCTCACGGTCTCGAGCGCCGTGCGCCCGTCCGGAGCCGTCAGGACAGCGTAGCCGTGGTCGCGGAGGGCGCGGAGCAGGAACCCCCTCAGGCGCGGCTGGCTCTGCACCACGAGGACCACGATCTCGCCGGGCTCGGAGGGCGGCGCGTCATCGTCGATGACGGACAGGTCGACGCGGGAGCGCTCGGCGGCGGAGGGGAAGAGCAGCCTGACCGAGGTCCCCTCGCCGAGGACGGAGCGGACCTCGATGTGCCCTCCGCAGCCGGCCACCGCCCCAAAGACGAAGGACAGCCCCATGCCCCTGCCCATCTCGCGGGTGGTGAAGAAGGGCTCGAAGATCTGCCGGCGCGTGGCCGCGCTCATGCCTTCGCCTTCGTCCCGCACCGTGAGCGCGACGTAGGGGCCCGCGGCAGCGGTCGTGTTCGTGGCGACCAGCGTCTCCTGGAGCACCACGTTCTCCGTGCTCAGGGTGATGCGGGCGCGCCCGCGGGTGGCCTCCTCCGCGTTGGTGATGAGCGCGCGGATCACCCGGTCGAGCTGCTGGGCGTCGCCCATGACGGTGTCGAGGTCCTCGGCCCTGCTGAGCTTCAGCCGGACACCCTTCTTGAGGGTGTGAGCCACGTGCTCTGCGAGCCCGGTCACCACGTCGTTCAGGTCGATGGCGGCGTAGGTGCCCTCGTCGCTCCGCGCGAAGGCGAGGAGCTGCTCGGTCAGCTCCGCGAGCCGCGTCGAGGCGAGGTGGATGGCGACGGCGTCCTCCCGCACGTCCTCCTCGGGCCCGAAGTAGCGGAGCAACATCTCCGCGTGGCCGCTGATCGTGGCGGCGAGGTCGTTGAGCTCGCCCGAGAGGCCCGCCGCCAGCCTCCCGACCGCGTTCATCTGGTGTCCCCCGCGGATCTGCTCCTCGAGGGCTTTGCGCTGCCTGCGCTGGATGGCGTAGCGCAGGGATCGCTCCAGGGTGTAGCCGTCGAACCTGCCCTTGACCAGGTAGTCCGCGGCGCCGGCCTCCATGGCCTCGAGGTCGACGTCCCGCCCGACCTCGCCGGTGACCATGATCATCGGCGTCGTGCAGCCCCGGACGATGGCCTCACGGATGAGCGCGGTCCCGGCCTTGCCGCCGAGGCGGTAGTCGACCAGGACGGCGTCGTGCTCCCCGCCGAGCACACGCTCGAGCCCCGCCTCGTAGGAGCTCTCCCAGTCCAGGTCCCCGGGCCCGCTCTGGATGCTCCGCAAGAGCGCACGCGTGAGCACGTAGGCGTCCTCGTTGTCGTCGACGAGCAGTATCTTGAGGTGGGCGGTGTCCATGCCTCCTTCTAGCACGGAGGCAGGCCGAAACCGACCTCGAGCAGCCGTCTCCGGGACTCGCGCCGTGAAGGCTGCTATGAGGCCCCCATGCCTGCCGACACCAGAGACGACGAGCGCAAGATCGGCCGCCTGCGCTTGCAGCAGAGCCCAGCGGGCCTCCCCAGAGACGAGCTGCGCGCGTGGGTGCAGGACCAGGGCTTCGAGGCCTACCGCGGCGACCAGGTCTTCGGCTGGATGCACAAGAAGGGCGTTACCGATCCCGAGGGCATGCGCAACCTCCCCGCCGGGCTCCGTGAGCGCCTCGGGGCCGAGCGCCGGCCCGCCCTCGAGGTCGCCGACGTGCTCGAGTCCGGCGACGGCACGAGGAAGCTCCTGCTCCGCTCCCACGACGACCACCTCGTCGAGACGGTGCTCATCCCCATGGGAGAGTGGCTGACCCAGTGCCTCTCGACCCAGGTCGGCTGTCGCCTCGCCTGCGCATTCTGCCTGACGGGCAAGATGGGCCTGAAGCGCCACCTCATGGCCGACGAGATCGTGCAGGAGGTGCGCGCGGGCATCGACGCCGCGGCGGGCGGCCCCCCCGTCCGCAACTACGTCTTCATGGGCATGGGCGAGCCCCTCGACAACTTCGACGAGGTCGTGAGGGCCTGCCGCATCCTGACCGACGCCAAGGGCATGGACCTCTCCGGCCGCCGCATCACGGTCTCGACGGTGGGCATCGCCGACAGGATCGCCGACCTCGGCCGGGCGGTGCCCGTGAACCTGGCCCTGAGCCTCAACGGCACCACCGACGAGCAGCGCTCGCGGATCATGCCCGCGGCCCGCAGGTGGTCGCTCGGGGAGCTCAAGGACGCCCTCAAGGCCTTCCCCCTGCCCCAGCGCCGCCGCATAACCCTCGAGTACGTGATGCTCCGGGGCTTCAACGACAGCCTCGCAGACGCCCGCCGCCTCGTGCGCTTCGCTGACGGCCTGCGCGTGAAGGTGAACCTCATCCCCTTCAACCCCTTCGAGGGGAGCGACTTCCGCAGGCCCGACGACGAGACCGTGGCCGCCTTCCAGGAGCGCCTCCTCGCCTCGAACATCGCCACTAGCGTCCGCGCCGGCAGGGGCCTGGACATAGGGGCCGCGTGCGGGCAGCTGGGCCGCGCCCGCGAGGCCGAGGAGCGACCGGCGTGAGCGCGGCGGGCGCCAGGATCGCCGCGCTGCTGCTGCTGCTCTCGCCCTCACCGGCCGCGGCCGCGGACCTGCTCTTCACCAACGCCCACTTGATCCCCGTCTCCGGGCCCGAGGTGGAGGCGGGGCACGTGCTCGTCTCGGGCGGGCGCATAGCCGCGGTGGGCCCGGGACGCGGCGAGCCTGCCGGGGCGCGCGTGGTGGACCTTCAAGGGCGCTGGATCTCTCCGGGCCTCGTGGACACTCACAGCCACCTCGGCGTCTTCCCCCAGCCGCGAAACCCGGCCAACGCCGACGGCAACGAGTCCACCGATCCCGTCACACCCGACATCCACGCCGAGGACTCGGTGGACGCCGACGACCCGAGCTTCGACCGCGCCCTGATGGGCGGCGTCACCACGGTGCAGGTCCTGACCGGGAGCGCCAACGTCGTGGGAGGCCGCTCCGCCGTGCTCAAGATCCGGGGTCGCAGCGTAGAAGCCATGCGCCTCGAGGGAGCCCCGCCGGGCATGAAGCTGGCCTTCGGTGAGAACCCCAAGCGCATCTACGGGAGCAGAAAACGCCTGCCCTCGACCCGCATGGGCATAGCCGCGGTCCTGCGGCGAGCGCTCGTGGAGGCCAGGGCCTACAAGGCGAAGCAGGAGCGATACGCGCGGAGGAAGGCCCGATGGGAGGCGGGCAAGGGCCCCAAGGACAGGGGAGAGCCCGCGGCCCCGGCCAGAGACCTGGCCAAGGAGGCCCTCGTCGAGCTGCTCGATGGGAAGATCTTCGCCCACGTGCACTGCTACACGCGCAACGACATCCTCTCCCTGCTCCGCGTCTTCGACGAGTTCGGCATCAAGCCGCGCAGCATCCAGCACGCCCTCGAGTCCTGGCGCCTCGCCGACGAGCTGGCGCGCCGGGGCATCGGCGTGGCGGTCTTCAACGAGCTCTACGCCTTCAAGTGGGAGATGACCGGCGCGCGCCTCGACGCCGCGCGCGTCCTCTTCGACGCCGGCGTCCGGACCGCCCTGCACACCGACCACCCGGTCATCGACCAGCGCTGGTACGTGCACGAGGCCGCGAAGGCGCGGCGCTACGGGCTCACCCGCGAGGAGGCGTGGCGGGCCGTCACCCTGAACCCGGCGTGGATCCTGGGCCTGGACAAGCGCCTCGGCAGCCTCGAGGCCGGGAAGGACGCCGACCTGGTCGTCTGGTCGCACGACCCCTTCACCACCCGCGGGCACGTCGAGCAGGTCTGGATCGACGGGCGCCTGGTTTACGACCGGGACAAGGGGAGCCTGAGATGAGCGCTCGCGCCGCCGTCGCCTCGTTGTGCTGCCTGTGCGCCCTGCTCGCCCTGCTCTCCTGGGCGGCACCCGCCGGGGCCGCCGACCTGGTGCTGCGCGGGGCGACCCTCCACACGGCCGCCGATCCGGCGACCGTGGAGGACGGACAGGTGGAGATCCGCGGCTCCAAGATCACCTACCTGGGCCGTCGCAGGCCCGCGCCCGCCGGAGCTCAGGTCCTGGACCTCGCGGGCAAGCACGTTACCCCGGGCTTCGTGGACCCCTTCACGCACCTCGGCCTCGTGCGCGTCGCGCTGGACCGGGGGACCAACGACGCGGCGGAGAACACCGAGATCCTCCAGGCCGACGTCGACCCCCTCGACGCCCTCGATCCCGACGTGCCCGCCATGAAGCGCGCCCGCGACGGCGGCGTGACGACCGTGGGGGTGTTCCCGGCGTCGGGAGCCCCCGTGGCGGGGTCGGGGATCGTGATCAAGACCCTCCCCGGGAGCCCGAGAGAGATCGTGATGCGCCGCCCCGCGGGCCTGCTCTTCGTGCTCGGAGAAGCGGCCCGGGGCTTCAAGGGCCCCAAGGCAGCTCCGGCGACGCGCATGGGCACCCTCGCCGTCCTCCGGCGCGAGCTGGAGAAGGCGAAGCGCTACGCCCAAAGGAAATCCCTCGCCGCGAAGAGGAACAAGAAGGCCAAGGATCGCTGGCCCGGCCCGACGCCCAACCGCGCCCTCGAGGCCCTCGCCGAGGCCATGGCCGGCGAGCGCGAGGTGCTGCTGCGCGCCTACCGCCAGAGCGACGTCGAGGCCGCCCTGCGCCTGGCCCGGAGCTACAAGCTCAGGCCGGTCCTCGTGGGAGCGGCCGCCGCCGCGGGCCTCTCGGAGCGCCTCTCCCAGGATCGGGTCCCGGTGATCTTCGCGCCCGTGCGCTTCCAACCCTCGCGCCCCGAGCTCGAGCACGGCAGCGACGACGCGCCCGCGCTCCTCGTCCGCGCCGGAGTGCCCCTGAGCCTGAGCACCGAGAGCGCTCTTCACGTCGACGAGCTGCCCCACCTCGCCGCCCACGCCGTCTTCGTCGGGGTCCCGGCGGAGCAGGCCCTGCGCGCCGCCACCATCGAGGCCGCCCGCGTGCTGGGCGTCGAGGACCGCGTCGGCTCCCTCGAAGAGGGCAAGGACGCCGACCTCGTCATCTGGGACCACGACCCCATGGCGACCTTCAGCGCTCGCCCCGAGGAGGTCTACGTCGAGGGCAAGCGCGTCGGCGGCCTCGGCCCGAACCCGCGGCCCCAGGTTGCCGCCCCCGGCCCCCATTGACCTGCCCCCGCGGCGTCGGTAGTTTCCGCGCCCGCCACCGTCACGGAGCACCAAAACGATGCGAACTGCCGTCATCACCGGAGCCGCGGGCTTCCTGGGCTCGCACCTCTGCGAGCGCTTCATCGAGGACGGCTGGCGCGTCGTCGGGATGGACAACTTCATCACCGGCACGCCCGACAACCTCGCGGGGCTCTTCGGGCACGAGCGTTTCTCCTTCGTCGAGCACGACGTGACCGAGTTCATCTACGTCGCCGGTGAGGTGGACGCCGTGCTCCACTTCGCCTCCCCGGCGAGCCCGCCCGACTACCTGAAGGCGCCGATCCAGACGATGAAGGTCGGCTCCCTCGGCACCCACAAGGCCCTCGGCCTCGCCAAGGCGAAGGGAGCGCGCTTCCTGCTCGCGAGCACGAGCGAGGTCTACGGCGACCCCCTCGAGCACCCCCAGCGGGAGAGCTACTGGGGCAACGTCAACCCCATCGGGCCGCGCTGCGTCTACGACGAGGCCAAGCGCTTCGCCGAGGCCATCACCATGGCCTACCGCCGCGCCCACGGGCTCGACACCCGCATCGTCAGGATCTTCAACACCTACGGGCCCCGCATGCGCCTCGACGACGGCCGCGCCGTGCCCAACTTCGCGGGCCAGCTGCTCCGCGGCGAGCCGCTGACGATCTACGGCGACGGCAGCCAGACGCGCTCCTTCTGCTACGTCGACGACACCGTCGACGGCATCACGCGCGTGCTCGGCGCAGACGACCACGTGCCCTTCAACATCGGCAACCCCGAAGAGCGCACGATCAAGGAGCTCGCCGAGGCGATGATCCGCGCCGTCGGCGGCGAGGCGGAGCTTGTCTTCGAGGACCTCCCGGTCAACGACCCCACCAAGCGCAAGCCCGACATCACCCGCGCGAGAACCATCCTGGGCTGGGAGCCCAAGGTCAGCTTCACAGACGGACTCGCCCGCACCTTCGAGTACTTCCGGGCCCGCGTCGCCGCCGGGGAGGGCTCACAACCCCGATGAAGACGCGCGAGCACACGCGCAACTTCTCCATCATCGCCCACATCGACCACGGCAAGTCGACCCTGGCGGACCGCCTGCTCGACGAGACCGGGGCCCTGACGGAGCGGGAGAAGCGCGAGCAGTTCCTGGACAAGATGGAGCTGGAGCGAGAGCGCGGCATCACCATCAAGAGCCAGACGGTGCGCCTGCGTTATCGCGCCGGAGACGGAGTGGAGTACGCCCTCAACCTCATCGACACGCCGGGGCACGTGGACTTCTCCTACGAGGTGAGCCGTTCTCTCAAGGCATGTGACGGCGCCCTGCTGGTCGTGGACGCCAGCCAGGGCGTCGAGGCCCAGACCCTGGCCAACGCCTACCTCGCAGTGGACCACGACCTCGCCTTGATCCCCGTAGTCAACAAGATCGACCTCCCGGTCGCCGACGTGGAGCGCGTGCTGACCGAGGTCGAGGAGGCGGTCGGCCTCGACCGGGACGAGGCCCTGAAGGTCAGCGCCAAGACCGGCGAAGGCGTGCAGGACCTGCTCGAGGCCATCATCGACAGGGTGCCCCCACCCGAGGGAGATCCCGAGGCGCCGCTGCGCGCCATGATCTTCGACAGCTGGTACGACTCCTACCGTGGGGTCATCGCCCTCGTGCGCGTGCTCGAAGGCAGGGTGCGCCCCGGGGAGCAGGTCCTGCTCATGGCCGCCGGACGCAGCGCCGAGCTCGAGGAGGTCGGCTTCTTCGCCCCGCACCCGGAGCCGGAGAAGGAGCTCTGCGCCGGGGACGTGGGCTACGCCATCTGCGGGATCAAGGACATCCGCGACGTGCGCGTCGGCGACACCATCACCCACCGCGACTCCCCCGCGGAGGAGGCGGTGGCGGGCTTCGTGCGCATGAAGCCCATGGTCTTCGCGGGCATCCACCCCATCGAGTCGGAGGCCTACGCGGACCTGCGCGAGGCCCTCGACAAGCTCAGCCTCAACGACCCCTCCTTCACCTTCGAGCCCGAGACCAGCGACGCCCTCGGCTTCGGCTTCCGCTGCGGCTTCCTGGGCATGCTCCACATGGAGATCGTGCAGGAGCGCCTCGCCCGCGAGCACGACGTCGACGTGATCTCGACCGCGCCGAGCGTCGTCTACCGCGTCAACAAGACCGACGGCTCGGTCCTCGACATCGAGAGCCCGAAGAACCTGCCCGAGCCCCTCGCCGTCGACTACATCAGCGAGCCGGTGGTCGCGGTGACCATCCACGTGCCCGCCGAGCACCTCGGCGCCGTGATCAAGCTATGCAACGAGAAGCGCGGCGTGCAGCGGAGCATGCACTACCTCAGCACGCAACGCGTCCAGGTGGCCTACGCCCTCCCGCTCGCCGAGATAGTCTTCGACTTCTTCGACCGCCTGAAGACGGTGAGCCGCGGCTACGCCTCCCTCGACTACGAGCTCGAAGGCTTCGAGCGCGCTCCCCTCGTGCGCCTCGACGTGCTACTCAACGGCAAGATGGTAGACGCGCTCAGCATGATCGTTCACCGGGACCGTGCCTATCAGCACGGCAAGTCCCTCGTCGGGCGAATGAAGGAGATCATCCCGCGTCAGATGTACGAGGTGGCCATCCAGGCGGCCATCGGGAGCAGGGTAATAGCCCGCGAGACAGTCAAGGCCCTGAGGAAGAATGTCACCGCCAAGTGCTACGGCGGCGACATCACGCGCAAGCGCAAGCTCTTGGAGCGTCAGAAGGAGGGGAAACGGAAAATGAAGCAGGTGGGCAACGTGGAGTTGCCCCAGGAGGCTTTTCTCGCCATTCTGAAAGCCGACTGATGAGCTCCTACAAGCCAAGAAACATCCGCTTCCTCCGCCGCCACGGCAAGAAGCTCACCCAGCTGGCCAAGAAGGCCCTCGGACAGGGCCGCCCAGAGGAGCCCGACCAGCGCGCGAAGATCGACCGCCGCACGCGCCGCCTCGAGACCGCCTTGGACCTCGAGCCCGACGCCGTGACCGTCGAGGACTTCGACCGCGCGGTCCGCAAGCTCGAGAAGGCGCTCATCGTCAACGACATCTGGAGGCCAAAGAGCTTCGCCCGCGAGATCGGCGAGGCCTTCCTCGTCGCGGCCGGCATCGCATTCGTCGTGCGCTCCTTCATCGCGGAGCCTTTCAAGATCCCGACCGGCTCCATGATCCCGACCCTCCAGATCGAGGACTTCATCTTCGTCACGAAGTTCTCCTACGGGCTGCGCCTGCCTTTCACGCGCACGCACATGCTCGAGGGCGGGCGCCCGGACCGCGGTGACGTCGTGGTCTTCGACTTCCCCTACCCGGGAGAGGACGAGGGCAAGAACTTCATCAAGCGCGTCGTGGCGGTGCCCGGCGACAGGGTCAAGCTCTCCCAGAACCGCCTGCACGTGAACGGGAAGCCCGCCACCACCAGGAAGCTGGCGAGCGCGGTCCCCTGCGAGGACGGAAACGGGAGCTTCACCCAGTGCATCTGCGACCTCCAGGAGGAGGTGCTCGGCGGGGTGCGCTTCGTCACGCAGCACCACAACCCCGACCACCAGAGCCCGCTCTGCCTGAACGCCGGCGAGTGGCCGCTCGAACGCCCGGAGTCTCGCGCGCCCGTCTACTTTGGAGACAGGCGCCACAACTCCAACTGGCCGGAGGTGTTGGTCCCCGAGGACCACTACCTCGTCATGGGGGACAACCGCGACAACAGCCACGATGGTCGGTATTGGGGTCTGGTGCCCTTCGACGTGATCAAGGGCAAGGCCTGGATCATCTGGTGGGCTCGCGATAAGTCCCGCCTGTTCACGGCCGTCCACTCGGACGGGAGCGACCCGGACCACGCCCATGCAGCGACAAAGAGAACGCGTGCTCCTCCCCCCTGACGGGCTCCGTCGGGTCTTGAGGAGGATGTCATCGGAGATTGTGGAACGAGCGGGCGGCCCGGAGCGGCTCGTCCTGATGGGGATCCACACCGGCGGGGTGCACCTCGCCGAGAGGATCCGGCGGCGGATCGCCGAGATGGAGGAGCTCGAGCCCCCCATGGGCATGGTGGACATCACGCTCTACCGTGACGACGCCTACCTCGGCCTGCCGCGCCCCATCATCGGCGAGACCGTGGTGCCCGAGTGCGGCTTCGCGGGGTACAGCGTCGTGCTCGTGGACGACGTGCTCTACACGGGCCGTACGGTCCGCGCCGCCCTCGACGCGCTGATGGACTTCGGGAGACCCGAGCGCATCCAGCTCGCGGTGCTCGTCGACCGCGGCCTGCGCGAGCTGCCCATCCAGGCGGACATCGTGGGCATGAAGCACGAGACCAAGAGGCACCAGCAGGTCGAGGTGGAGCTCGTCGAGACCGGCGGCGAGGACGAGGTCGTGCTCTACGGGCTGACCGAGGCCGTCCCGGTCGCGTCGCCCTTCGCAGAGACGGCCGCCTTCGACACGATCCCGGCCGTATCACTCCCGGAAGGCGAGGATCAGCAGTGAGCAGCGACGCCACCACCGCCCCGATTCCGCGCCACCTGCTCGGCCTCGACGGGGTCTCCGCCGGGACCATACGCATGATCCTCGACCAGGCGGGTCACATGAAGTCGGTGCTCGGCCGGCCCTTCAAGAAGGTGCCGGCGCTGAGGGGCACGACCGTGGTGAACTTCTTCGTCGAGCCCTCCACGCGCACCCGCACGTCTTTCGAGCTCGCCGAGAAGCACCTCAGCGCCGACACGGTCAACTTCAGCACATCGACGAGCAGCCTGAGCAAGGGCGAGACCCTGCTCGACACGGCCCGCAACCTCGAGGCCATGCAGCCCGACATCCTCGTCATCCGCCACAAGGCCACGGGCGCGCCCCACTTCCTCGCCGCCAACACCTCGTGCAGCGTGGTCAACGCCGGCGACGGCATCCACGAGCACCCCACCCAGGCCCTGCTCGACCTGTTCACGATACGTGAGAACAAGGGCGGGCTCGAGGGCCTCGTCTGCGCCATCTCGGGCGACATCGCCCACAGCCGGGTCGCCCGCTCGGACATCTTCGGCATGATCACCTGCGGCATGACCGTCCGCGTCTGCGGCCCGCGCACCATGCTCCCGCCGGGCCTCGACGATCTCGGCGCCGAGGTCTACGACCGCCTCGAGCCCGCCGTCGAGGGGGCCGACGTGGTGATGATGCTCCGCATCCAGCAAGAGCGCCTCGGCGAGCCCCTCTTCCCGTCGGCCCGGGAGTACTTCCGCTTCTTCGGACTCACCCCGAAGGTGCTGAAGGCCGCCAAGCCGGACGCCATCGTGATGCACCCCGGCCCGCTGAACCGATGCGTTGAGATCGACCCCGCCATCGCAGACGGGCCGAGGAGCGTGATCCTCCAGCAGGTCACCAACGGCGTCGCCGTGCGAATGGCCGTGCTCCACCTCATCAACCAGGCCCGTCTGGGCAAGCTCCTGGCCCCCATGGCGCCCAAGGCGCAGACCGCGGAGCTCCCGCTATGACCAATCCCGCAGACGGCTTCCCCCCGAGCAAGAAGCTGAAGGTCCTCGATCCCTTCTCGCGCACCGAAGGCAGCACGAGCCACACCTCCCTGCCTGCCGACATCCCTGCGGGCCTCGAGGAGAAGGCCGAGATCCTCGCCCCACCCCTGCTCGACCTCGTCGCCTTCCCGCAGGAGCCCGGCTTCGAGCACCGGGAGACCCTGCTCGGCCTCGCGCACGCCGCGCGCCGCGGTGGAGTCGGCCTCGTCGGCCTCATGCCCGACGTGCGCCCGATAGCCGACCACGACGGCGTCGTCCGCACCCTGCGCGACGGCGCGCGCCCCGAGGAGACGGGGGTGCGCTTCCTGGTACACGGGGCCCTGTCGGTGAACCTCCGCCACGAGGAGATCGCCCCGATGGGGGAGCTGAAAGAGGCCGGCGTCCGCGTGGTCACCGACGGGGGCATCCCCGTCCGCAACAGCCGCTTCCTGCGGCGCGCCCTCGAGTACGCGGCCAACTTCGACCTCCCGGTCATCCTCAGCCCGGTCGACCCGGACCTTGCGGAGGGCGGCCTTGCCCCCGAGGGCAGAGAAGCCACTCGCCTCGGCCTCCACGCGGTACCGGACACTGCCGAGCGGCTCGCCGTCTTCCGCGCCGGCGAGCTGGCCCGCCTGACCGGCGCGAAGGTCATCGTCTTCCCGCTGGTGACCGCCGCGGGCCTCGAGGCCCTGGCCGACGTGCGCCGCAGAGGAGCCCCGATCTTCGGTGGCACCGCCCTGCCCTACCTGCTCTGGACGGTCGACAACCTCGAGACCTTCGACGGCCTCTTCCGCCTCGACCCTCCCCTCCCGCGGAGCTTCGACGGCGTCGCCCTGGCCCAGGCCATCCGCGACGGTCTCTTGGACTTCGTGGCCACCGGCCACCGCGCCGTGAACCTCTCGGAGAAGCAGACCGAGCTGCCCGAGGCCGAGCCCGGCATGGCCGTGCTCGCCCACACCTGGTCGATCCTCGCGCGCATCGAGCGCAAGCACGAGATCCCGCTGCTCGATCTCGTCGCCGCCATGACCGCAGGCCCCGCCCGCCTGCTCGGCCTCGACCCATGGCCGGCGAGCGTCGTCGTTGGCCCGGGCGCCACGGACGGAGCCTCCGAGCCGCCCGGCCCGGTAGAGCTGGCCGCGAACCTGCCCGCCACCCCGGAGGGAGCGCCGACCCTGCGCACGTGGTGGCCCCGACAGCCCGCCTCCGGCGGCATCCTCAGGGAGGGCACGTGACCCCCACCAAGGGCGCGATCCTGGTCCTCGCCGACGGCCGAAGCTTCCCCGGCGTCACCCTGGGGGCGGCCGGCACTGCTCGCGGCGAGGTGGTCTTCACCACCGGCATGGCTGGCTACCAGGAGACCCTGACCGACCCCTCCTTTGCCGGCCAGATAGTCACCTTCACCTACCCCCACATCGGCAGCTACGGCTTCAACGACAGCGACTCCGAGTCGGAGCGTGTCTACGCAACGGGCGCGGTGATCAGGGACCCGGTGCTGGAGCCGAGCAGCCACCGCGCCCAGGACGACCTCATCGCCTACCTCCGGGGCAGGCGCGTGCCCACGATCACGGGCATCGACACCCGAGCGCTGACGCGCCACATCCGCTCCGCCGGCGCCATGCCGGGCCTCGTCCACGCCCCCTTCGACCACGGCGCAAAGGACGCCGCGGCCACGCTGGAGCGGCTTCGCAACGAGGCCTCCTCGTTGCCGTCCATGGCCGGCCGCGACCTCGCCCACGAGGTGAGCTGTCGCTCGCTCTACACGTTCGAGCTGCCAGAACAGGGCGCCACGCCGGCCCGACCCGGCCCCCACGTGGTCGTGGTCGACTACGGGGTGAAGCGGAACATCTTGAGGAGCCTGGCCACACGGGGCGCGAAGGTCACCGTCGTGCCCGCCACCAGCTCGGCCGACGACATCCTGGCCCTCCGCCCGGCCGGCATCCTGCTCTCCAACGGCCCGGGCGATCCCGACGCCGTCTCCGGCGCCGCCGCGACGGTCGCCCGCCTGCTGGGCCGGGTGCCCATCATGGGCATCTGCCTCGGCTGCCAGATCCTCGCGCTCGCCGCCGGCGCCAGCACCTACAAGCTGAAGTTCGGCCACCGCGGCGTGAACCAGCCCGTGCAGCGCGAGGGCAGCCACCGTGTCTTCATCACCTCGCAGAACCACGGCTTCGCGGTCGACCCCGAGACCCTGCCCGAGGGCGCCGGGGTGACCTTCCGCAACCCCAACGATGGCACCCTCGAGGGCTTCGACCTGCCCTCCCTCGAGGCGACGGCCGTGCAGTTCCACCCCGAGGCCTGCCCGGGGCCGCGGGACACGGCCTTCCTGTTCGACGAGTTCGTCGCGAAGGTGGGCTGAGCGGGGCCTCCCAACGTGGGGGAGGAGGACGAGGAAGAGTCGGTGCACGTGCACGTGCACGAGGACGTGGACGTGGACGTGGACGTGGACGTGGACGTGTGTTTTCTTCGTCCGCCAACGAAGGGGTGAAAGTCATGGCCTCAGAGATCCTCGACACCGTGCTCCTGATGGCCCTGCCCGCGTCGGGCAAGTCCGAGGTGC
>CAZQPP010000062.1:0-23320 GCA_964594295.1 uncultured Myxococcales bacterium | reverse complement strand
TCGGCGCTGCGAAGCCGGCGGCCTCTCGGCCTGTGACGCGGCGACCCCGTCGGCCGAGCGCTGCGACGGCGCGGACAACGACTGCGACGGAGAGATCGACGAGGGCTTCGCGGACCTCGACGGCAACGGCCTCACGGACTGCCTCGAGCCCGACGAGGACGGCGACGGAGTCCCGGACGCGCGGGACCTGTGCCCGGACGTGGAAGACCCCGGGCAGCTCGACATGGACGGCGACGGCGAGGGCGACGCCTGCGACCGGGACGCCGACGGCGACGGGAGCTACTCGGACACCGACTGCGACCCCTTCGAGCCGAAGGTGCACCCGGGCGCTCTGGAGCTCTGCGACGGCGTGGACAACGACTGCGACGGCGTGGTCGACGACACGCCCGAGTGTGACGACGGCATCGGCTGCACCGTCGACACCTGTCGGGCCGTCGGCGGCTGCCTCCACTCTCCCGCGGACGATCTCTGCGACGACGGCGACGCCTGCGCCACCGAGATCTGCGACGGCGTGCGGGGCTGCGTCGGAGTGCCGGCGAGCGGCGGCTCCTGCGACGACGGCGACCCCTGCACCGTGGCGGACACCTGCAGCGGCGGCCTCTGCCGGGGCATCGCGGTCTCCTGTGATGACAGCAACCCGTGCACCTTCGACGGCTGCGCCGGCGGCGGGTGCACCCACGAGGCGGCCCCCGACACCCTCGTCTGCGACGACGGCGACCCCTGCACGGTCGCCGACACCTGCAGCGGCGGGCGCTGTGCCGGGAGGCCCTGGAGCTGCGACGACGGCGACCCCTGCACGGCGGACTCCTGCGTGGCCGGGGGCTGCGTCCACACCGCCCATGACGGCCCCGAGTGCTCGGCGGGCGAGACCCTCGAGGCGGGCGTCGCCGCCGGTGGAGAGTCGACGTGCGCGCTGCGCCCCGACGGCTCGGTCTGGTGCTGGGGCACCGGGCAGGCCGGCCAGCTCGGCTACGACAGCGCGCGCGTCAACCCGAGCCCGAGGCGGGTCGAGGGTCTGCCGGCCGCGCGGGCGATCTCCATCGGCAACGCCCACGCCTGCGCCATAGACGCCGACGACGCGCTCTGGTGCTGGGGCGCCAACGACTCGGACCGGCTCAGCACCGGCTTCGAGGGGCCAGTGCCTCACCGGGTGCCGGGCTTCGAGCAGACCGAGAAGGTCTCCGCGACCTGGAACAACACCTGCGCGATCAAGAAGGACGGCACGCTCTGGTGCTGGGGCCGAAACTACGAAGGCCAGCTCACCGACCCCAACGCGGGCTTCTCCAGCGGGCCTCTCCGGATCGCCGGCATCTCCGGCGTCGAGAAGGTGCTACACGGCCACGTGCACATCTGCGCTCTCGCGGGGGATCAGGTCTTCTGCTGGGGATCGAACTCCCACGGGCAGGTGCTCGCCGGCGCCGAAGCCAACGCGCGCTCACCCGTGCGGGTGCCTGCCGCCTCGGGGGCTACGGCCCTCGCCCTCGGGTTGGCGCACAGCTGCGCCGCCCTGCCCGGCGGCCGCGTGATCTGCTGGGGGAGCGACGAGCACGGGGTCGTGTCTGGAGCCGCGCGCCTGGCCGGCTCCCTGCCCGCCGGGGTGGGCGTCGAGCACCTGGCCTCGACCTCGGAGTCCGTCTGCGCGGGGCTCAGCGACGGCACGCTGCGCTGCTGGGGCGGCAACCGCTTCGGCCAGGTCGGCGACGGCGGCTTCGCGGACCGGAGCACGCCCGCGCCCGTGCCTGGCGTGTTCGCGGTTACGGGGCTCGCGGCAGGCTTCGCGCACACCTGCGCTCAGCGAGACGACGGCGCCGTGCTCTGCTGGGGCTCCGACTCCCTCGGCCAGCTGGGCCGCGGAGGGCGGAGCGAGAGCACGCCGGCCCCGGTGGAGGTGCTCTCCGTCAGCGGCGCCGTGCGTGTGCGAAACGCGGTCACCTCGGCCTGCGCGCTGACCTCGGCCGGGAGGTTGTGGTGCTGGGGCCACGGCACGTTCGGCCAGCTCGGTCCCAGCCACGGCGGCACCTACGGGCTCCCGGAGCTGCTGCCCCACGTCTCGAGCCTCGTGGCCCTGGCCGGCAGCTACCTGTCCATCTGCGCCGGCGACTCGAGCGGTCGCGTGCGCTGCTGGGGCAACGACTTCGACACGGGACCCATCTTCAACGGCATCGAGGACCTGGCCTGCGGGCACGCCCACGTCTGCGTCGTAGACAGCGCCGGGGCGGTGCGCTGCTGGGGCAACAACGGCTTCGGGGAGGTCGGAGACGGCACGCGCACGCGGCGCGAGGCGAGCAACCCGGCGCTCGTCATGAGCGGCGCCGCCCAGGTCGCCCTGGGCACGTCCTTCACCTGCGCGCGTAGCGCGGAAGGCGCGGTCTGGTGCTGGGGAACGAACGACCAGGGACAGCTCGGCCTCGGCAGCACCGCCGAGGCGACGACCCCGTCCCGTGTCACGGGGCTGGTCACCGTGACCGACCTCGCGGCACGCAGGAGGCACGCCTGCGCCGTGGCCGCGTTCTCCGGGGAGGTCTTCTGCTGGGGCAACAACGAGGGAGGCAAGGCGGGACAGCCGGCGAGCACGAGCTCCGTGCCCTCGCCACGGCGGGTGGTGGGCGTCAGCGGGGCCTCGCGGGTTTCGGTCGGCGGCAACCACACCTGCGCGCTGGCCTCGGGATCTGTGTACTGCTGGGGCCGCAACGGCTCCGACCAGCTCGGCTCGAGGCGCGCGGACGGGCCCAAGCCGAGCCTGGTCGAGGGCCTGCCGGCGATCGTCGACGTAGGCGCAGGGGAGAGCTGGAGCTGCGGCGTGACGAGCGCCGCCAAGGTCTACTGCTGGGGCGCAAACACCAACGGCGAGCTCGGCGACGGGGGCGCCTTCTGGCCCCAGCCGGTGAAGGTGGTGGGGCTGCAGTAGTTGCCATGCCCGGGCAAGGGCAAGGGCAAGGGGCCAGGAGCCCTCGAGCGCTGCGCGCTACGGGTCCTGGCGCAGCAGGAAGCTGTCGAACCAGCGCCGCGCGGCGATGCGGATGTAGGGCACGAAGACGACCGCGGAGTAGTGCCCCGTCGGGAGCACGACGCGCTTGGGGCGACCGAGGGCCTCCCAGAGCCGCACGCTGTTCCTCCAGCGCACGACGGCGTCGAAGCGGGCGGCGATGAAGAGCGTCCGGTTGGCGGCCACTTTCGAGGCATCGCGCGCAGAGTCGTAGGGGTCGAGGGCGGCGGCCAGCATCGGGCGCAGCTCCGGCTCGCTCACGCCGAGGCGAGCCGCGAGGTCCTTGCGGTACTGGTTGACCTCCTCGTCGTTCGCGGTCATCAGGATGTCGGCCAGGTTGGCTCCCCCGATGCAGAAGACGCTTGTCTCGATGCGCGGCTCGCGCGCCGCGACGCCTACCCCCGTCATGGCGCCCATGCTCACGCCGAAGAGGCCGAGGCGCTTAGGCGAGCCCGGGCCGGCCGAGAGCCAGACCTTGATGCCGCGCAGGATGTCCCGGCGGTACTGCAGGGCGAGGGGGCCGAGCGCGGCGACGTCCCGGTCGGCCTCGAGCCACTCGGCCCGGCGCTCGAAACGCAGCACCTGGTAGCCCTTCTTCGCGAAGCTCTCGGCGAAGAGCGTCGAGACCTCGTACTCCCCGCCCTGGATGGGCAGGACGACTATGCCGCGCTTCGAGCGCGGGCCGTCGTTGTCGGGGTGGTACCAGTGCGCCGTGACGCCGTCTGCCGGGAAGAGGCAGTCCGGCTCGTCCTTGATGCGGATTCGCTCTACGCTGAACACCCCCTGCCCTCCTACTCCGAGATGATGCCGGCGTAACGGAAGGCCCAGTACGGCAGCAGCCAGGCCATGGGGCCCGACTCCTGTCGCCCGTCGCCGCCGTGCTCGGCCTCGCGGAAGTTGCCGTTCCACCAGACGGTGCGGATCTCGTCGTAGGGGAAGACGCGGTCGAGCTGGGCCTCACCGTGGCGGCCGTTGGGCCACATGACGGCGTCCTTGCGGTGGCTGTTGTCGATGTAGAGCTCGCGCCGGTCGAAGGGCATCTCGCGCAGGCTCTCGAGGGGAGCCTCGACGTCCGCCTCCTCGGGGCCGACGAGGAGCGCCACGAAGGCGGCCCACAGGGGGTTCCGCTCGCCCTTCTCGTGCTCGTACAAGAAGAGTAGGCCCTCCTGCCACAGGGCCCGGCGGTCGTCGTTGGGCTCGTAGCGGATGAGGGTGTGGTAGGCCAGCATGGCCAGCTCGTGGTCGGAGTGGTTCATGAACGCGGGCTGGGTGATGGTGGCCGTGTAGTCCTGAGGCGTGGCCACCTCGTCGTAGCGGTGCTCCTCGATGAGCTCGTCGTAGGCGGCGTAGAAGCGCTGCTCGCCGGTCATGTGCCAGGCGGCGAGCAGGTGGCCGAGGATCTCGATGGAGTTGAGCCAGCCGCCGCCCGCGAAGGACTCGATGCAGTACTCGAGCTTGGTCTCACACTTGCTGCCCGGGCCGTCGACGCCGGCCGCGAGGCGCTCGGGCTCCCAGTGGCCGTGGGTTGTCTTCTCGCCGTCGAGGTCGATGAGCAGGTAGCCGTGGTCGATGATGTAGGCGGCGAGGGCTGCGGCGTGCTCGGCGACGAGGGCGTGCTCCTCGTCGGTCTTGGCGCAGAGGTCGTAGTAGAGGGGGTAGCCGAAGAAGTGGCCGGTGGTCTCGTCGCTGCTGGTGTCGTCCTTCCAGTAGTAGTCCCGGCCCTCGTAGCTCACGAGGTGCCAGTTGCTCTGGGTCTTCTTGCTCTCGAAGACCTCCCCTTCGTCTTCGCGCACGAGGGAGCGGGTGACGAACCCGCGGCCGAGGCCCGCGGCCTCGAAGTCTGTTGCCGGGATGTCTATCTGGAGCATCATGACGTCCATGGCCTTTCGGGCCCGGTCGTAGAAGACCTCCTCGCCCGTCGCCGCGTAGGCGTAGCACCAGGCGCAGATCTGCATCTGGGTCCACAGGCCGTCGTTGTCGTGGTCCCAGTTCCTCCACTTCGTGGGCGCCCACGCGTCGTCGGCGGCGATGTCGGAGGGAACGAAGCCGTCCATGCGCCAGTAACGTTCGCTCTGGATGTTGTCGAAGTGCTCCTGCTTCTCCTTGAAGCTGTGCTCGACCCAGTCCACACGCGTGATGCCGGCCTCGGTGGCGAGCCAGTAGCGATCCGCGCTCTCGGCGGCCACCGCGCGCACCTCCTTGCCCGGCAGCCAGCGCAGGCCCGTGTAGTAGTCCCTCCTTTGGAGCGCGCCGTCGTCGGCGACCGCGAGAGCGGAGGCGCCTATCTTGTGGCCGAGCACGACGCGCCCGCCGGCGAAGGCTATCGCGAGCACGTCGTCGTAGGCGAGGGCATCCGGCCCCGCGAGGTGCTCGCGGACAAGGACCTCCGCGCCGGCGAACACGGCCCCCTTGTCGTTTCCGGCCCAGACCCAGCCCGGCGCCGCCGGCGCCACCGCGCGGAAGTCGCCCTCCAGCGCCTTCGTGGTGGTCGAGCCGTCGTGCCTGAAGAGACCGGCGGCCGAGGCGATCCACAGGATCCCCTCCGAGTCGACCGCCAGATCACGGACGGCGCCGGTCTCCGCGCCGCCGAGCATCACCACGGAGACTCCCTGCAGGGCGGCCGGGCCGTCCTCCGAGCCGAGCCAGACCTTCTCGCCGGCGGCCACGGCCTTCCAGGTGCCCGCGGCGACCGGGACGGAGTCCGCGTCGCCCGTCTCGGGGTCAAGGAGGCGCACGAAGGTGTCGTGCAGGACCGCGAGGCGGCCCGTGTCGTCGAGGGCGGAGGCGATGTCCGTGACGGGGCCCGGCTCTTCGCCCTCGGTGACCTGCTTGATGAAGCTGTTCCCGGCCTCGTCGAAGCGGTAGAGGCCGCCCTGAGCGCCGGCCCAGACACCGCCGGCGGCCGACAGGGCGCGCACGTCGAGGTCGGCGAGCTGCTCGGCGCTCCGGTATTGGGTCGGTTCGTCCATGCGATAGGTCGCCGCGGCCGAGACCACGGCCGGGCTGTCGACCTTGTAGACGAAGGCCGGGTCAGGGGGGCCCTTGGGCAGGTCGGGCTCGGCCTCGGAGCCGTCAGTCGACTCCGCGCCGTCTCCGCTGGTGTCCTGCCCGACGTCCGCGACGCCTCCGCTCGATCCCTCGTCGGCCTCGCCGCCCGGATCGGCGAGCGCGGCGCCGGTGTCCCGGCCGAGGTCCTCCGCCTTCTCGCCTTCGTCCGAGGAGCAGGCGAAGAGCAGCAACGCCAGCAGAGCGACTACGAGAATCCTGACCATGTCGGCCCCCTGCTCGGTAGGGGCCCTGTCTTATCAGCGCGGTCGTGCTGAGCCTAGACCGGCACGGGCTCGAAGCGACACGTGAAATGCCTCAGACGCGGCGGCTCCCAGGTGATCTTGTAGCCGGGCAGCTCCTCCCGGGTCTCGAAGACCTCGATTATGGCCTCCACGGCGTAGTCCACGTGGCTCTGGGTGTACATGCGACGCGGGATGGCGAGGCGCACGAGCTCCATCCTCGGCCCCGGGTGCTGGGCCTTGGCCTTGGCCTTCAGCTCGCGGTCGTGGGAGGGGAACATGACGCTCCCCATCTCGCAGCCCCGGATGCCGCCGTGCAGGTAGAGCTCGCAGACGACGGCCTGGCCGGGGAAGAGCTCCCTGGGCACGTGGGGCACGAAGCGGCCGGCGTCGAGGTAGACGGCGTGCCCGCCGGCGGGACGCACGACCGGCACGCCCGCCTCGTGCAGGTGGTCGCAGAGGTACGCGGTGCTCGCGATGCGGTAGCGGAGGTAGTCCTCGTCGACGACCTCCTTCAGGCCCTGCGCGATGGCCTCGAGGTCCCGGCCGGCGAGGCCGCCGTAGGTCGGGAAGCCCTCGGTCAGGATGAGCACGTTGCGCATCTCGGCGGCGAGGGCGTCGTCGTTGAGCGTGAGGAAGCCGCCGATGTTCGCGTGGCCGTCCTTCTTGGCGCTCATCGTGGCGCCGTCGCCGAGCGCGAACATCCGCTGGGCGATCTCCTTGACCGACACGTCCGAGAAGCCCGGCTCGCGGCGCTGGATGAAGTAGGCGTTCTCGGCGAAGCGGCAGGCGTCGAAGAAGAGCGGCAGCCCGCGCGCCTTGCAGACCTCGGCCACCGCGCGCGCGTTCTCCATGCTGACCGGCTGGCCGCCGCCGGCGTTGTTCGTGACGGTCAGCATCACGAGGGGGACGTTCTCGACGCCCACCTCGTCGAGCAGGCGCTCGAGCCCCGCGACGTCCATGTTGCCTTTGAAGGGGTAGTCGCTGGACGGATCCCTCGCCTGCTCGCAGGGGAGATCGGCAGCCCGCGCGCCGGAGGCCTCCACGTTGGCTCGCGTCGTGTCGAAGTGGGTGTTGTTGGGCACTACCTTGCCCTCCCCCCCCACGAGCCCGAAGAGGATGCGCTCCGCGGCCCTTCCCTGGTGCACCGGGAGCACCTGGTCGTAGCCGAAGATCTCCGAGACGGCCTCTTTGAAGCGAAAGTAGGAGCGCCCGCCGGCGTAGCTCTCGTCCCCGCGCATCACCGCGGCCCACTGCTCCTGGCTCATCGCCCCGGTGCCGGAGTCGGTGAGGAAGTCGATGAGCACCTCCTCGGCGCGCAGGCCGAAGATATTGTGGTGGGACCGGGTGAGCGCCGCCTCTCGCTCGCTCCGCGTCGTCGCGCGGATGGGCTCTACTACCTTGATCCGGAAGGGCTCGATGATGGTGCGCACGGCGGCCTCCTCACAGTGGGCGCAGCAAACTGGTCGCATCCTGAAACTGGCGTTTCAGGACGCAGCGGTCAGCCATTAGCGACTAGCTGTTAGCCGGAATTCAGTGATTCCGGGTGCCTGGCTAACGGCTAACGGCTAACGGCTAACGGCTCCCGCCCTGAAAGGCCACTTCCGGGGCGGGAACAATCTAGCAGCGATCGCCCGGCCTGGCACCGTCACTTCGCGACGAGCGTGATCTCCCCGTCCCAGCCACCCGGCGGCGGCGAGCGGCGGAGGCGCTCGGCCTCTCCCCGGAGGAGGGAGTAGCCGGCCCGACGCGTGCCGGCGCTCTCCTGCTCGAGGGCGCGGTAGGCCTCGCTCGCTTCGCTGAAGCGCCGCTCCCTGAACAGCGCCAGCGCTTCACGGGCCCTCTCGGCCTCGCGCTGCATGGCGCGGGAGAGCTGGCTCCGGTCCACCTCCCCCATGAGATCGGCCACGTCGACGGCCGCTCCCCGACCCTTGGGCTGGTAACGCCCGAGCGGGCGCAGGATGAAGCGCTCGGGCGCCGAGAAGCGCTCGTACACCTCGGAGCTCACCAGCACGGAGGCGCCGAGCTGCTTGGTCATGCCCTCCAGGCGCGAGGCCGTGTTCACCGCGTCGCCGACGACCGTGTACGAGCGCTTCTGGGGCGAGCCTATGAGCCCGGCCACGACGGGGCCGTGGTGCAGGCCGACGCCGATCCGAAGCTCCGGCGTGCCCTGGGGCATCTTGCGGTTGAAGCGCTCGAGCTCGGCCTGCATCATCAGCGCCGCCAGGGTCGCCTGCTCCGGGTCGTCGGCGCGCGGCTCGGGCAGGGAGAACAGCGCCATCACGGCGTCGCCGATGAACTTGTCCACGCGCCCGCCGAAGTGCTCGATGCACCGGGTCATGTGCGCGAGGTAGTCGTTGAGGAAGACCACCAGCTCCTCGGGGGCGAGGCCCTCCGAGATGGAGGTGAAGCCGCGGATGTCCGAGAAGAGGATGGTGACCTCCTCGCTCGTGCCGCGAAAGCCTCCGCGCCCCGCCTCGCGCAGCAGGAAGTCTATCTGCTCCTGGCCGAGGAAGCGCCCGGCCGCGTGCAGGAGCCAGGAGTCTCGAGAGCGCTCCAGGAGCTCGGCCTCGACGTCCGCCCGCAGCGCGTCGGCCGCGGTGGCGTCGAGGGAGCGCAGCGCGTCCCTGAGCACGAGCACGGCCTCGTCGCGCCGCCCGGTCGCGAAGAGGGCGCTGGCCAGCGCCCTCAAGGTCCTCGCCATCTCGACCGGCGAGACCACCCCCGAGGAGCCGAAGCACTCCCGCGACAGGCGGAGCTCCGACACCGCCTTCTCGTCCCGGCCTTCCGCCATCGAGCGCTGACCCTCGAGCCGGAACGCCACACCGTCGAGCGCGCGGCGCAGGGGGCTGCTCTCCGCCTGGGCCTCGATGTGGTCCCGGGCCGCGCACACGAGCGCTCCCGCCTCCTCGAGGTCACCCTCCTCGATTGCGACCGTCGCCAGGCCGAGCGTCGCGAAAGCCAATCCCACGTGGTCCTCGTCCACGCCGGCGAGCTCGGCGCTCGTTGCGAAGGAGGCGCGCGCTCCCTCCAGGTCGCCGAGCTCGCACTGACACGTCCCAAGGTGTGAGAGGAGCTGAGCTCGCACGCCGGTCCGCTCCGGAGTCAGCCGCGACAGGATCTCCAGGTCCTGCTCCAGGTATGCCGCGGCCGCCTCGAAGTCGCCGAGGTCCATGCAGAGGCGGCCCAGGTTCCCGAGGGTCAGCGCCTTCCCTGCCTCGTCGCCCTCGTAGCCCCTGTAGCGCAGAGCCCGCTCGAGCTCGGCCCGGGCATCCGCGAGCAGACCGAGCTTCTGCAGCACGATCCCCGTGGTGTCGAAGACCCGCGCGAGGTAGGCCCGGGTCTGTGGCGTGTCCTCCGCGAGGAGCAACCTCACGCTCCGGTTCAGCGCCGCCGTCGCCGCGAACAGGGATCCGTCGAGCCTCCACGCGGACACCGCCCGAAGGTGCCAGAGCCTCCCGCGATCATAGGCGGAGAGCCCCTCGTTTCCCGCCGACACCGTCTCGAGCAGGGGCTCGAGGGCGACGCCGAGGCGGCGCAGGTCGGCCGCGGCGAGGATCGACAGCAACAGCGCCAGTCGTGTCTCGTCGGCACCCTCGAGATCCTCTTGGTCGAAGGTCCCGGCGGGCGGCCGAGCGAGCCCCCCGGCCAGGGCCTCCACCACCCCACCGGGCAGCCCGAGGCGCTCCATCAGCTCGCGCCCCGTCGTGCTCATCGGCATAGCCTCGTAGTGATTCGGGCTCCATTGTGGGAGGGCTGGGGGGGTGGTGTCAAAGTCGTCTCGCGCTCGACGCCGGCGCGCTTGCCCCACCCCGCCCGCGGCTGGCACGATCCAGCCTGCCCACCGGCGGGCGCCGAGGTTGTGATGGGACTGACCGAGCTGTTGGGGGAGCTGCCGCTGCCGCTTGCACAGCTCGTCGTCCGCGCGCTCAACGCCAAGTCCGCCGCCGACCGGCACCACCTGGCCTACTACCTGGGCGAGACCGCCCTGAAGCTCTGCGCGGCGTCACGCGTCGGGTTGTGGATGAGCGCCGGTCCGATCCAGGGCCCCGTCGCCCTGGCGCTGAACGACCTGTTGCACCCACTCACGGGCCACTGGCTCGCCATGGCCCGGTCGGCGGACGCCGACCTCGCCGCGCGACCTGACGGCCTGCCCTTCGGCGCGGTGCTCGGCCGCTTCTCCGAGCGACAGCGCTGGCCCGCGGTCGCCGCGCTTGCCGAGGCCGCGCTCGACGAAGGCGTGGTGGACGGCGAGGTCCTGCGAGCGGCCAACGAAGACGGCCTCGAAGGCTTATTCGCGCTCCTCGTCGCCTACCGCAGCCACACCCTGAAAGTCACCCAGCCCCCACCCTCGTTCTGCGATCGCATGGCCACGAGGTGGCTCGCGGCCCTGGAGCAGGTGTTGAGGTCGGACCTGCTCTGGGGCGGCGCGCGCCTCGCGGTCCGGCGTGAGCGCGGCTGGTTCGAGCTCTCGGGTCTTGGGGCCCGGCCCTGGCAGGGCGACGGGCCCGCGGCGGAGGGTGACGAGGTCCCCCTCGGAGCGGTGGCCTTCGTAGACGTGACGCGTCCGGTGCGCCTCGATCCGATGGCGGCCTACCTCGAGCCCGAGGATCACGTCAGCGAGCGAGTGATCTTCTTGAACGGCGCCGTGGTGAGGCGCAAGCGCGGATCGAGGGGCGCCGTCGAGAGGATCACGAGGACCGCCTACCTGGACTACCTGACCGGCGCCGAGGCCCGCGGCCTCGACGTCGACACGGCGCTCCAGTCCTTCCTCTCACGGGTGCGCGGGGTGGATCTCGGCTCGGAGGAGTACGAGGCCCTGTCCCAACAGACCGGCGCGCGACGTCTCGACGAGCTGCCGATCGTCGAGGTCTCGTCGGGTGCGGCCCTCGGGAGGTTCCGGGTGGTCGCCGAGCTCGGCCGGGGCGCGATGGGGGTCGTATACCGGGCCGTGCAGGAGAGCCTCGGCCGCGAGGTTGCCCTCAAGGTGCTGCCCCCGGAGCTGGCCTCCGACGAGAGGGCCCTCGGTCGATTCGCCCGCGAGGTGCACGCCCTCGGTCGCTGCGACCACCCCAACGTGGTCAAGGTGTTGAGCGCCGAGATCGCGTCGGATCGCCCGCACTTCGCCATGGAGCACGTCGAAGGCACGGATCTCGGCAGCAGCCACGGCGTGCTCGCCGGCTGGCGCGCGGGCGGCGGCTTCTACCAGCGCGTCGCCCGCCTCTTCGCGGGGGCGGCGCAAGGCCTGCACGCCCTCCACGAGCAGGGCGCGCTCCACCGCGACGTGAAGCCCTCGAACCTGATGATCACGGCGGATCACGAGCGCCTCGTGATCATGGACCTCGGTCTCGCGTGGCTCGACGACGCGACGAAGGCCCTCACCCGCACCGGCACCGAGATCCTCGGCACCCTCCGCTACATGGCCCCCGAGCAGCTGCGCGGCGGCGGCAGGGACCTCGACCGCCGGGCCGATGTCTACGGGCTCGGCGCGACGCTCTACGAGGTGATGACGGGTCAGCCCTTCTATGACGGCCGGAGCGAGGAGCGCCTGCTCCAGCAGGTGGCGAACGAACGCCCGGTCCCGCCGAGAAAGGCCGACCGCGCGCTGCCGGCGCCGCTGGCCGAGATCATCGAGGTGGCGACGGCGCGGGACCGGGAGGAGCGTTATGCCGACGCGAATGAGCTCGCGCAGGACCTGAGGCGCTTCGCCGAGGAGGGCTGGAGCCAGGCGAAGGTCAGCGGCCGCGGCAAGAGGCTGCTCCGCGCGGTGAGGCGGCACCCCGTGAGGGCGGCGCTGCTCGTGATCGTGCTGGCCGCGCTTGCCGTTGCCGGGGAGAAGGCGCGGGCCTTCTACGCGGGCTCGGTGGAGCACTGCGCGGTGGTCGTGCGGCAGTGGGGCGCGCCGGTCTGCGCGGTGCCGCTGACCGAGAGCCTGGCGTCGCGGCGGTGGATGAGCTACCGCATCGAGCGGCGCCGCGGGCTCGTCACGAAGGTCCAGCGTGTCAACGGCCTGGGAACGGTGCTGCACGTCGACCCGACGACCCACACCGAGGACCCGACGGAGCCTGGCGAGGCCGGCGAACACGCGGACGTGTCCCACTGGCTGCCCGTCTACGACGAGCACGAGCGCATCGTGCGTGTCGAGGGCCTCGACCACACCGGGCTGCCCAAGAAGTCGTGGGACTACGTCTTCCTGGACCGCGGCCGCGCCATGGTCTGGTACCGCGACCGGGCCGGGCGGCCGCGCAAGGAGGGAGAGAGCCAGGTGGTTGGGGCGCGCTTGTTGCTAGACGAGCGGGGGCGTGCGGTGGAGATGCACTACCTGAACGTGGCCGGCGCGCCTCGTCCGTTGGAGGGCGGGATCTTCGGCCGCCGCCTCGAGCGAGACGAGAAGGGGATCGTCATACGAGAGGAGTACCTCTCGCTCACCGGCGCGCCCCAGCCGAACAAGCACGGCGTTGCGGGCGTTGCGTTCGGGCGCGACGGAGCCGGGAACGTCGTGAAGCGATCCAACTTCGGCGCGAATGGCGGGCCCGTGCGCTCCGAGGAGGGCTACGCGGCGGGCGTCTTTGGCTTCGACGGTCAGGGCAACGGCATCCACGGGCGTTACCTCGATCCGGAGGGGCTGCCGACACTGCGCGCCGAAGGCTATGCGGGCTATCGGGCGCGCTACGACGCCCGCGGGAACCAGACCGAAGCTGCCTTCCTGGGCATCGACGGCGAGCTGCTCATGAACATGGAAGGTATCGCCCTGGCCAGGATGGAGCACGACGAGCGGGGGTACATGACTCGCATGTCGTTCTTCGGCAGCGACGGCGAGCGCGTTGCCAGCAGCAACGGCAATGCGGGCCTGACCATTGGCTACGACAGGCTGGGCCGCATGCTCGAGATGACCTACCTCGGGGCAGACGACAAGCCCGCGTTGATCAAAGAGGGCGTCGCGGGCTGGCGCGCGACCTACGACGAGCGGGGAAACCAGACCGGGCTTACCCATCTCGGCGTCGACGGGAAGCCGGCTCTCCACGTGGACGGCAACGCGGGTTGGCGCGCAACCCATGACGAGCGCGGGAACGTGACCGGGACGAGCTTCCTGAGCATCGACGGGGAGCCGGCGCTGTTGAAGTACGGCTACGCGGGCTGGCGAGCCCGCTTCGACGCTCGCGGCAACCGGATCGAGAGAAGCTACTTCGGAGCTGACGCCAAGCCCTCACCGCAAGAGGACGGATACGCGACCCGTCGCGCGACTCATGACGAGCACGGACACGAGGTGCGGGTCGAGTACCTCGGCGCCGACGGCCGGCCCACCGTGTGCAAATCGGGCTACGCGGGTTGGACCAGCAGGTTTGACGAGCGCGGCAACGAGGTCGAGCGCGCGTTTTTCGGTGTCGGCGGCAAGCCTACACTGCACGAAGATGGCTTCGCTGGCTGGCGCTCCCGCTTCGACGAGCGCAGCAACGAGATCGAGCGCGCGTTTTTCGGTGTCGACGGGGAGGCCACGCTCCACGAGAACGGCAACGCCGGCTGGCGCTCTCGATACGACGACCGGAGCAACGATCTCGAGACCATGTACTTCGGCATCGACGGGAAACCCACGCTCCACAGCTCCGGGGTCGCTGGCTGGCGCTCCCGCTTCGACGAGCGCAGCAAAGAGGTCGAGCGAGACTACTTCGGCGTCGACGGCAGGCCCACGCTCCACAAGGACGGCAACGCCGGCTGGCGCGCCCGATACGATGATTTCGGGAACGAGGTCGAGCGAGTGTACCGGGGAGTCGACGGCAACCCCACCCTGATCGCCGAAGGCTACGCCGGCTATCGGCTGAGACGTGACTCCAGGGGCCTCGTGGTCGAGTCAGCCAACATCGGCGTCGACGGCGAGGCGATCCTGGACACCGACGGCGTGGCTGGATGGCGTGCGAGCTACGACGCGACAGGGAACCGGATCGAGGAGATCTACTTCGGGCTCGACGGCAAGCCCAAGTCTCACAACTCGGGCTACGCGAAGATCCGCATGGACTATGACGCACGAGGGAATCGGACTCGAATGGTCTACTACGACACCAGTGGTTGGGCTGCGATCCTGATGGACGGCGTCATGGGCTGGCAGGCTCGCTACGATGCACGCGGGAACAGGACGGAGCTGCGCTACTTCGGCCCCCTGGGGGCGGAGGCTTTCCACAGCGACGGCTACTTGGGCTGGCGCGCTACCTACGACCCTCGCGGAAACCTGACAAGCAAGCTCTTCTTCGGTGCGGACGGAGCCCCCGTTCGAACCAAGGACGGCTACGCGTCCCGCCGCGCGAAGCACGACCAGCGCGGCTACGTAACCAGGGTGAGCTACTATGACGTAGACGGGAGTCCTGTACGGCACAGGAGCGGCTACGCAAGCTGGCGAGCGAGCTACGACAGCCGCGGCAACCGCATCGAAGAGTCGTACTTCGATGTCGACGGACGCCCGCATGCCATCCGCCGGGGTGTCGCCACCATTCGAGACCGCTTCGACGACCGCGGCAACGTCGTGTGGCGTGGCTACTTCGACACCGAGGGCCGCCCTTCCCTTCACGAGGACGGCAACGCAGGTTGGCGGGCCACCTACGACAGCCGCGGCAACATGACCGAGAGGGTCTTTTTCGGCTCCGGCGGCGAGGCGGTCAGGCTCCGTGGCGCATACGCCGTCTTTCGCCGGGTGACCGACGCCACCGGGTATGCCGTCCTCGAGGCCTCCGGAGGCCCCGACGGTGTCATCGACCGCGTGCACCGGGAGAGTGGCCGAAAAGTGCCACTCCGTCTTCCGGCAGAGGTCGACCGAGACCTCTTTGCCGTGTGCTCCAACCTCGTTGTCGGCATGGCCGTCACCGGATTCGCAGATGGCTCCAACGGCCGCCTTGCCGGCGTCATGCTGGACGACCTGGTAGTCGGCTACGACGGCAAGCCCGTCCGCTTCCGCCCTCTCGCCGCTTCGTGGCTGGCGGATCTCCGCGTTGCGCGCTCCAATGATCCCAGCCACCTCTACGACCTCGAGGTGCTCCGCGTCGCCGGCGACGTGGCGCTGCGAGTCCACATCCTCGTCCCCGGCGGTCTGATCGGGATCTTGCTGACCCCCGAAGTCATCGTCTTCGAAGACCCCCATGCCACGCCTCGCTGACCGTCTCCCCACCCTCCCCCTGCCCCTGGCGCAGCTGGGCTACCGTGCCCTGAACGCCAAGTCCCCGGCCGAGGAGCACAACCTGCTGGTCTTCCTCGCCGAGGCGACCGTCAAGCTCGCGGCCGTGGCCCGCGCGAGCGTATGGCTCGGTGCCGATCCCGCGCCGGGGCCCGTGCAGAAGGCTCTCGAAGGCCTGATCCTGCCGTCGGCGGGGCACTGGATCACCATCGCATCCGCCGCGGACGAGGAGCTTGGCCGCCGCAAGGACGTGGCCATGCTGCCCCTCGGAGAGTGCTTGGGCAGGCTCTCGGAGCAACAGGCATTCGAGGCTGCGAGCCTCCTCGCCGACGAGGCGCTGCGCCGCGAGGTGGTCTCGAAGGAGCAGGCCTCCGAGCTTCGCCGCCACGGCCTCGCGGGTTTCTTCCGCTTCGTCGCCGCCTACCGAAACCGCACCGTCGGCCACGGCGCTCAGCGCGTGCCGGCCTTCTACGCCGCCATGGCCTTGCTCTGGAGACAGGCCCTGGCCGAGGTGCTCGCCCTGCCCGAGCTCTGGGGCGAGGCGGATCTCGCCGTGCGAAAGGGCGAGGATCCCGCTGCTTGGATCAGACTCGTCGATCGCGCCGGCGTGCCCGACGTGCTCCCCGACGCGGAGCGTGCCGCCGAGAGCGTCCCGCCCGGGGGCGTGGCCCTCGTCGAGGGAGGCCGCCCGCTGTGGCTGCGCGGTCTCACGCTCTACTGGCGAGACGAGGTCCTCCAGAGCGAGGGCGTCGCCTTCCTGCACGGCGCTGGTCGCGGCGCCGAAGACGCCGAAGACGCCCCCCGCCGTCTTCACTTCCTCGACTACGGCGCGGGCAGAGTCATCGAGGCGGAGGCGAGCGCGGCGACAGTTGCCGAGATCCTCTCCCGCGCCCGCGGCGAGCCCGTCTCGATCGCCTCAATCCAGGACGGGGCGCTCGCACCCGAGGAGGAAGAGGAGGAGGAGGCAGGCTTCTCGCTCCTGGCCTCCCTCGAGGCCTTCGAGCAGGGTAGCACCGTGGCCGGCTACCGGGTCGAGCGCGAGCTCGCGCGCAGCCGCACCGAGGTGCTCCTGCTCGCGACCCAGCCCGCCGTCGAGCGCACCGTGGCGCTGAAGGTCCTCAGGCACGGCGTCGCCGACGACATGGTCAGTCGGGAGCGTTTCCGGCGCGGGCTGGCCTCGCTGGCGCGCTGCGAGCACCCGAACATCGTCAAGGTGCTCGCCGCCGACGTGCGGCGCGAGCCCTACCACTACGCGATGGAGTTCGTGGAAGGGGCCGACCTCCGGCGGGTGTCGGCCGTGCTGGCGGCGTGGCGAGCGCGCGGCGTGTCCCTTCGGGCCGGACACCTGGCCGCGGCGACCGAGCTCGCCATGAGCGCGGCCGAGGACCCGCGCGCTGGCGCCGAGAGCCTGGTCCCGGATCCGCCGGAGCTCGGCTCGACTGCCGGAGGCGGCTTCTACGCGCGGGTCGCAGAGATCGTCGCGGGAGCGACCGAGGGGCTGGCCCACCTTCACCGCAAAGACGCCCTGCACCGCGACGTCAAGCCCGCCAACCTGCTGCTGACAAGGAACGCCGCGCGCCTGGTGCTGGTGGACTTCGGCATAGCCAAGCCCACAGACTCGTCTCTGGGGCTCACGAAGACGAGCGCGAAGGCCGCTGGCACGACGAGGTACATGGCCCCGGAGCTCCTCGCCGCACACAAGGGCGCCGTCGACGTGAGAGCCGACGTCTACTCCATGGGCGCGACCTTGTACGAGGTAGTGACAGGCCGGCCCCTCTACGACGCGGCGAGCGAGCTGGAGCTGCGTCAATCCAAGCTCCTCAAGGAGCCGGTGCCGGTGCGCAAGGCCTCGCCGGGAGTGCCCGTGGAGCTCGAGGCTGTGGTCGACCACGCCCTCGAGCGGGACCCGGACCGCCGCTATGCCTCCGCCGCCGAGCTCGCCGCGGACCTGCGCGCCTTCGCGGCCGGGGAACCCCTCCCACACGCCCGCACGAGAGGACCCGCCGGGCGCGCCTGGAAGAAGCTCCGCAGGTCGCGGCGAGCCCTCGCGGGTTTCGTCGCGGCAGCCCTGTTGTTGATCGCCGGCGGCTTCGCCTGGTGGGCCGCGCGCCCCGAGACCCGCGTCGAGTTCTGCCAGCGCCTGCTCGAAGACAAGCTGGTGCCGCGCTGCCTCGAGCCGAGCGAGAGTCGCCCCGGTGCCCCGTCGATTCGCCTCTCCTACCTCTCTGGTCGGCTCCAGCGTCTGAGCTACCTGGACGAACAGGGCCAGGTCACCGCCGGGACGAAGGCGCCGAACCAGGGCGTGGCCGAGCTCGTCTTCGAGTACGACAGCGACGGGAATCTCCTGAGAGAGACATCCCTCGGGCGGCGGGGCGACCTGCTCACCGACACGCGCTACGTGCGCGTGGGAGCTCGACCGGGCGGCGGGAGCACAGTGGAGGCGGTGAGCCTGGGGCCCGCCGGCACACCTCGCACCGAGCCCGGCACCGACTGCGCGCGACGGCGCTACGAGCTCGACGCCACCGGGCTCATCGAGGAGCTGCGCTTCCTCAACACCTACGGCGCTCCAACCACCGACGCGCAGGGGAACAGGGGCTATCGTTTTCGCCGTGGAGAGGGCGCTCGGGTCACGCGGGTAGCCTTATAGGCACTTGCGCTCGCGCAGCGAAAATGAAATTCAAATCGGCCGAAACAAGGTGTTTCGCTTGCGAAACACCCGCCCCGCTGACAGGCTTCTGTTCGCTGCGAGGGAGAGGGCCGCCACCGGAGGACAGCATGGGCATCAGGGCTGAAGGGTACTGGCTGACCGCGGGAGGCAAGCCGCTCGTGCACGGCGAGGTGAACGTGCGCTCTCCCGGGCCCGAGGAGGCCGTCGTCGAGGTGACCGCGTGCGGCCTGTGCCACACCGACCTGGGCTTCGCCACGGGTGGGGTCCCGACGCGCAAGAACCTGCCGCTGGTGCTCGGCCACGAGGTGGTCGGCCGCGTGGTGGCCGTGGGGCCGGGCGCGGAGCAGCTGCAGGGCAAGACGGTGGTCGTGCCGGCCGTGCTCCCTTGCGGCGAGTGCGCTTTCTGCAAGGCCGGCCGCGGCAACGCCTGCCCAAACCAGAAGATGCCCGGCAACGACATCGACGGTGGCTTCGCCACCCACATGCGCGTGCCCGCCGGCCCCCTGGTGGTGCTGAGCGAGAAGTGGAAGCGGCTCGACGTGCGCCCCCTGAGCGTCGTGGCCGACGCGGTGTCGACCGCTCAGCAGGCGGTGCGGCGCGCGGGCGTGAGCGCAGGCGACCTGGTGGTCGTGGTCGGAGTCGGAGGCATCGGCGGCTTCGCCGTGCAGATCGCGGCAGCGCTCGGCGCGCGGGTGGTCGCTCTCGACGTGAACCAGGCCCGCCTCGACCTGATCGGCATGCACGGCGCGGAGGTCGGGCTGCGGGTAGCGGAGGTCGAGCCGAAGACCATCCGCAGCGAGGTGCGCCGCCTGGCTCAGAGCTGGACCGTGCCCTCGTTCCGGCTGAAGATCCTAGAGTGCAGCGGGAGCGCGCGCGGGCAGGTCCTGGCGTACACCCTGCTCGACCGCGCGGCCACCCTCGTCATGGTCGGCTACACCCCCCGCAAGGTCGAGGTCCGGCTCTCGAACCTGATGGCCTTCGACGCCACCGTCTACGGCACCTGGGGCTGCCCTCCCGAAGCCTATCCCGAGGTCATAGACATGATCGCCCAGGGTCGCGTCAGGCTCGGCCCCTTCATCGAGTACGCCCCCATGTCCAAGCTCAACGAGCTCCTCGAGGCCATGAAGGAAGACAAGCTCGAGCGCCGCATGGTCCTCGACCCGCGCACCTGAGCTGGGCGCTCGGACACCCCAACTTCTCAAACTCAAATCGCTCTGGAGAGACAAATGCACGATCTCATGGATCACGAGCTCGTTTCCGAGCACCGCTTCGAGCACATCCAATACGAGAACCGCCCGGTGAAGGACCGGAGCGGCAACGTCGTCGAAGGCCTGCACGTGGCGTGGATCGCCCTCGACAACGAGCGCCAGCTCAACTCCTACACGACGGCCGCGGTCAAGGACGTGATCCTCGCCTTCCGCAAGGCCTCGTGCGACCGGCGCGTCGTGGCGGCCGTCTTCACCGCCGCCGGTGACCGCTCCTTCTGCACGGGCGGGAACACGGCCGAGTACGCGACCTATTACGCGAACCGGCCGCTCGAGTACCTGCAGTACATGCGGCTCTTCAACGACATGGTCACCAACATCCTGATCTGCGACAAGCCGACCATCTGCCGGGTCAACGGCATGCGCATCGCCGGCGGCCAGGAGATCGGGATGGCCTGCGACTTCACGGTCGCCGGCGACCACGCACGCTTCGGCCAGGCCGGCCCGGTCCACGGCTCGGCCCCCGACGGCGGCTCGACCGACTTCCTGCACACCTACGTCGGCTTCGCCAACGCCGCCGAGTCCCTCGCCCTGTGCACGCCCTGGTCGGCCCACAAGGCGAAGCGCATCGGCCTCATCAACGAGGTCGTGCCCGTCTACCGGAACGCCCAGGGCGAGCTCATCCCGAACCCGATGGTGATCACCGACCGCTACGCCGACGAGTTCGGCCGCATCGTCTTCGGCGACTTCAAGACCGGCGACGCCTTCAAGGAGGGCAAGGCCCTCGCCAAGGAGTGCAGCGTCGACCTCGGCCCCCTCGACGAGGCGGTCGACCGCCTGGCGACGACCGTCCTCTACACCTTCCCCGACTGCACCCGGAAGACCCTCGAGAGCCTCCGCAAGAAGAAGCTCGAGCACTGGTACCAGAACTCGGAGACCAGCCGCTCCTGGCTCTCGCTGAACATGAACACCGAGGCCGCCGCGGGCTTCCCGGCCTTCAACTTCGGCGACCGCGGCGAGCGCGAGATCGACTTCGTGGCCTACCGCAAGCGCCTCGCCGAGGGCCACCCCTTCGACGACGACATGATCGGGTCGATCCTGCCCGACGCGACGGAGAAGCGCTGGCGTGACTACCAGGAGGAGCGCCGCGGCGGAGGCAAGGCATGACCACGGAAGCGGCCGGGCCCCTCGTCCGCGCCGAGCTTCTGGAGGACGGGGCCGTCCTGGACCTGTGCCTGAATCGCCCGAAGCCAAACATCTTGTCCATGGCGATGATGCAGGCCGTGAGCACCGCGCTCGTGGAGCACCAGGACGACCCGCACCTCAAGCTGGTCGTGCTGCGGGGCGAGGGCAAGCACTTCTCCTTCGGCGCCTCGGTCGAGGAGCACCGGAAGGACCAGGCCGAGCAGATGCTGGTGGCCTTCCGGCGCTTCTGCCGGGGGCTGGCGTCCTGCCCCGTGCCCCTGGCCGCCCTGGTCTCCGGCCAGTGCCTCGGCGGCGCCTTCGAGACCATCTTGTGCTGCAACCTCGTCTTCGTGACCGAGAGCGCGAGGATGGGCTGCCCGGAGGTGCGCCTCGGCGTCTTCCCGCCCGTGCTCGCCGCCCTGGGACCGATCCGCCTCGGCGCCTCACTGTCCGACCGCCTGACCATCTCGGCCGGCACCATCGACACGGAGGCGGCACTTCAGGCCGGCTTCGCGATCCCCCTCGGCGGCGAGGAGGAGCCCCTCGAGCAGCTGCTCGCGTGGTACCGGACCAACCTGGCGCCGTCTTCGGCTTTCGCGCTGCGCCAGGCCACCCGGGCGACACGCCTCGGCTCGGGCGTGCACGAGGCCCTCGGTGAGCCCCTCGTCAGGCTCGAGCGGCGCTACGTGCGGGAGGTGCTCGAGAGCCACGACGGCAACGAGGGCATCGAGGCCTTCATCGAGCGCCGAGAGGCCAGCTGGACGGATAGCTGACGGAGCCCTAGGCTCTCGCGCCATGTCGCTCGCGGCCTGGCTATACGCGATCGGGATCAGCGCTGCGCTGACGGCCGCGATCGTGTGGGCGGCGAAGGCCCTCCACTGCTTCTCCCGACCCCGGGCCGAGGCGCTCGATCGCGGCTCCTCCGAGGACGGGGAACGCAGCTGATGCGTCTATCCGCTCCCCGGGCGGCGTTGCTGGTGCTCGCCGCCGTCGCCCTACCCCGCCAGTCCTACGGCGACCAGCCCGCCGAGCCCTCCGGCGGAGCCGTGGAGCTCCACCTCGCGGTCTCTCTCGGAGTGGAGGAGTCCTACCTCTGGGTCGAGAGCTTCGTGCGCCTGTCGGTGCCCGGAGGCGAGGAGATCAGGCTGCCGGCGGCGGGGCCGCGCATCCCATTCGCGGCGCCGGCCGTCGGCCCCGACGGGGCCCTCGATCAGGTGATCACCGCCCCCGAGTTCGCCGGCCTCCAGGCTCGCGTGGTCGGCGGCGAGGCCAAGCTCACCAGGCGCGGCTCGGGCCTCTTCCTCGACGGCGTGGTGCGCGCGTCCGCGCCGGTCGTCGTCAACGTGCGCTACCCCCTACCCCATGTTGACCCGTGGACGCGTCTGGCCTTCCGCGCGCCCTTCACGCTGCGCGGCGTGGAGATCGAGCTGCGCGCGCCGGAGCGATACGTGCCCAGGCTCCATGCGAGCGTGACCGGCACGCGCGAGAGCGAGACCGGCAAAGGCGTGGTCGTGTCTCGCCTCGTGAGCTCGCGGGCCCTCCCGGCGGGAGAGATCCTGCGGATCGAGCTCGAGGGCGTCCCCGTGGAGAACCCGCTGTGGCGACAGGCGCTGACGCTCATGACGATCCTTGTCGGGCTGGGGCTTTTCTTGAGCTGGCTGCGCCTGACCAGGCAGGAAGGCTTGCGGGAGCGGCGCGATGCAGCTTGAGGTCAGGGGCCTCGTCCGCTCTTTCGGACCCGCCCGGGTGCTGCGCGGCGTCGACGCTCTCTTCGAGCCGGGCACGCTCCACGCCGTGGTGGGCCCCAACGGCTGCGGCAAGACCACGCTGCTCCGAGTGCTCGCGGGTCTGAGCGGCTTCGAGCGCGGTGAGATCCGCTACGGCGCCCATCATGTCGGACCGGCGGGCAGCACGCCCTGGGAGGTGAGGCGCCGCATCGGCCTCCTCGGGCACGGCAGCTTCTGCTACGCCGACCTGACGGGCCGGGAGAACCTCGAGCTCTACGCCAGCCTCTGGGAGACAGAGCTCGCGCGCGTGGGCGAAGCCCTGGAGCGCTTCGGCCTCGAGGAGGCCGCGGACCGTCCGCTCGACACCTACTCGCGCGGCATGGTGCAACGAACGGCCCTCGCCCGCTTGTGGCTCCAGGAGCCCCGCTTCTGGCTCTTCGACGAGCCTATGACGGGCCTGGACGAGGGCATGCGCGCGCGCGTGTCGGAGGATCTGCTCGCGGCCGCCGACGGAGGCGCGGTGGTCGTCGTGGTCTCACACGATCGCCGGGCGCTGAGCGAGCTGGGCGCCAGCGTGCTGCGTCTCCGTCGCGGGCGCCTCGCCCCGGCCGCCGAGTCGCCGCCGTGAGGAGCACGTCGCGCCAGATCCTCGCGGTTTTGAAGAAGGACCTCCGCGCCGAGGCCCGAAACCCGGGCATCCTCTACACGATGCTCCTGTTCGCCGCCCTGCTCGTGGTCGTCTTCGCCTTCGCCTTCTACGTGGTCGACGACCGCGTCCGCTCTTACGGCCCGGGCCTCGTGTGGGTGGCGCTGCTCTTCGTGAGCACCCTCGGGACCAGCCGCGTCTTCGACCGGGAGCAGAGGGACGGCTGCATGGACGGGCTGCTGCTGGCCTGCGCCGATCCGCGCTCCGTATTCTGGGCCAAGTGCCTGCTCTCTCTCCTCTTCGGCGCGGCCATGACGGCCCTGGTGGTCCCCCTCGTCGTCATCTTCTTCGACCTGACGGTCTCGAGGCCGCTGTGGCTGCTGCCTTCGCTCGGGCTCGGGCTGGTCGGCTTCTGCGCCGTGGGGACCCTCTTCGGTGCGCTGA
The DNA here is from genome assembly GCA_964594295.1 of uncultured Myxococcales bacterium. Taxonomy (GTDB): domain Bacteria; phylum Myxococcota_A; class UBA9042; order UBA3505; family UBA3505; genus CAZQPP01. Next base: position 12 of record CAZQPP010000062.1, on the reverse strand, counting down.
TGGCCCGCCTCG
>CAZQPP010000061.1:0-23417 GCA_964594295.1 uncultured Myxococcales bacterium | reverse complement strand
CGAGCTGCGGAAACGGCATCGTCGAGGCCGGCGAGACCTGCGACGGAGACTGCTCGATCGACTGCAACGACGGCAACGCCTGCACCCTCGACGCCCGCACGGGCAGCATCGAGAACTGCAATCTCGGCTGCAGCCATACGCCGGTCGCCCAATGTCAGGGCGGCGACGGATGCTGCCCCGCCGGCTGCAACAGCGCCACCGACTCGGACTGCTCGCGGAGCTGCGGCAACGGCGTCGTCGAGCAGGGAGAGACCTGCGACGGCAACTGCCCCACCGTGTGCACCGACGGCAACGCCTGCACCATCGACTCACGCACCGGCAGCCCCGACAACTGCAACGTCTCCTGCAATCACCAGTCCATCGCCGAGTGCGCCAGCGGCGACGGATGCTGCCCGGCTGGCTGCAACGCGAACTCCGACAAGGACTGCTCGGCGAGCTGCGGCAACCTGATCGTGGAGGCGGGCGAGACCTGCGACGGCAACTGCCCCACCGAGTGCAGCGACGGGAACCCGTGCACCAACGTCGTGCACACCGGGAGCGCAGCCAACTGCAACGTCGCGTGCAGCTTCTCGTCGATCTCCACCTGTGAGGACGGCGACGGGTGCTGCCCCGCCGGCTGCAACTCGACCCTCGACGAGGACTGCTCGGCGAGCTGCAACAACGGCATCGTCGAGGAGGGCGAGAGCTGCGACGGCAACTGCCCGGCGGTCTGCAACGACGCCAACGCCTGCACCCTCGACACGAAGACCGGGAGCGCCGCCACCTGCAACGTCTCGTGCAGCTTCCAGCGCATCACGACCTGCGAGCACGGCGACGGATGCTGCCCAGCCGGCTGCACCACCCAGACCGACCAGGACTGCTCGGGCACCTGCGGCGACGGCGTGGTCGACGAGCGCGAGACCTGCGACGGCAGCTGCCCGGTCACCTGCGACGACGCCAACTCCTGCACCATCGACTCGCTCACCGGGAGCGCCGAGAACTGCAACGTCGTGTGCAGCCACCAGCCCATCAGCGAGTGCTCCACCGGCGACGACTGCTGCCCGCGCGGGTGCAACTACAACAGCGACAACGACTGCGGCACCGCCGGTGAGTGCAACAACGCGGGCGACTGCATGATGGAGGACTTCCCGCGCTGCGAGGCGGGCTTCTGCGTGGGCTGCGCCACCGACGACGACTGCACGGCCTTCCCGTGGGCGCCGCGCTGCGACGTGGACACCGGGCGCTGCGTGTCCTGCGCGGTGGACTCCGACTGCGACCAGGACCCCATGTACAATGCCTGCGACACCGAGAACCACTTCTGCGTCGAGTGCAAGCAGGACATGCACTGCACCGACGACCCCAGCCGCCCCGTCTGCCTCGCCGAGCAGAGCATGTGCGTGCAGTGCAAGGACGACGGCGGCTGCAACGCCGAGTGGGGCACGCCCTACTGCCGGCCCGAGTCCGGCTACTGCATCCAGTGCCGCACGGACGCCGACTGCCAGCTCAACCCCGAGACGCCCTACTGCAGCCCGGCGGGCTCGTGCGGCGGCTGCAAGACCGACGCCGACTGCCCGAGCCCTGACGCACCCTTCTGCGACGGCACCGGGAGCTGCTTCGCCTACGGCTGCATGACGAGCGACGAGTGCTGGTACGAGGACTACCCGGTCTGCGACACGGAGCGCCAGATCTGCGTCAAGTGCGGATCGAACGCCGACTGCACCCGTTTCCAGCACGTGCCTCGCTGCGACACCGCGACGGGCAGCTGCACGGGCTGCGTCGAGGACGCGGACTGCGCCCCCTTCCCCGACTTCCCTCGCTGCGAACCCGAGGGCAGCTACTGCAACAACTGCGTCGACGACATCGCCTGCCAGGTGAACCACCCCGAGCAGCCCTACTGCAACCTCGCCTGGGGCGGGGTGTGCGCCCAGTGCGTCAGCGACGCCGACTGCGCCGCGACTCCCGAGCAGCCGCGCTGCGATCTCGCCATCGGCAACCGGGGTACCTGCCGCGAGTGCGTCTCGGACAACGACTGCTTCAACGAGGCCGTCGACCGGCACTGCGCCAACGGCAGCTGCGCCGAGTGCGCCTCGGACGATCACTGCGGCCCGGGCCTCGGCTGCCGCCAGGGCAACAAGTGCGTGCCCGTGGCGCCCGGCGGCGCCCCCTGCATCCGCGGCGACGACTGCGCCGGCGCCTACTGCGTCGACGAGTCGGCCTGGGGCTGGCCGGGCGGGCTCTGCGCCAAGCCAGGCTGGGATGAGATGAATTGCGGCGGCGGCGAGCACATCATGACCCTCTCCAACGCCATGTACACCGACCAGGTCTGCGTTCCGGACTGCGCCGCCGACGCCAACTGCCGCCAGCCCCACTACCGCTGCTACGACCGTGACGGCGACGGCATCCCCGAGTGCGGCCCCCTCGGCACCGGCATGGGCGCCGTGGGCGCCCGCTGCGAGAGCACGGCCGACTGCGAGGGCGACGCCCTCGCCGCCTGCCTCACCGACGCGGCCATGTTCCCGAGCGGCTACTGCACCATCTACGGGTGCAGCGAAGCCTCCCCCTGCCCCGCCGGCAGCCACTGCGCCCTGCGCTACGCCCCCGACGGCACCGGCTGGTGCGGCGTCACCTGCACCAGCGACCAGGACTGCCCCCGCGTCGAGGAGGGCCACTGGTGCCGCGACTACGACGGCGACGGCACGATGGAGTGCGGGCCCTAGTCTTTGATCTGGCTGTGTCGGGTAGCCCGGGGCGGTTAGCCTGAAATCCTGCACACTTGCGGCGGCGTTGGGTAACTTCTCAACAAGTCCGGGCAGAATCGGGAATTAGCTCGCGCCAAGGCGCCAAGACGCGAAGGGCACAAGGAGAAGAAGCCCTTTGTCTTTGCGCCTTTGCGGCTTTGCGCGAGATTCTCCTCTCGGTGAATCTGGCTGCGGGCCGCGTCTCGTGCCCGGACTTGTTGAGAAGCTACGGCGTTGGCAGTTGCGCCTTCACGTTTCAGGTGAAGAGGTCACTACGCCGAAGCAAAGGGAATGCCTGAGCTAATGGCTAACGGCCAATCGCATTTTTTGGGCTGGTCGGGCCTCACCCCGTTGCCGCCACCGCTACCGTCGCCGCTCCCGGTTTTACCTGAATCTGCTGGTGAGAATCGCCGGCAACGACGACGGCAACGGTAGGGGCAACAGGGTGCCCTTCTGTAGAACCTAGGCCGCCTCGTTCTCGCGCTTGTAGGCGGCGATGGCCAGCTGGGTGTGGCTCTTGAGCGAGTGGGGGGCGAGGCGTCCGCACGCGCCGAGGCCTTCTACGGGCGCGCACAGACCTTTGCACCAGGTCACCTGGTGCCCGGCGACGACGCACCTGAGCGTCGTGTACTGCGGGAGCCGTCTTCGCGGCCGCTGAGCTCGCCTGAGAAGTGCCATGCAGTCCTCTCCCACACCCCGTGACCGGGTGAAGCCGTGATTGAGTCGAGGTTTGCAACAACCCGGCGTTCAAAAAACGTCCCCGGTCCCCAAGATCTCCTCTGCGGTGCCGCGGCAGACGCCCGGCGCAGTCCCGGAAACCGGCCTTGGCATCGGCTCATTGATGTCGCTTATTATGTCGTCATGGTGACGACCTCGGTGAAGCGGGCGGGCCTGCCCGCCGCGGATGCTCTGCTGCTCGGGTTGGTCGCGATCATCGGCGCGGGTGCCTGCGTCGGCGTGTTGGGCTGCAGCGGGTCGGGCGGAGGCTCCGGCGGAGGCAGCATCGTCGCCGCGGACGAGCTGCCCGGCGCCACCACCTCCGACGTAGGCTCCGCAGACACCGCGGTCTGCGTGCGCACAACGGAGATCTGCAACGGCGTCGACGACGACTGCGACGGCGAAGTCGACGGCGTGGCCTGCGACGACGGGGACACGTGCACCAAGGGCGACCTCTGTGTGGACGGTGTGTGCGCCGGTTCGCTGGTCGATCCCTTTTGCTGCCGGGCGCCTGGCGATTGTCCGGAGGACGACGACCTCTGCGACGGCGTGTTCGCCTGCGATCAAGAGGCCGAAGACCCCGCCGACTGGCGATGCCGCGAGGATCCCGCGTCGGTTGTCACCTGTGAGGCATCGGAGGACCCGTGCCACGAGATGGTCTGCGAGCCCGCCACCGGTCGCTGCGAGCCGGTCGAGCTGTTGGCGGATGGGAGCCCGTGCGCCGAGGGCGACGAGTGCACACAGCGCGTGTGCAACGAAGGCCGCTGCGCGGGCGTCGACTCGCTCATCTGCGACGACGGGATGATCTGCACGGCCGACTCGTGCGACCCGGAGGCCGGATGCCTGTTCGTGCCGATCGCCGGCCGCTGTGACGACGGGGACGCATGCGTCGCTCCCTCCCTGTGTGTGGACGGCCGCTGCAGCCCGGGCGAGATCACCGACTGTGACGACGACAACGTGTGCACCGCCGATCGCTGCGATCCGGCTGCCGGCTGCGTTCACACCGAGCTCCCCGGCTGTGAGGAGGAGGACCTCTGCGGGCCGGAGTGGGCGACCGACTGCGACGACTACGACGCTTGCACCACAGACCAATGCGATCCGGCGGTAGGCTGCGTGCACACCAGCCTCGTCGAGTGCGAGGACGGCGACCCCTGCACGGTGGGCGAGACCTGCACCGGGGGCTTCTGCCGAGGCGGCACGCTCGTGGACTGCCGGGACGGCGACCCGTGCACCCTCGACCTCGGCTGCGGTGAGGATGGGGAGTGCGTGAGGCTCCCGTTGAAGGCTCCGGGATGTCCGGGTGAGTGCACGCCGGAGCTGGAGCTGACGGCGGTCCTGGCGCCGGAGGCCCCATTTCGCGGCCGTGTCGAGGAGAGCGCCGTGCAAGACGGCTACGTCTACGCGATCACGCCGGCGGGGTTGGCCGTCTACGAGCTCGGCGTGTCCGGCGTGATCGACAGGGTGGGAGGGACGCCCTTCAACGGCACGCTCGCTTCTCTGCTGGTTGCAGGGGAACGTGCGCTCGTGTCCCCGTGGAACACGGATCGAGTGCTCGATATCGACCTCTCCGATCCGACCAACCCCGCCATTGCTCGGGAAATGTCAGGGTTTGCCAAGGTCTCCAGGGTTTCGTCGGGCGCCGTGCACGGTGACTGGCTCTATGTGCCGAGCCTTGCCGGCTTGCACGCGGCCCCCCTCGAGGGCCTGCACCGGCTCGAGGAGGTGGAGCCGGTCCTCGCCTGGGACGGCTTGCACGGCGCTCTGCGCGCGCACGATGGCTTGCTCTACTGGAGCGCCGAAGGGGAGCTCCGGGTGCTGTCGGTGACCGAGCCCGGCGCGCCTGCCTTTGTCGCGGCGGCCGAGGCTGAAGGGCGGGGGATGCCCAACGTCTCGGTATCCGACGGCGTCGTGCTCACCTCGAATTGGAGCGGATCCGTCCGGGTCTTCGACGTCGCAGACCCCCGGCTGCCCGAGCTGAAGGCAGAGCTGGATCTCTCGCGCGTGGACGGGATGACGATGACCGGTCGGGGCGCGTGGCTCACGCAAGGGGTCCTTGGTCTCGTCAGGCTCGACGTGAGCGAGCCGACCGCGCCAATCGTGACGGCGAGCCAGAAGCTCGTGCACGCCGACAGCACGGGCGAACAAAAGACGCTGTGGACACAGTCCATAGCCTACGATGCTCCTTACACCTTCGTGGGGACCGACCGTGGGCTGCTGGTTGCGGACCTGACGTCCGACGCCAACGTGCAGCACCTCGATTCCACGCTGAGCACTGCCGAGGCCAGTGAGGTCGCCGTTGCAGGTTCCGTGGCTCACCTCGCCGACTACGAGGCCGGTTACCGCGTCTTCGACGTGCGCTCCGCGAGCCCGCCTGTGCAGCTCTCGAGGAGACAGCTTCCGAGCAACGTCAGGTCGTTGGCAGCAGACGGTTTCTTGACCTACGTCGTAACGAGGAGCGGTCACCTGCACGTCTTCGACACCTCGCGGCCGAGGGCACCGCTCAGAATCTCCGAGCCCAAGCAGGTGGGCCGTATCAGGCTCGCCGGGGCGCGGGGGAGGCTCCTGGTCGGTTTCCGTCACCAACACCTACGCCTCTTCGACGTCACGGACCCGAGAGACCCCGCAGGGCTTGCGCATTTCCAGGTCCCGTCCGGCGGGGTCCGCCACGCAGTGGTGGGGAACGACGTGCTCTTTGCCAATGCCTTCTCTGCCACGGGTTCGAGCATGTACGTCGTCGACATCTCGGATCCCCGCGATCCACGCATCATTCACACGGCATCGCGAGGTGATGCGGACAGCATGGCGCTGCACGGGTCGACCCTCTACGTGGAAGACAGCCGGCCCGGCGGTGAGGCTGGTTACCCGCCACCTGATCACCTGATCGTCGCCTACGACGTGGCCGACCCGGCGCACCCGGTGAAGCTCTGGGAGATCGAGACCTGGACCTCCCTTCAGGGCCTGGCGGCACAAGGCGACGTCCTCTACACGACAAGCTGGTTCGGCGATCTCTATGCCTACCAGCTCCGCCCTGCCCAAGCTCCACGCGAGCTCGGAGGCCCCGTCCCGGGCTGCGGCCACGGTAAGGGCCTTGAAGCCCGAAACGCCCGCGCCTTCGCGCCATCAGGGGCCGTGATCCTGAACATCGTCGACCTCCGATGCGAGGAGTAGGCGCCTGTCGCGCACGAGAGGCGACAAGTCGGAGCCGCGTCAGTCCCAGCTCCCCTTCACCTCCAGCTTGAACATCGGCCGGTCGGCGCCGGTGTGGCCGCCGACCACGAGGTAGAGCACGTCGCCTGCGCTCAGGTCCCAGTCGGAGAGCGTGATGTCGAAGTCCGGATCCGAGAAGGCCTCCTTCGCGATGCACCGCGCCGCGAGGTCCTCGCAGCCGCCCTTGAGCAGGGCGACGTCCACCGGCGCCGTCGCCTGGTTGACCGTGAAGATGGCCGTGCTGCCGGCGTCGACCATGGCCTGGGTGACGTCGAGGCGGTAGACGACGTCCGGGCCGGCGACCTCGTCGCCGTCGCCGTACTCGTCGCACACGCCCTGGGGGAAGACGTAGTCGGAGGAGGCCTGGAGCACGTTGCCGAGGTAGGTGTTGTCGAGCTCGACCTGCAGCGCGGTGTCGCAGGTCTCGTTGGCGGGCGGGCTCGCGTCCTGGATTTGCAGGCGGAAGGTGCCGCCCGATGCGCTCGCCTGGTGATCCACGACCACGGTGACGGGATCGGCGCCGAGTTGAACGAGGATCTGGCTCGCGGCGTTGCCCTCCTCGGGGCGCGAGAGCCCAGCCAGGCAGGACTCCGATGGCATGTCGGGACACCCGGGCAAGGCGTAGAGAGACCAGGCGAAATCGGCGCCGAAGAGCGCCGCCCCTAAGGCGCTCGCGCCGCCTCCGGGCTCGACGCGGAAGAAGAGGTCCTCACCGCTCGTCGGGTCGCCCGCGAGGCTGCCGCAGCGCAGCTCGACCGAGTCCGAGAGCGTCGCGTCGTTGCCGGCCGAGGCCAGGTTCGAGCTCGTCTCGAAAGGCAGGCTCTCGACGGGCGTGGCCGTGGAGCAGGTCGAGTTCTGCGCCAGGGGTGACCAGGCGAAGGAGAGCTCGACCTCAGCGGAGCGGTATGCGGGCTCCCACCCGTCCACGACGACGTAGGCGGTCTGGCCGGTGTCGAGCCGCAACGAGAGCGCGCGGGCCGAGCTCATGATGCCGTCGCAGGAAGCCTGCGAGCCCTCGGCGCAGCTGCCTGTGAAGGCGTAGACTCCCGCGATGCTCGTGTCCTCGGTGGAGGCCGTGAGCAGGCCGGCTTCGGCCGCCGTGTAGCTGAAGACCGCGTCAGCCACGCCCTCGCCCTGCACCTCCGAGGCCGGCGTGCAGGTCCCCGGCTGAGCGGCGAAGCGGTCCTCGAGGTTGCGACCGCTGAGCGTGACAGTGGCAGGCAGGGTCTCGAGCTTGCGAGCCTCGGCGCAGGTGTCGGGTGCGTCCGAGCTGCCTTCTGCGAGGCGGAGCTCGAAGTCCCCGGCAGGCACGGCGCTGCCGCCTCCGTCGACCCAGAGGTAGTAGGTCTTGCCGCCCTCGAGCTCCAGGGTCGCGCTCCCCGTGCCGTCGTCCCCAACCGCAAAGCCGTCGAAGCAGGCCGCCTGCTTGGAAGCCGGCTCGCACTCGAGGGTGAGCGAGAGGGTCGGGTGGAAGTCCTCGGTCTTGGAGTCGAGGGTGATGGCGACGGCCTGGTCCTGGTCGGGAGTGAAGGCGTAGGCCACGTCGGGCTGCCCTTCGCCGGTCTTGTTGGAGCCGACCGCCAACGAGCAGTTGTCACCTTGCTGGAACATGGCGTCGGTCGAACGCGCAGTGCCGCCCTCCACGACCTGCGGCAGCGTTGCCGGGATGAGCTCCGCCCGCCCACAGTCCGCGTTGGCGGGACCTCGTTGGACGTCCGCCCAGACCGCGAAGAGCGAGCCGTCGTCCATGATGCCCATGTCCACGACCAGCGTGTAGGTCTCGCCCTCCTCGAGGTCTGCGACGATGGACGCGTCGCCCTCCTTGCTCGCAGCCATGCAGGTGCCGTCCGGCGCGAGCAGAGCCGTGAAATGGTAGGCTCGAGCATCGATGGGCGTGGTGACCAGCAGGAGGGAGAAGATGTGGGCTCCGCTCTGCTCGGGCGTGAAGCTGTAGAAGAGGTCCGGGCTCCCGCGCCCCTCCGCCGGCATGAGGCCCGGGCAGCCGTCGCCCGAGAAGGAGTCGGTGGCGAAGACGTTGGTCTGGAGCTCGACGAGCTCACCCGCCGTCAGGACCGTGGCCCCGTCTCGCGTGTCGTTTGCCGGAGCCTCGTCGAGGGCACGCCAGCGCAGGACGAAGTCCAAGTGCTGGGCGTTGAAGGGCATCGGAGGGGCAGCGGGAACGGGCGGCAATGGGGCAGGCTTCGAGGCGGCCGTCGGATCGATGCTCAAGTTCACCTTGAGAGGCTCGCTGTAATGCCAGTAGCCGCCTGCCCAGGCCGAGAGCTGCTTCGGCCACGGCCGGGCCGTGGGAGGCTCGAAGCTCTCGCGCGCTCCCATCGTCCCGTCCCAGTTCATGTCGACGCAGGTAGGGCTGGCGGCGCCGCAGCCGCTGCCGATGTAGACCGTGGGGGTAGCGCCGGCCACGGTCGCAGATGACGAGAACCAGTTTCCACCCCAGGCTTCCACGTTGACGTCGGGGCCGCCGGAGTAGAGGTCGGCCGAGAGGTTGTCGCCCGAGCAGTACGCGTCTGCCGCGCTGCCAGAGCTCGTGAAGTCCTTGAGGTTGCCCGTGACGACGCCCTCTTTCGCGGCCACGGTAGCGCCGGGCGAGTCGCAGGAGTCCCGCGGGACCGCGCTGCCGGCGCAGGTGCACTGCTGGCAGGTCATGCCGGCGGGGCACGAGGAGACGGGCTCGTTGTCGTCGCATTGCTCCCACCTGTCGCGCGTGCCGTCCCCACAGGAAGCGCTCTCGCCCTTGCAGCGGCAGCCTCCGCAGCGGACGTTGTCCTCCTCCTCGAGCGGCGGGCAGTCGCCGTCCTTCTCGCACTCCTCGGGCGCGATCACGCACCCGTCCCCGCAAATCGCCTCGGTAACGGGCTCGACCTCACACTTCCCGCTCTTGCAGATGCCCTTCTTCACGCACTTCTCGCCCTCCTTGCAGGGCTTGCCCTCGTCGGTCGGCGAGTAGCCGCAGTAGCGCCCGGACGCGGTCGCCACCGTGCACCCGAACTTCTGACACCACTTTCCATCCAGGGAGAAACAGTCGTCGTCAATGGTGCAGGGATCGAATGCCAGCCGGCACTTGCAGCTCGTGTCGCACACGGCGCCATCGATGGCGCTGCAGTCGGGGTCGGCCGCACATTCGACGTCGGGGTGCTTCTGGTAGACGCAGCCTTTCGCCGGGTCGCAGGTGCCGGGCCCGTAGCACGGGTTCGGCCCTTCGCTGCACACGAGCTCGGCGCCGGCGACGCAGGTCCCCGACTCGTCGCACTGCCCCGCGCGACACTTGCCCTCGGCGGGTGTGCAGTCCGCCCCGGTATGGATGTGGCGCACGCAGAACCCGCTCTCCTCGGGGATGGGACGCACGCAATCGCCCACGCTGCATGGGCCGTCGAGGTGCGCACAGTCGGCCGGCTTCTCGCAGGCAGTGAGCGGCGCCTCGCACTTGCAGGACGCGTTGCACTTGTCGTCGGGGTTGGGGCAGTCGCCGTCACCCGCGCACTCGACCTCGGGGTGCTTCTTGTAGACGCAGCCCTGGAAAGGATCACAGGTGCCCGGGCCGTGGCAGGGGTTCGGGCTCTGGCTGCAGACGAGCTCGGTCTCTCCCGGCACGCAGTTGCCTGCGCCGTCGCACTCGCCCGCGCGGCACATGTCGTCTGTGAGCTCGCAGTCGCTGCCGGCGTTCCGGTGCTCCACGACGCAGCGCAGCCCCTCGGGCTTCTGCCGGCAGAAGGTCTCGTCGCAGGGGTTGGCGGGCTGCTTGCAGTCGGCGTTCGTCTGGCACTCGTCGCTCTGCTCGAGGACGCACTTGCACTCCTTGCACGTGGTGCCGGGCTTGTCCTTGCAGTCCTCCTGCTTCTCGCACTCCTCCTTGCGATCCTTCTGGACCTCGCCGTCCCCGCACTTGGGGCAGTTGTCCTTGGAGGGGACGTGGCGGGTGTGCCCCGTGGTCTGGTGGCGCCAGAGCTTCCTGAGCTTCACCCCGGAGTGCATCATCACCTCCGCCTCGAGGCGCGACCAACCCCACCGCTCCGTCGCGGCCTTCGCCCTGTCGCGGGTCTCGCTCAGCCGGAGCTGGGTGAACCAGCCCCCGTCGCCGTCGAAGTAGCCCTTGTAGCCCCCCGCCTTGCTGGTCTCCTTCTCCCCCGCCGAGTGCACCGAGGTGACGTGCATGCGGTCCTTGCCCATCAACATGTCACGGCGAAACTCCTGGTTGCTCTGGATCTTCTGCGACATCTTGGCCGAGTAGCAGGCGTCCCACATGAACATGACCTTGCCGGGGCCTCCCGCGCGGTCGAGCTTGTTCAAGAAGGGCTTGATCTGGGCCTCGCCGAGGGCGTCGTCGGCCTTCTCGCTCAGGTTGGCCATGCCCGCGGTGGTCATGTGGCCGGTGTAGTAGATGATCAGCTCGTCGCAGCAGCGCAGCCCGAGGCTCAGGATCTTCTTCTCGATGTCCTCCCAGCGCAGGCCCTTGTCGGACTCGGGGGCGTAACCCTCGAAGACGTGCACGTCGCCCGGCGCAACGCCCACGCCCGGCGCCGTGACCATGTTCTTCATCACCCTCAGGTCGGCCTGAGCGTTCTTGGTGTCCTTGTCGCTGTGGGTCAGCCCGGCGATGAGGATGGCGTAGCGCCGGGGCTCGCACTCCTCCTCGCTCGAGAGCGCGCCCTCCTCGGTGCCCAGCTCCCTCTTCTCCTCGTTCGAGAGCGCGCCCTCCTCGGTGCCCAGCTCGGGCTTCTCCTCCGGCTCGATCGCCTCGACCGAGGCGCCCGAGAGCTGCTCGAAGAGGGCGCCTTCGCGGCGCCGCGGCGACACCGACGCGGACCAGGGCCCCTCGGCTCCCTCCAGCACCGGCCACCACTTCGTCTCGAAGCGCGTACGCGCGCCGGTCTCGGCGTCGACGAGCACTGCGTAGCTCGTGTGCTCGAAGCGCGCGTCGGGGTCGGGATCGACCCAGAGCAGCCACGACCGGGCCGGCACCTCGGCGAGGAGCTCACCGAAGGGGTCGCGAAGCACCGCGCCGGCCTCGACCGCCCCCTCGGGGCCCCAGACCACGACCTGCTCGTCACCCACGGCCTCCGGCGCGACCTCGATGACCTCGGCGAGGTTCTCGGCCACCTCCTGCGCGGCGCTGCGGACGCTCGGGACCGCCGTAGGCTCCTCGGCCTCGTCTTTGGGCCCGCAGGCCAGGGCGAGCGCGCCCAGGATCGACATCACGATCGCCGCTCGCGACCACGCTCCAATCCCGTGGTGCCTTGAAAGACGCATGGCCTTCCTCCGTAGGTATGGTGCTACTCGCAGCCCTCGTCGACCCGACCGTCGCAGTCGTTGTCCTCGCCGTCGCACAGCTCGAGGTTGCGATCAACGGCCGGCACACCCTCCATGAGGGCCTGCACCTCGACGAGGCCAAGGCCGCGACGATACCAGACGAAGTCGTCGATGCGGCCTGCAAAAGCCTGGCTGTTGCTGAAGCAGCCGTCGACGCAGTCGGCCTCCTGGCCGAGCCAGATGTCGCTGCTCCAGACGATGCTGTCCTCGCCGCTCCGCTCCAGGGCAAAGACCTCCTGCCCGTCAAGGTAGGCGCGGGCCACGCGGCCGTCGTAGGTCACGGCGACGTGGGTCCACGTCTCCGTCTTGATGTGGGGCAGCGAGTTGGTCGACCCGCCCGCCACCGAGAGCTCGCCGTCGATGCTGAGGTACAGGGCGTTGGCGTGGGTCCCGACCGCGCGCGTGATGAGGTAGCGGTCGCCGGGGGTCGACGGGTAGACCCACATGGCGAAGCTGAAGGCGCCGGGGTCGGGGCCGGGGTTCGTGACGCGCACCGTGGTGCTCGTGTTGCCGGGGAGCGAGAGCGCTCCGGCGCCGTGGCGCCCCTCGACCCAGGTCGGGGTGCCTGCGAGCGCGGCGTCGCGGCCGGCGCCCGAGTGGTCTGCGGTGCTCGCGCCCTCGCCCTCGTCGAAGCGAAGCACCACCGCTGCGCCGCCCGTGCAGCTGCCGGCGGCGTCCTGCCAGCGTTGGTCGGCGCACACGTCGCCGTCTTCACCGTCGCAGGGGCCGCCGTCCTGGCAGGCCCCGTCGTCGATCGAGCCGTCGCAGTCGTTGTCGCGGCGATCGCAGGCCTCGGCGGCGCCCGGGAAGCTCAGGAAGTCCAAGGGGGCGCAGTCCTCCGCGTCGGGGCTCCCGTCCCCGTCGGCGTCGCCGGGGCTGTCGGGCAGGTCGCAGAGGTCGCCCGCTCCGTCCCCGTCGGCGTCGGCCTGGTCTGCGTTCGGCTCGTTGGGGCAGTTGTCGCAGAGGTCACCCACGCCGTCGCCGTCGCCGTCGGCGGCCCACGACCCGGGCACCTGCGGGCAGATGTCGCAAGTGTCGCCGCGCCCGTCGCCGTCGGCGTCTTCCTGGTCCGAATCGGCGACATCGGGGCAGAGGTCGCAGAAGTCGCCGACTCCGTCCTCGTCGCCGTCGTCCTGGTGCTGGTTGGCCACGAGCGGGCAGTTGTCCTCCGCAGCCGCCACGCCGTCAGCGTCACGGTCGTCGGCCGACCACATCGGCATGTCGCTGCGGACCGGCAGGAGTGAGAAGGCCGTGCCGTTTCCGAGCGCCCCGTAGCCGTTGTTGCCCCAGCACCAGGTGGCGCCGGCGTCGGTGCGCGCACAGGCCGTGCTGTGACCGGCCGAGACCTGGATGACTCCCGCGAGAGGCTGATCGTCCCCCATGGTGACCACGAGGGGCTCGAGGCTGACCTGCCCCGTGCCGAGCCGGCCCTGGTCGTTGTGCCCCCAGCAGAAGACCAGGCCGCCGGAGATGGCGCAGGTGTAGTGGGCGCCCGCGCTCACCTCGGTGGCGCCCTCGAGGTAGCTGGCCTGGACGGGGATCGGCGACGAGGTCTTGGTGCCGTCACCGAGCTCACCGTAGCTGTTGTTCCCCCAGCACCAGACCTTGCCCCCCGTCGCGACGGCGCAGACGTGCAGGTAGCCCGCCGAGATCCCGGTCACCCCCGTCAAGCCGACGACCTCCACCGGCTCGGCGCTGCTGTTCTCCTCCCCGGTCTTGCCGTAGCCCAGGATGCCGTTCCTGTTGCTGCCCCAGCAGCGCACGGTGCCGTCCTCGAGGATGACACAGTTGTTGCGACCCGCCGATGTCAGCGCGGTGGCGCCGCTCAGGTTGGGCACCTCGACGGGAGCGCCGCGGTTTCCGGGCGCGACGCCGAGCTCGCCGTAGCCGTTCTCCCCGAAGCACCAGGCCTTGCCTTCGCCGTCGAGGGCGCAGGTGTGGTGGCCGCCGGCCGAGACCGCCTTCACCGGGGGAAGCCCCTCGACACGCCTCGGCTGCAGCACCGTCTCGGCCGAGTTGCTCGTGGGCGAGTAGAGGTAGCCCCAGCACCAGAGCTCCCCCGCGCTCGTGAAGGCGCAGGTGTGCTCGTGGCCGGCGTCGATGCCCGCCACGTCGGGCATGGCGGCGGCCGCCGCCACCGGCAGGGGCTGCTGGATCCGCGTGCCGTCGCCCACCTGCCCGTAGTTGTTGTGGCCCCAGCAGCGCGCGCTGCCCTGGTGGATCGAGCAGAGGGTGTTGGAGCCGGCGTTGACGTCGTCGGCGCCGTCCGCGCCCTCGCTCCGGCCGGGGTGCAGCAGGTAAGGGGTCACCCTGCCCGTCCCGAGGCCGCCTTCCAGGTTGCGGCCCCAGCACCACAGGTCGCCTCCGTCGAGGGTGACGCAGGTGTGCCAGTAGCCGGCACCCACGAGGTCGACCGGCGCGGCCAGGTCCACACGCTGGGGCAGGCTGGGATCGAAGACGCCGGCAACGCCGAGCTGCCCGTAGACCTCCTGGCCCCAGCACCACAACGAGTCGTCCGGCCGCACGGCGCAGTGATGGGCCGCGCCAGGGGCGAGCGTGCGAGCGACCCCGAAGGGCGTGCGCTCGTAGTCGCTCCACACCAGGGCGGGGATGGACTGGTCGCTGCGCGAGCCGCGGCCCAGCTCACCTTCGTCTCCCCGGCCCCAGCACCACACGCCGTCCTCGCGAAGGGCGCAGGTGTGCAGCCAGCCGGCGGAGATCTCCTTCACGCCCGTGAAGGTGAGACCGAGGCGGTCTTTGACCTCGACCGGCTCACCGGGATCCCGGCACCGGCCCCAGCCGATCTGGCACTCGTTGCCGTCTCCCCAGCACCACAGCGTCTCCTCGGGGGTGCGCGCGCAGACGTGCCGCTCCCCTGTCGAGACGGCGACTACCGGAGGGATGCCCTCCACGCGGAAGGGATCTCGCTGATCCCTGTTTGTGGGCTGCGTGGTCTGGCGGTGGTCGTTGCGCCCCCAGCACCACACGGCCCCCTCCGCGCTGCGAGCGCAGGTGGTCGCGAAGCCGCTCGCGATGCCGGCGGCTGGCTCCGGGAGCGACACGGACACGGGGCTCGGCCTGTCCCCGGAGACGCCGATGCCGAGGCGCCCCCAGCCGCCGTCGCCCCAGCAGCGCACGGCGCCGGCGCGGTCGAGGGCGCAGTTGTGATACTCGCCGGAGACCAGGGCGGTGGCGTAGGGGAGGTCACGGACCTGCACGGCCTCGCTCTGGTCGGCTCCCTTGAAGCCCTGGCCGAGCTCGCCGTTGCCGTTCTCTCCGAAGCACCAGACGGTGCCGTCATCACGCAGGGCGCAGGTGTGGTGGGCGCCGCCCCCGAGGGAGGTGATTCGCACCTGTGGCTCGGTGCAGGAGGGGTCGTCGGCCGGGCCGTGCAGGCAGCCGAGCACGGGATCGCAGCCATCGGCCGTGCAGGGATCGCCGTCGTCGCAGTCGAGGTCTGCGCCCGCGGTACAGACACCTCCGCTGCAGCGCTCCTCACCGTTGCACAGGTCGCCGTCCGAGCACGGCGCGCCCGCCGGCCGCGGGGCTACGCTGCACGCGCCGGTCGCCGGATCGCAGACACCCTCGGTGCAGGGGCCGTCGTCGGGGCAGAGCACCGGGAGGCCCGGCTCGCAGGCACCCCCGGCGCACGCGCCCGTGGCCGTGCAGGCGTCGCCGTCCTCGCACGCCGTGCCGTCCGTGAGGTGCAAGTAGGCGCAGCCCATGAAGGCGACGCAGGAGTCCGAGGTGCAGTCCTCGCCGTCGTCGCAGTCCAAGGCCCCGCCGGCCGCGCAGCTCCCCTGCTCGCACACCTCCTCACCGTTGCAGGGATCGCCGTCGGAGCACGAGGTGCCGTCGGGAGACGCGATGTTCGTGCACCCGGAGTCCGTACGGCACCTGTCCACCGTGCAAGGGTTCCGGTCGTCGCAGGCGGCCCCGTCCTCGGGCGTGCAGGCCTTGCCCGAGCACGCGTCGCCGACGCCATCGTCGTCCTCATCCGCCTGGTCCGGGTTGCTCACGTAGGGGCAGTTGTCGTCGCACCGCTCCAAGAGATCGCCGAGACAGGGCGCGTCGCCTTCCACCCCCGAGCCGTCGCCGTCGGCGGGCACCCCGTCGGCGTCGCGGTCGGCGACGGACCACACGGGCATGAGGGTGCGGGCCGGGCGCAGCTTGAAGGCCGTCCCGATCCCGGCCTGGCCGTGGTCGTTCAGGCCCCAGCACCAGGTCCGCCGGTCGCCGGTGAGGGCGCAGCCGAACTTGTCGCCGATGCCGAT
Source organism: uncultured Myxococcales bacterium (assembly GCA_964594295.1). Taxonomy (GTDB): domain Bacteria; phylum Myxococcota_A; class UBA9042; order UBA3505; family UBA3505; genus CAZQPP01. The sequence goes on along the minus strand of CAZQPP010000061.1, from coordinate 7,174 downwards.
GTCTACGATGTCGGCGAGGGCCTCGCCGGACTCGAGGGTGACGAGGAAGGGCTCCCTGGTGTGGCGCCCCGTGCCGTTTCGGTAGTCGTGGTTCACGCCCCAGCAGAACATCAGGCCGTCGCCGCGGAGCGCGCAGGTGAAGGCCTCGCCGAGGGCCAGCTCCACGACGCCCTCGAGGAAGCGGGCCTGCACCGGGGAGGCCGAAGCCTGCCTCGTCGCGTCGCCGAGCTCGCCGTCGCCGTTGTGGCCCCAGCACCAGACCGTGCCGCCGGCCGCCACCGCGCAGGTGTGGTTGTCGCCGGCACGCACCGTCACAGCCCCGTCGAGCCCGACCACCTCGGTCGGCGTGGCCTTGTCGTGCACGTCCCCCGAGATGCCGTGGCCGAGCTGGCCGTACTGGTTGTCTCCCCAGCAGAGCACCCTCCCGTCCGAGCGCACCGCGCAGGAGTGATCGTATCCCGCGCTGACGTCGAGGCAGCCCCCCAGGCCGTCCACGCGCGCAGGATCACGGCTCGGCTGGGTCGTGCCGTTGCCGAGCTCACCCTGGCCGTTGTCGCCCCAGCACCAGACCTGGCCCTCCCGGTCCAGCGCGCAGAGGTGCCCGCCTCCCGAGGAGACACGCTCCAGCGCCGGCAGCCCGGAGACGTCTACGGGCTCGAGGTGGTCTGCGCGGCGGTAGTCCGCCCTGCCCTGGTCTGGTAGCGAGCCCCAGCAGCGCAGCACCCCTTGGGCGTCCACGGCGCAGCCGCTCCACCAGCCAAGGGCCAGCGCGTCTACGGCGCCGACGCCGGTAACGGGGGTAGGCTCGGAGCGGTGGAAGATGCGAGCGTTTCCGAGCCTGCCGTTGTGCCCGTGGCCCCAGCAGCGCACCCCGTCCTCGTGGCGCGTGCAGGCGTGGTAGTAGCGCCCCGCGATGCCGAGGGCGCCGCGCGCGCCCTCCACCTCGGTCGGGTAGCGCGCCCGGAACGCCCACTGACCGTCGCCTATCTGGGCGTAGCGGTTGTAACCCCAGCACCACACCGCGCCCGAGGCCAGGGCGGCGCAGGTGTGGTCCGCGCCGGCACCGACCGCGGCGACCTCCCCCGGCACCTCGACCTGCACCGGCAGCAGGGCCTCGCGATCGGCGTGCTCGCCGATCTGTCCCGCGCTGTTGTGTCCCCAGCACCAGAGCTCGCCCTCGCCGCGGACGGCGCAGGCGTGGCGGTAGCCCGTGCTGAGGAGGTCGACGGGACCGAAGGGGGCGTCCTGCGCGTCGGCGAGCACCGCGCGCGGTGTGTTCTGATCCGACTCGGCGCCGCTCCCCTGCTCGCCGTAGTCCCCGCGCCCCCAACACCAGGCTCCGTCTTCCTTGAGCGCACAGGAGTAGTGCTCGCCAAGCGAGACAGCCTTCACATCGGTCAGGGCCAGGCCCAGGGGGTTCTTGACCTGGACCGGCGTCAGGTGGTCGTCCCAGTTGTTCTGGCCGAGCTTTCCCTCTCCGCCGTCCCCCCAGCACCAGACGGTGCCCTCGTCGGCCAGCGCGCAGGAGTGGTACCCGCCCGCGGCGACCGCGGAGACCGGCGGCAGGCCCGAGACCTCGACGGGAGCGGCCCGGTTCGCCGTGCTCCCGTCCCCGACCTGGCCGTGGTCGTTGCGCCCCCAGCACCAGACCTTGCCCAGCGTGGAGACGGCGCAGGTGGTGCTGTTGAAGGTCGAGATGCTCTCGAGGGGCTCGGGGGCGAGCGCGGTCACCGGGCTCGAGCGGTGCTGGCTCGTGCCGTCGCCGAGCTCGCCCCAGCCGCCGTGGCCCCAGCAGCGTGCGCTGCCGTCGGCGACGATGGCGCAGGTGTGCCACGCAGAGCCCGAGGAGAGGGCCACCGCGGGAGGAAGATCCGGCACCTGCGCAGGCACGGGCTGCTCGTTGCCCATGAGGCCGCGGCCCAGCTCGCCTTCCTTGTTGTAGCCCCAGCACCAGACCGTCCCGTCGCTGCGCAGCACGCAGGTCTGGCGTGCGCCGGCCGCGATCGACACCACCGTCACCTGTGGCGCGAGGCAGGCCGGATCATCGCTCGCCGAGACCTTGCAGCCCTCGACCCGGTCGCAGGAGTCGACCGTGCACGGGTCGCCGTCGTCGCAGATGAGGGGCGCGCCTGCCCTGCACTCGCCACCACCACAGGCCTCGTCGCCGTTGCAGAGGTCGTCGTCCGGGCAGGCCGCGCCGTCGGTGACCGGCTCGAGGGTGCAGCCACCGGCGTCCTCGCGGCACACGCCCCGCTTGCACATGCCCTCGTCGGGGCACTCCGGCGCCGGCCCGGGGATGCACGAGCCTCCTCCGCAGGCGTCGTCGACGGTGCAGACGAGGCCGTCGTCGCAAGGCGTGCCTTGCTCCACGTCCTCGTGGGTGCACCCGGTGGCGGAGTCGCAGCCGTCGCCGGTGCAGGCCTCGCCATCGTCGCACTCGAGAGGCTCGCCGGGCCGGCAATCACCCTCGGCGCAGCTCTCCACGCCGTTGCAGGCGTCCCCGTCGTCGCACTGCTTCGGCGGACCGGCCCCGCAGGCGCCGCTCACGCAGGTGTCGTCCACCGAGCAGCCGTCCCCGTCGTCACAGGGGATGCCGTCCTCGGCGAAGCCATGGACGCAGTCCCCGTTGGGGGCGCAGCCGTCGGTGGTGCAGGGGTCGCCGTCCGAGCAGGCGGGCTCGCCGCGGCACACCCCCAGGCTGCAGCGGTCCTCCTTCGTGCAGGGGTCGAGATCGTCGCAGGGAGCGGTGCCCGGCGCGTGGGTGCAGCCCACGCCGGGCTCGCAGGCGTCGTCGGTGCAGACGTCCTTGTCGTCGCAGTCGAGCGGCGTGCCTGGCGCGCAGGCCCCGCCGAGGCAGGTCTCCTGGCCGTTGCAGGGGTCGCCGTCGAGGCAGGCGGTGCCGTCGGGAGCCGAGATGTAGGTGCAGCCGATCGCGGGAGCGCAGAGGTCGAGGGTGCAGGGGTCGCCGTCCGAGCAGTCGGTGGCCTCGCCCGCCACGCAGGCTCCTTCCACGCAGGTCTCGGTGCCGTTGCAGAGGTCCTCGTCGGGGCAGAGCGTGCCGTCCGCGGCGTTCCCGTGTGCGCAGCCCGAGCCGGTGATGCACAGGTCCGCCGTGCACGGGTCGCCGTCGTCGCAGGGCTCGCGCGCCCCGGGAGCGCACTCGCCGCCCGAGCAGGTGTCGTTCAAGGTGCAGTCGTCGCCGTCCTCGCAGGGCTCGCCCTCGGCCGGGCCGTGAACGCAGCCCGTGGCCGGCGAGCAGCCGTCGGTGGTGCAGGGGTTCTGATCGTCGCAGTCGGCGCGCTTGTGTGTGCAACCCGAGGGAGCCACGCATAGGTCGTCGGTGCACTCGTCGCCGTCGTCGCAGTCGGGGGCGGAGCCGGCCTCGCAGACCCCGCCCTTGCACAGCTCCTGCCCGTTGCAGGGATCGCCGTCCTCGCACGAGGCGCCCTCCTCCCGCGGCGCGTTGGCGCAGCCCTGCCCGGTGACGCAGGAGTCCTCGGTGCAGACCTCGCCGTCCTCGCAGTCCGGGGTCGGGCCGCTGACGCACGCGCCGCCGTCGCAGGCCTCCACGCCGTTGCACGGATCACCGTCACCGCACGGGGTGCCCGCGGGGAGATCTGCCGACCTGCAGCCCACCTCCCCACCGCACACGTCCTCCGTGCACGGGTTGTCGTCGTCGCACTGACCGCCGGGGCCCTCCGTGCCCTCGTCGATCACCCCGTCGCCGTCGTCGTCCTTGCCGTTGCAGATCTCGGTGCCGCTCTCGGCGCAGTCCAGAGGGCACCTGAGCACGTCTTCACCGAGGTGGCTGCAGGGGCTGCAGATGGAGTCGCCGCAGTGGCCGCAGTCGCCAGGGCAGGTCCACCAGTCCTCGTCTCCGTCGCAGAGACAGTTGCCACACCCGGCGGCACAGTCCGCGGGGCACTCCTCGGCTCCTCCCTCCGAGGGCGCGCACAGGCCGTCGCCGCAGCGCTGCTCCTCGCAGTCCTCGGGACAGGAGCGCGGGTCCTCACCGTCCGCGCACGCCCCGTCTCCGCAAGTCTGCGGACAGTCAGCCGGGCAGGTCTCGCTCGTCTCGCCGCAAGGGCCGCGGCTGCACACCGCGTCGCCGCACATGGCCACGCCGCCGCCCCCGGGGCAGCAGTCCTCCGGCACATCGGCCGGGCTCTCGCCAGGCGAGCAGATGCCGTCTCCCGCCTCGACGCAGTCGGCCGGACAGACGACGGCGTCCTCACCGCCGGCCGGGTCGCAGTCGCCGTCCCCGCAGCCGCAGCCCGGGCCGAGGCCCTCGTCGGTGGTGCCGTCGCAGTCGTTGTCGAGGCCGTCGCAGCTCTCGGGCGCGGGGAGCGTCGCGCCGCAGCCCGACCACCCGGCGCTCCCCTCGCAGCGACGAGTGCCGACACACGAGCCGTGCTCGTTCGAGCGCGTGCACGCCGCCTCCGCGCCCACAGTGGACACGCCGCAGCACGGCAAACCGCCCGACGGCCAACACACGAAGGCCGTCGCGAGCTCCGGCAGGACGAGCCGCGTCTCGCAGGAGAAGCCGAAGGGGCAACTCGCCCCGAGGCCGCCGCAGGGCAGCAGGCAGGTGCCTCCCTCTGCGCCGCCCCCCGCACCCGGCGGTAGCGCGCACTCCCTCACGTCACCGCAGCCGGCAAGCTCCGTGCAGGCCTTGCAGAGCCTGGCCTCCGCGGGCACGCAGGCCTTCTCCTCGCCGGCGCCGCCGAGGATCTCGGCAGAGCCGCACTCCCAGCCTGCCGGACAGCCTTCGAGGCAGTCGGTCGTGCACACTCTCCCGTCGGGCCCGGCGGCGCAGAGCCCGCTCTCACAGTCTCCGGCGGCCTCGCAGGGCCGACCGAGCTGCTCCTGCGCGGGCGTGGGGCCCGGGTCCTCTGCGGCAACGGCCGAGTCGTCACCCGCCGCGTGCCCCGGGTCGGCCACCGCACCGCGATCACCGGGGACATCCTGCAGGCCGACGTCGAGCACACCCGGCCTCGAGTCTCCACCCGTCCCCGGCACGTCCACGTTCGCGACGCTCGGCCCTTTCTCGCCGCCGCCCGAGCAGCCCGCCGCGACCAACACGGCGAGCCCGAGCAACGCGGTCCATCTGATCATCGCCATTCCGCTTCTCCGCCGGCCGCCCCTAGGCGGGCCGCAGCGCCTGTCAGCGCGAGTCGAATCGAGGGTAGGGCACGCACAGCGCCCCCGCAAGCAAAGGGGAGCCGCGCGCGCGCCCCCCCCCAAGACGCGCCGAGAATCGGGTGGTGGAGGAGCTGGGCAGGCTCGCGGATGCCGAGGCGTTCGATGCGCTTCTTGTCGGAGTCGGGGGCCGAGGTCTGGGAGACGATGCGGCCGCTGGCCCCTCGCCTGCCTCGGGGGTGCGAATCGGCGAAGCAAGGGGTAGGCTCCGCCCATGAGCGCCGACGCCCCCGACCTCTACAAGCTGCGCGACGGCACCGTCGTCCGCATTCGCCCGATCGTGCCCGAAGACAAAGAGCGCCTGCGCATCGGGCTCTCGCGTCTCTCTGCCGAGTCTCGCTATGCGCGCTTCATGGCTCCCGTCGACGAGCTGAGCGAGGCCCAGCTCGACTACCTCTGCGACGTCGACCAGCAGAACCACATCGCGCTCGGCGCCGTGCCCGCGGACGACGAGGACGACCCCGGCTACGGCGTGGCCCGCTGCATCAGGCTGAAGGACGAGCCGACCGTCGCCGAGGTCGCCGTGACCGTGGTCGACGACATGCACGGCAACGGGCTCGGCACCCTGCTCCTCGGCGTGCTCGCGCGAGCGGCCCGGCGACAGGGCATCGTGACCTTCCGGGCCTACGTGCTCGGGGACAACCGGGGCATGATCCAGATCTTCAAGCAGCTCGGGGCGGAGACCACCGAGGTGAGCGGCGGGGTCGTGACCCTCGACGTGCCTCTCCCGGCGAAGCCCGAGGATCTGCCCGACACGCCGACCGGACGGGTCTTCAAGGAGATCGCCAGGCGCCCCTCCGTCCAGACGATCCACCCGATGCACCGGCCGAAGAAGTGAACGCACGCCACCTCAGCAAAGCTCCGATCCCGGTCGCCGCCTTCCTCGCGGTGGGCCTGCTCATCCCGGCCTGCGAGGTCTTGGAGCGGGTCGGCGCCGAGCTCGCAGATCACGTGGAGCTGCCCCGGCTCCGCAGCCTCGAGCCCGAGCTCACGCGCTCGCCCTCGGCCATGGACCTCGCGCGCTTCTACTGCCCGCAGGTCCTCGGCGAGGGGCTCGGGAGCGCGGCCTGCGCCTTCGGCATCGGCGCGGCGCCTGCCGAGGACTCCCTCCGCTTCGACTTCGAGCTGCCCCTGCGCGTCGACAACCCCAACTCCGTCCCGCTCCCGGCCACCGAGGTGCTCGCCGCCATCGACGTCTTCCGCGGCCACGCCCAGTCCGCCCTCGGAGCCGTGTGCCTGAGGCTCTGCCCCGCCGGCGACGCTTCCTGCGACGGCACGCCCGGTGCGGACAGCTGCCGCTCCTCGGAGCGAGACATCGAGGATCTCGAGGACCTCAAGGAGAACATCGGGGGCCTGCTCGTCGCGGCCGGGCTCAAGGCCGCCACGGGCGACGCGAACGACCTCGGCGTACGCCTCATCCCGGCCTTCACGGAGGACGTCGAGGTGCGGGTGCGCCTCTCCCTCGGGCTGCAGCCGATGATCGGCGTGCTCTCGCGCTTCGCCGACGACCTCGTCTCCGAGGTCCACGCCGGGAAGGCGCCGAGCTTCGAGATCCCCTACGAGGTGAAGGGCACCATGTGGTTCGACCTCGCCACTCTGGGGCGCGCGGCGGTGGGCTACGGCCCGCTTGACGGCGTGTGGCCCCTCGAATGAGATCGGTTGCAGCCCTCTGAATTGCGGGGGCGGGCGTGTCGCGAGCGAAACGCCCCTAGCGCTGGGCGTTTCCCGGGGGGAACGCCCATGGAAGGCCGCTTCGCGTACCGCGAAACGCTCCGTTTCGCCTAGAGCGGCCCGCTCCGCTATGCTGTGGGGCCGTCCGGGCGTAGAGGCCCGGGCGGCGACGGAGCTGAAAGGGACCTTCGAGCAGGCCATGAGCATCGCAGGCGCAAGACACGGCTTCCGAATCCTCTTGAAACTGGCGCTGCTTCTGAGCGCGATGGCCCTCGCCGGGGGCTGCGCGCAGGAGCCTGGGACG
>CAZQPP010000060.1:5023-23459 GCA_964594295.1 uncultured Myxococcales bacterium | reverse complement strand
GCGAGCACTATCTTGCGCTGCTCTTCGCTGAGGTGCAGCTGACCGACGCCCTGGGCGCGTTGCGGTGCGGTGAGCGCCGGCTTGGCGCGCTCCTGCTCCTTGGCGCGGACCTGGGTGACCACCGGGCGCTCGGGGCGGCAACCGTAGGAGAGGGCGGCGGCGGCGAGGAATGCGGCGGCCAGCAGGAGGTTCGGGCGAAGCATGGGAAGCTCCCCTATCACGTAGCGCCGTGCTTCGAAACGAAGACCCGCAGCTCGCGCAGGGCCTGGAAGCAGGTCTCGACGCGGTCCTTTGCCTCACGCGGGCCCACGCTCCGTTCGAGGGCGTGATCGGGGGTGAGGCTCCAGCGGCTCTGGGGGCGGCCCACGAAGGCCGCCACGGCCTCCGCCGAGACCGGGCCGTCCTCGCACAGGACCATCCTCAGCTTGCTCCCGGCGCACGCGATCTGGAGCACGCCGTCGGCGGCCGCGGTTACCCGCAGGCTCATCAGGCGCACCAGGTCCTGGGCCTCGCGCGGCAGGCGGCCGTAGCGGTCTTCGACCTCCGAGACGAGGGCCTCGAGCTCCTCCTGGTTGCGAACCGAGGTGAAGCGCCTGTAGAGCACGAGGCGGTCGTGGGCGTCGGGCAGGTAGTCGTCGGGGATGAACGCCGGGAGGTCCACCGAGACCTCGGTGTCGCGGGGCCTCGCGCCCGCCTCGATGCCCCGCTGCTCCGCGATGGTCTCGTGCAGCAGGTCCATGAAGGTCTCGTAGCCCACCGCGTCGATGTGGCCGTGCTGCTCGGCGCCGAGGAGGTTGCCCGCGCCGCGAAGCTCCATGTCCTCGATGGCGAGGGCGAAGCCGCTGCCGAGGCGGGTCATGGTCTGGAGCACGCCGATGCGGCGCTGGGCGTCCTCGGTCAGCGCGCGTGGGTCCGGGATGAGGAAGGCGCAGTAGGCCTGGCGCGTGCTGCGGCCGATGCGGCCCCTGAGCTGGTAGAGCTGGGCGAGGCCGAAGCGCTCGGCGCGGTGCACGAACATCGTATTGGCGTTCTGGACGTCGATGCCGCTCTCGATGATGGTCGTGGTCACGAGGATGTCGACCTCGCCGCGGATGAAGGCCCTCATGACGTCTTCGAGCTGCCGGGCGGGCATCTGGCCGTGGGCCTTGGCGATGCGCGCGCCCGGCACGAGGGCCTCGAGCTCGTCCAAGATGCGCTCCATGCCCTGCACCCTGGGCGTGACGAAGTAGACCTGGCCGCCGCGGGCCAGCTCTCGCTCGATCCCGGCCTTGACGGAGGGATCGCCGATGCGCACCACCCTGGTCTCGATGGCCTGGCGGCCCGGCGGAGCGGTGGCGATGGTGGAGAGGTCCCGGATGCCCAGGACGGCCATGTGCAGGGTCCTCGGGATGGGCGTCGCGGAGAGGGTGAGCACGTCCACCTCGGCCCGCATGGCCTTCAGTCGCTCCTTGTGCTTCACCCCGAAGCGGTGCTCCTCGTCGACCACGATGAGCCCGAGGGACTTGAAGCGCACGTCCTTCTGGAGCAGGCGGTGGGTGCCGACGACGATGTCGACCTTGCCCTCGCGCACCTCGGCGAGCACCTCCTTCTGCTCGGCTGCGGTCACGAATCGGCTGAGCTGGTGCACCTTCACCGGGAAGCCGCGCAGGCGCTCGCGCATCGTCAGGAAGTGCTGCTCGGCCAGGATCGTGGTCGGCACGAGCACGCAGACCTGAAAGTCGTCCTCGACGGCCTTGAAGGCGGCCCTCAGCGCGACCTCGGTCTTTCCGTAGCCCACATCCCCGCAGACCACCCGGTCCATGGGCCGGGTCTTCTGCATGTCCTTCAAGACCTCGCGGATCGCCCGCTCCTGGTCTGTGGTCTCGTCGAAGGGGAAGGTGGCCTCGAACTCCTCGTAGAGCTCGTCGGGCGGCGAGAAGGCGAGGCCGACGGCAGCCATACGGCGGGCGTAGAGGTCCAAGAGCTCTGCGGCGATCTTCTCGGCGGCGGCCTTCGCCTTGCGCCGGGCGGTCTGCCATCGCGTCGCGCCGAGCTTGTCGAGGGGCGGCTCGTGGCCCTCGCGGCCGCGGCAGACGTAGCGCTGCAGGAGGGAGATGCGCGTGACCGGCAGGAAGAGCTTGGACTGGTCGCGGTAGTGGATCTCCAAGAAGTCGCCGTCCGTGCCGCCGGCGCGCATGCGGACGAGCTTCGTGAAGCGGCCGATGCCGTGGTCGCGGTGCACGACCATGTCGCCCGGCGTGAGCTCGCGGAAAGAGCGCAGCAGGTGCTCGGGGGGCGGCGCGTCCGTGCGGGGGCGGCGCGGGCGCTGCCCGAAGATGTCCTGCTCGTCGACAAACGCCACCTCGAGCTCGCGGCAGAGGAAGCCGCGCTGAAGCCTCCCGTCCCAGAGCCTGATGCCCGGCGGGTGGGGCGCGAAGGGCCAGCCTTCCCCCTTCTCGATAGCCTGACCGTAGGAGCCCACGAGCTTGGTGATGCGCCGGCGCTGCGAGGCCCCGCGGGCGAAGACGTGCACGCTCAAGCCCTCGCGAGCCCAGCCGCCGAGGGTCGTGGCCACCGGCCGGAAGGGGTGCTCGGCGTCGTCGCGGCGCAGGAGGGTCTGGTGCAGGTGGGAGACCGGCTCGGCGCGCACGATCCAGGTGTCGTCCGGGTGCGGCGGCGGCTTCGAGCCTGCGGAGTCGACCGCGACCGAGCACACCTCTACGGCGTCGGCCGCCTCGATCTCCGAGGCGCCGGGCTCCCTGTCACCGAGGAAGACTCCCGGGGGGCAGGCGAGGCGCCCTCGCTCGAAGGCCTCTGCGAAACCTTCCTCGAGGCGCGCGCCGTAGGCCTCGACGGCGTCACGCATGGCGTGCTCTGCGGCGTGAACGACGAGGGCGCCCTCGGGCAGCAGGGGCAGCGTCGCCTCGAGGCCGCCGGTAACCGCGGGGGCGAAGGCGAGGTACCCGGGCGGTGGGCGGCGCGCCTTTACGTCCTCGAGGTAGGTCGCGAGGCGCAGCGACGGCACCCGGCAGCGACCGGCCAGCTCCCTCAGGCGCGTCTCGGCCTCTCCGGCCTCGTCGTCTGTGAAGAGCAGGGCCGACACCGGCGGGATCTCGACCATCTCGAGGCGGCCCCCGGAGCGCTGGCTCACCGGGTCGAAGAGCGTGAGGCGCTCGACCTCGTCGCCGAAGAGGTCCACGCGGACGGGCTTCGGGAGCTGCGGGGCGAAGACGTCGATGATGCCGCCGCGGACGGCGAAGGTGCCGGCCTCGGTTACCAGCTCCTCTCTGGCGTAGCCTCCGCGCAGCAGGGTCTCGACGAGCTCCTCGCGGTCGAGCTCCTCGCCGCAGATGCAGAGCGCGCTGAAGGCGCGAAGGCGGGCGGAGGGGATCGTCCGGGCGAGCAGGGCGACGGCGCTCGTGACCACCACGGCCGGCGGGGCTTCACCCGAGACCAGCGAGTAGAGCGTCGCGAGGTGGGCGCGGGTGGCGGCCATGTCCTCCCCCACCTCGGCGTAGGGCTCGGGCATGAGGGGAGGGAGCCAGCGCACGTCGAGGCCGCCCTTGCGGCGCCCGAGAGAGGGTCGCAGGGCTTCGAAGACCGAGCGCGCCGCCTCCGGGCGGGCCGTCACCACCCAGACCGGCCGCTCCGTGCCGTGGGCGGCGGTCCCCGCGACGAGCGGCAGCAGCAGGTCCGGCTCGGGGGCCACGATTCGCCGCCGGCCCTTCCCCGCGCAGACGAAGCGCTCCAGGGCGGAGACGCTCTTGGAGGTGCCGCTCATGGAGAGGCTCTCTCCTCCTAGCTCACCGGCTGCGGGTCCCAGGGGCCGTCGTAGGCCTGCAAGAGCACCTTGGAGACGCCCGGGAGCGCCCGGATCGACTCCATGACGTCCGCGGCCGTGCAGGTCACCGCGATCACCATGTTGTCCGGGTGAACGCAGCGCTGCAGCGCGCTGGCGACCTGCTCCGACGTGACGGCCGACACCCGCTCCTCGTAGCTCCGGACCCAGTCCTTCGGCCGGCCGAGGAAGCGGGCGTCGAGGAGCAGCGACAGGCGGCGCCCGTGGGTCTCGAGCTGGAAGGGGAAGGCCTGGGTCCGGTGCTGGCGGGCGAAGTCCACCTCCGCCGGGTCGAGGCCCTTGTCCTTGAGATCCTCCAGCATGGAGAGCACCAGCTCGAGGGCGGGCGCCGTGTCCTCGGTCTTCGGGTAGAAGCTCACCTGGAAGGCGCCGAGCTCCTTCCCCGAGGAGACCCTGCTGTAGGCGCCGTAGGACCAGCCTCGCTTCACCCTCACCTCCTGCATCAGGCGCGCGGTGAAGGTGCCCCCGAAGGCGGTGTTGCCGACCACGAGGGGGAGCTGATCGGGGTGCGACACGGACGGCGCCATGTGCCCGAGGAGCACCTGGGTCTGGGTGCGCTCGGGCTTGTCCACCAGGACCACGACCCGCCCCTCGGGAGGCTCTACCTCTGGGTCCGACGAGGCATCGAGCTCATGGGTCGGGAGCTCGTCCGGGAAGGCGCGGAGGAGCGCCTCTCTGAGCTCTCCGGCGCTGACGGCGCCGCTCGCCGACACGATCATGGAGGCGGTCGTGGTGTTGGCCTCGTGCCACGCTACGAGGTCGTCTCGCTCGATGGCGGCGACCGAGGTCTCGTCTCCCATCAGGGGCCGGCCCCAGGGGTGGCCTTTGAAGAGCGTGCGCGCGAGGGCGCGGCGGGCGAGGGCCCCGTCGTCGTCGCGTATCGCCTCGAGCTCGCTCAGGGTCTGGCGTTTGAGCTTCTGCACCTCCTCTTCGGGGAAGGTCGGCCGCCACAAGACCTCCGAGAGGATCTCGCAGAAGCGGTCGAGGTGCTCGCGGGCCACGTCGCCGCGGATCGAGGTGACTCGCCGGCGCACGGACACGTTCAAGGCGCTCCCGAGACCGTCCAAGGCCTCGGCGAGCTGCTCGCGGGTGAAGGCCTCGGTCCCGCGCACCCGCATCTCGCCGGCCATGCGGGCGAGCCCCTCTTTGCCCTCGGGATCGCTGTGCGCGCCGGCGTAGAGATCGACGGCGAAGGCGACGTAGGGCAGGTCCCGGTCCTCGATGACGAGGCCGCTCACCGGCCCGGCGGAGAAGGGCTCGGCTCCGAGGAAGGCCATGTCTTCGTTGCCGCCGGCGACATGGTCGTCGCCGGGCGGGGAGGGGGCGCCGCCGGTCGGCTCGTCCGGGCTCTGCGGCAGGGCAGGCCGCCGCTGCGCGGGGCCCGGGGTCGCATCACCGGTCGAGCCGGAGGCTCCCTCGCCCCCTTCCTCCGGGAGGCCGGTGACGATGGTGCGGTTCTCCTTGCGGAGCCAGCGCTGGGCGACGCGCGCGACGTCGCCGGTGGTGGCCCGGTCGACGGCCTCCATGGCCTCGAAGAGCTTTCGGAAGTCTCCCGCGGTCACCTCGTAGAAGGCGAGGCGGTAAGCCCGGTGGTGGGCGGGGAGCATGCCGCGGAGCATGCCCATCTTGATCTTGTTTCGCGCTCGCTCGAGCTCCGCCTCGCTCACCCCGTCGCGGCGCACCTCGTCGGCGACGGCGTCGAGCCGGCTCAGGGCCTCCTCCGCCGTGCGCCCGCGCTGGCAGGTGACCGCCATCTCGAAGAGGCAGGGGTCGGCGAAGGGGCCGCACCAGCCGTGGGCGTCGAGGGCGACCTCGGAGTCCTGGACGAGGGCGCGCTCCATGCGGGCGCTCTCCGAGTTGAAGAGGATCTCGGAGAGGAGCTGGAGAGGCACGTGGTCGGGGTGCGTGAGGCCCGGCACGTGGTAGCCGATGAGCAGGCGCTCGGTGGCCAGGGGCAGGCGAAGGGTGCGGCGCCGCTCCTCTCTCTGCTCCGGCTCCGTCTCTCGCGGGACCTCGCGCGGCTCCGACGGGGGGATCGAGCCGAAGCTCTCGCAGATCGCCTCGAGGACGCCGACCTCGTCGACGTCGCCGACCACGGCCACCACGGCCTGGTTCGGCGCGTAGTGAGCCCGGTAGAAGTCCCGGGCGTCCTCGAGCTCCATGCCCTCGAGGTCCTCCATCCAGCCGATGGTCGGCCAGCGGTAGGAGTGGCGGTCGAAGGCGAGCTCCCAGAGGGCCTCGTCGATGCGCCCGTCGGGGTCGTTGTCCACCCGCAGCCGGCGCTCGTTCTTGACGACCTCGAGCTCGGAGGCGAAGGGCTCGGGCTCCAGGACGAGGCCGGTCATGCGGTCGGCCTCGAAGTCGGCCACGCGGGCGAGGTTCTCGGGGCCTCTGTTCGGCCCGGACGGCAGGTTCTCGTAGTAGAAGGTCCAGTCCAGCCAGGTGCCGGCGTTGGTCTGGGCTCCGCGGCGCTCCATCTCCCGGTCGAAGACCCCGGCCGGGTGGCGCTCGGTGCCCTTGAACATGAGGTGCTCGAAGAGGTGGGCGAGGCCTGTCTTCTTGACCTCCTCGTGGGCCGAGCCGACGCGGTACCAGATCTGGAAGCTGAAGATGGGGGCGGCGTGGTCTTCGAGCAGGAGCACCGTCAGGCCGTTGTCGAGCTTGTAGCGGCGCACGACCTTGCCCGCGGCGCCGAAGGGGGCGCCGGTCTCGAAGCGGACGCCCTCGGGGAGGCCCCCGGGGGGCTTGATGTCGCCTTGTGGGGAGATCTCAGACATGTGGCTCCTTGCCCTTTGGTAGCTCGACGTCTCAGGCATGAGGCTCCTTGCCCATATGGTAGCTCAGCACGTCGAGCTGCTCGGGACCGATGCGGTCGGTGAAGAGGTAGGGGATCTCGATGACGGGGATGCCCGGGAGGCCGGCCGCGAGGCGCCGCAGGTAACGGTGCTGCTGGGCCTGTCGCCGGGCCACCGAGCGGGCTCGGTCGAGGAGGCCGTCGAGGCCCGCGTGCTCGCCTCGCACGGCCGCCCTGAAGCGGCCGAGCAGCTTCTCCTCGTGGTCCGTGAAGGGATCGGGCCAGAGCTTGTTCATGAAGCAGGCGCCGAGGGACATGTCGAGCTCGCCCTTGACGCTCGCGGCGAGCTCGTGGGTCTCCCGGACGGGCAGCTCCTCGGGCAGGCAGACGAGGTGGACGAGGGTGCGCAGCCGGTCGCGGAGGAGCTCCAGGATAGGGCGGGTGTCGTCGGCGAAGGTGCCCGCGCCGACCGAGTCCAGGATGACCTGGGGGAGCCTGAGCATGCCGAGGCCGTGGCCCGTGGCCGGGCTGTCCACGACGATCCGGTCCCAGGTGGGCCGCCCGTTCCGCTCTCGCTGCTCGGCCAGGTACCAGACGCGGCCGATGACCAGCAGCTCGGTCATGCCGGGCACCATGTCGACGAGGCGGCGCATGAAGTCGTTCTCGAAGACGACCCGGTACAGCGTCCTGAGCTTCAGCTTGATCAGCCCGTACTCCTCCAAGGCGTCGCGCGGCGTGATCTTGCAGGAGTAGAGGGGCACTCCCTCGAGCATTCGGCGGGGCTCGTAGCCGGTCTCCTGGCTGAGGCCGAAGAAGGCGTGCCCCCTCCCCCGCGAGGAGAGCTCGACAAGGAGCGTGCGCCGCCCGCGCCTCGCCTGCGCGAGAGCAGCGGCCGCCGACAGGCAGGTCTTGCCCACTCCACCTTTGCCGATGAAGAAGACAAGCCGTCTTTCGAAACGCTCCGAAGACATGGGCGGCAGACAATAACACCCGAAAACTTCAGAAACGAGCGCGCTTGACCGACCATTGTATTGGCAGAGATAGATTCCAGAATGGGAGCTTGGCGATGCGCCTCACGTGCGCTCTTGCATTGACAACGGTCCTCGCGGCCATCTCCTTGTGCTCCGGCTGCGGAGTCGAGGGCAGGTGCGAGCAGGGACAGATCCCCTACGCCTTGGGCTTCGGCGGCACCTGCGCCGACAGCATCAAGTGCCCCGACGACGCCCCAATCTGCGTCACCCCCACCCACGACGAGGAGTACGGCTTCTGCTCCCGCGAGTGCTCGACCGACCTGCGCTGCCAGAGCCCGGTCGGCGACGCCTTCTGCAGCATCGTGGTCACCGACATCCCCGGCATCGAAGGCAGCCTCCAGATGTGCGCCTTCGAGTGCAGCCACTGCCCGTCGAACCTCTACTGCCACCCGGAGCGGAACAAGTGCGTGCCGCCCCAGGACGTGGTGCCGGGAGTGATCTGCGGGGTGGAGTAGGGCGCCCGACACCTTTCGCGCGGCCCGGGGCGGCGGGCTGTCAGAAGCGACCGCCTGGCGGCGTCATGTCTGGCGATGGTCAAGCGCATCTACAGAGCATGCCCAGGCTGCAAAGCCGTTCACGAGCTCCGAGACACCTGCCCCGGCAGGCCGTCCCCGGACCGCGCCCGTCGAGGCGTTGAGATCTCCACCGAGGTCGATCTCGCCGAAGGCGACGCGGACCTGCGCCTCTCTCCTTCCCTCAGCGCGCTCGTGGCGCGCCTCCACCGCGTGCCGGCCAACGACGACGGCCGCCGCTGCGTGGATGCTGTGTTGCGGGCGATCGAGGAGGCGCTCGGCATGCGCGGGCGCTGAGCTTCGTCTACGCCGCGTTCTTCGTCGCGCTGGCGAGGGGCGGGGGCGAGGTCTCGAGGACGAATGGGCCCAGGGGCACGTCGCCGGCGAGCACGTCGCCGATGGCGGTGAAGTTCGGCAGGCCCGTGAGATCGCCGGGCTCGAGCCCGGGGAGGAAGGGCACGAGGCGCTCAGCGTCCTTGCCGCCGACTCGGAAGAGCAGCCTCGTGCCGACGTTGCCGAGTACGGCCGGGAGCACGTCCTTGGCGAGCTGGTCCACGAACTGGTGCGCGACAGCAGGGTCGCGGTAGGGTGCTTCGAGAGGAGTAAGACCGCGCGGCTCGGATCGGCGGCCGCACCTTCGATGTGGTTGTCGGGCTCGCCGGCGCTCCGGTGCTCGTCGGCGTCACCGACCGTGAACCCCAGCGGCCGGCGCGGGGCCCAGCCGGGGTCTCCCTCGAGGGCCATGGCCCAGCCGAGCTTCGCAAAGGGCCGCACCGCGAAGCGCAGCTCTCCTTCATCTCGGAGCACCTCGAAACGGTGCCACGGGCTCGCCATCTCGAGCGCTGCGCCCAGCTCGACGACCGCCACCTCCGGCGGGGCATCGGCCGGGAGGCTGAAGAGGGCGTAGACCTCGAGGTGTCCGGGCGGCCCGCAGGTCGCCTGGGGCAGGACGAGCCAGCGCAGGCTCATGGTCACCCCCGCGCGGGCCAACGACGCCCAGAGATCTTGGGGCCCGGAAGGCGGAAAGGGAGGCGGCCAGGGCGAGACCTCGGCCAGCCTGAGCCCGACGACGGCTCCGCCCTCCGGCAGCGCTATCACGGCCGGTGAGCCGTTCTCTTTCCGGCCTCTTTCTGCGCGCCGGCTTCCCGGTGCACTGCTCTTCTGTCGCATGGCGCTCTTTGTGTGAGGGTTTCTCGGCCTCCAAGCCGCAAGTAACGGCGCAGACGCTCGAGCTCGCCCGGTTCTGACATCGGAGCAGCTTCGCCCGGAGGCTGTTCGTGCCGGGATCCTCGGCTCCAGCGAAGGGACGCGTCAGTCCGCTGCTCTCTTCGCGCCCGGCGGCCCGGGCAGGGATTCCAGATCCCACCCGTCCCTGGAGACGAGCCAGGTCCCCTGCACCACGATGGTCATCTCGGGGGCCTCGGGTGGCGAGCAGGCCCAGGCGAGCCCCGGCTGACCCCGCTTCGCCAGCTCTTCTTCCTCGCGCGTCATCTCGTACATGATGTCCGGGTAGTCGAGGTAGCGCGAGACGACGGGCGCAATCGTGTCCGAGCGCGGCTCATGGCGCCAAAGGGTGACGAGCGACACTCCGAGCTCCGTCTTCCAGCGGAGCGGGGCGGTGCCGACCCTGCGCCGGACGCGGGCGATGGCGTTTGGGATGCCGTGGTCGGTGTCCCCCTCGTGCTCGGTCCTCACGGACACCTCGAAGAGACCCTTGTCCCTCCCGAAGTCCACCTCGAGAGCCTCCGTGGTACGGGTGAGGGACTGCACACGAGACCACCGCTCCACGTCTCCCTTCTCCACGGCAGTCTCTCCCGGCTCGGCGGAGACAGCTGGCGTGCAGCCGGCCCAGGCAACCAGCAGGCACGCCACGTGCCATGTCGACGTTGGCGCCTTCACCACGTACGACATATGCGCTCCCACTCCTTCGTGATCTCGGTGAAGCGCCCCGGCTCGACCTCGTGGACGTGGAGATCCGGCACGGGAGCACCCCTCCCCCCCACGGCGTTTCGGTAACCCTCGAACATCGCCCGGAAGGCCGAGACCGACTCGAGCCGCCAGCCTCCGCGCATCACCGCGCTCGCCACCGCATCCCATCCCCGCGCCTTCGCCTGCCGCACCGTCGCGCCTACGGCTCCGCGCACCAGCCCGGCGAGGTGCGCGCTGCTCGTGTCTCCGATGTGCACCAGGGTCGCGGCCAGCACGACGGCCTCGAAGGGGCATTCTCCGACCCCGAGCTCCACCACGGCGACCGAGCCCGGTGAGAGCGTCTGTGTCTCCTCCCACACCGCGCACACCTCTTCCCAGGCCTCCGGCCAACGCCGCGCAAAGGCGTGACCGAGGTTTCCCGCCACGTGGTCGAGGTCCCGGCGGTCGCTACCGTCGAGCGTGATGAGCAGCGCCTCCGCGGAGGCCTCGAAGAGATCCCGCTCGAAGAGGCGAATCACGACAGGCTCTCTGCCGGGCCGAGCGCGAGGATCAGGTCGATCTCCTCAGACCGCAGCAGGCCTCTCTCGACCAGCCTTGTCGCCAGCCCGCGTGCCCGGACGAATCTTTCGAAGCTGTCGTACATCTCCTCCTCGTCGGTGCCCCTTGCCTCCGAAAGGAGCCGGCGGGCCGAGGCCGGGTCCGAGCGCCACGCCATCGGAGGGATGCTGCGGAAGCCCCCACCGAAGAGCCACCTCTCGATCAGCTCCACGTCGCCTTCCCCGCGGTAGGAGCGGTCGGCGTCAGCCACGATCGCACACGACAGCACGACCCATGCCTCGGCGGCACCCTCGGCGCCCTCGTCGAGATCCGCCGGCAGCAAGTCTCGCAGAGCGGCCGCGTGCCCCTCTCCCCATCGCTCGGCGAAGCCCAGCAAGGACGCCATCCTCGAGCGCAGCTCCTCCAAGGCAAAGCTGGCGAAGCCCGGCATGGGCTCTTGCTCCGTCTCGGGGGCGCGGGAACCGAACAGCCGGGCCCGCCAGCGCCGGCCCTTCTCCTGCTCGAGGGCCTCCTCCGCCAGCTCCGCCAGGATCTCCAACGCTCGCCCGACCCCGGCGAGGAGCCAGGGGGGAGCCGACGGTCCGAGCTCCCTCGAGTCTTCGCCCTGCTCACTCCCGCCGCCAAGCTCGATGAAGGCCCGCGCGAGCGAGCTCCTTTCGCCCGGCCGATGTGTCCAGGCTTCTTCGAGCAGCGACGAGACGAGGAGCATGTCGGGGGAAGGGTCGGTCATGGTCCAGGATTGCACTTCGGCCCCTGCTCTGACAGCGGCGCGAGAGCGGACGGAATCCGCTGCACCCGCCGAGCGCTCGATCGCCGCCCGCTCATGCCGCCGGCACCCGAAGCGGCACCTGCTCTCCCCAGCTGCAGCCGAAGGGCCCAGCTCCGTGCGTCGCCATATGGGTCAAGACCCACAGGGTTCGCACACCAGGGTTATGGTCGGGGTAGGGGCCGTAGCCGTCGGTGAAGTAGACCACGGCCGAGGGACGGTGCTTCGCGAGGAAGTCGGCCTCAAAGACCGGCCGGAGGTCCGTGCCGCCGCGGCCGGTGACGGACTCGAGCTTGCCCTCGAAGCGGTAGACGCGCTGGATCTCGACGTCACACTCGGCGACGGTGATCCGGGCGAGGTTGCCCAGCGCCCGGAGCTGGCGCCCGACCTCTTCGAGCTCATCGGTGATCATGCTCCCGGAGGTGTCCACGGCTACCAGGAGCCTGGGCCGGTCGAGCTCGTCGGGCAGCCACTTGCGTCCCGGCAGCTCGCCGACGCGCTCCGGGAAGCGGCGGCTCGGCCGCTGGTAGCTGTGGCGCGGCGCGCGGACCTGGTCCACGAGGTTGCGCAGGGCATCGCGCCAGTCGATCCACACGCGCGGCGGCTCGCTCACCCTGGTGAGCTTCTCGATGAGCTCTCCCGCCACGGTACCGAAGACGCGGCGCTGGCTCCTCATGGTGGTGCGCGCCGCTTCCCGCAGGACGCGTCCCACGATCTCCGGCTTCGCGCGACGACGTCGCTCCCTGCCGTCCTGGTCGGTACCCGGAACGTCGTCGAAGATCTCCTTGGGAATGCAGGACCCGAGGACCACTCCCACACCACACAGGCGCAGCGGGAGGTGCACCAGGGCCCCCTCGTTCCGCCTCTCTGCCAGGCGGTTGTAGCGTTCCATCGTGCTCTGACCGGCGCGAACGCCGTGGCGAGCGAAGTCCTTCCACGTGACGATGTTGTCGGGCAGGGGCTCCTTGATGTGCTCGTTCGCAGACATCTCCATGGCGAGGCGCATCAGGTCCGGGTAGGCCGGATCGCGGAACTTGGGCTCGCTGAGGTGACCGAGCACCACGTGGTGAACCTCGTGAAGGAGCACGCCGTGCACGTGCTCGGGGTGGGAGGCGAAGTACTCGCTGTTGACGTGCAGGCGGAGCCCCTCCTGGTGCCCGGAGACCGCCATCACGTCCACCGTTGCATCGTCGACGGGGTGCATCTGCGCCAGCACGGCGGCGTAGAAGGGGTAGCGGTCCACGAAGACCGGCTGCTCGATGAGCTCGAGCAGGCCGGCTCGCATCGCGGCGTCGGGGATCATTGGGCACCCCCGCGAAGCGGCACCATGCCGAGGCCGCGAAGGCCCTCCTCCACGCGCGGCGCCCAGTGCGGCCCCAGGTCGTTGAGGAAGCAGCCGACGTTCCGCCGCACGGTAGCGCTCTTCAGGAGCTCCACGAGGTCCTCCCGCTCCTCGAGGGCGGCGGGGACCGAGGTGCCGAGAGCCCACGCCCGGTGCCGGCGCACGCTGTCTTGGGCCCAGGCCAGCACGGCGCTGCGCACCTCCCCGTCGTGGTAGCGCGTCAGGACCGCGTCCGGACCCAGGTCGAGCACCTGTACGGCTCCCATGTTGGCGCCGAGGGCCTCTTGGAGCATCTCCCGGTGGTCACCCGGGAGGTCGCTGAGGAACACCTCGAAAGCCTCGAGGTCGAAGTCCCCGCGCCCGACCAGCGCCGACAGCTCCGCCCCCTCGACGACCGCCTGCACGCGCAGGGTCAGCTCGTCGACCTTGTCGGTTTGCCCCTGCTCGACGATCTCCACGACCGACCGCGCTTCGGCCGTGCCCGGCGCGTAGCCCTTGAGGATCGCGTACACGTCCACGTCGAGCTCCCAGCCGACCTTCTTCAGGCTCGCGAGCAGCACTCGCACCCACGGACCGGGGAGGTAGCCGCCCAGCAGCAGCGACAGGAAGTCCTCGTCGGCCAGCTCTCCTCTGGACATGGCGCAGAGCAGGTCCGAGACGTACTTCCAGGTGCGCGGCGCCACGCTCTCGACGAAGCGGTCGTGGGTGCGCGCCACGTGGAGCACCGCCCGGTGCACACGCTGCCCCAAGGCCCAGGCGAGCCACTGCTTCCTGTCGGCGTGGACGCGGAGCTGGCAGAAGCGGGCGCGCAGGGCCGGGTCGAGGCGGATGACCTCGTAGCTCTCTCCTTCGGGGTTGACGGCCGCGAACACGCTCCACCCCTCGGGCAGCACGTACTCGTGCAGCGTCCGCGCCGACAGGAGCTGCAGCGCCGGCTGACGGATGTAGCGCTCGGCGCGGTTGAGCTCCTCGAGCAGGACGATGCCTTCCCCGTCTTTCGGGAGGATTGCTGGTGCCGCGTACACCGTTCGTCCGCCTTCCCGGAAGGGCAGCCCTACCAGGTCCGGAGGCTCCAGCAGGCTCAGGTCCAGCACGCGCAGCTCGATGCCCAGCTGCGCCGCGACCCCGGCGACGACCTCGCTCTTCCCGACCCCCGTGGGGCCTTCGAGTAGCACGGGTCTTCGCGCCCTGTGCGCTACCGCCAACATGCGTTCGAGCTGCTGCCCTACCGCCACGTTGGGCCTGTCATCGTTTCGGCTGCGAGAGCTCATGCACACCTCCGCTTAAGGGAAAAATGGATGCCTGCAGCCGATGTCCTTGCGGTGTAGTCGCTCGAGCCCGGGAGCTTCTGACAGGAGCGCCGGGGCAGATCTCTTCCGGGGGGATGAGCTGTCAGTAGGGCCAGAAGCGCGCTATGTAGCTCCCGCGTTCCTCGCCACTTGCGGCGGCGGCGCCGAGCAGGTGTGCCATGCGCCCGGGCTTGTGGCGGCGCAACGCTTCGATCGCCGCGTCCGCCGCTCCCTGGTCTCGCCTCTCGAGGGCCTCGTCGAGGCGGGTGAGGGACCAGAAGACCTGGGCGTCATCGAGGTCGTCTTCGTCAGCGTTGCTCGCGTGGTGCTCGAGGGTCACCGCGGCGTCTTCGTCGCCGGCGCCCTCGATGCCCGATCGTTGCAGCCCTGCCAGGCTCCTCAGAGCCGAGCATCGCAGGTGCACCGGGGCCTCCGAGCTCGGAGCGGCCAGCGCCGCGAGCCGGCGGGCGACCCTGTCTCGATCGAGGCGCCCGAGGGTCAGGCCGGCGCGCCAGCGAGCCAGGTCCACGAAAGAGCACGAAGCTCGCGCCGCGCCGTGCCCCGAGACGTCGCCCCACAGCTGCTCCGCCCGGTCGAAGGACTCTTCATCTCCGAGGGCGCCGGCGAGCCGGTACCACTCGGCCGCCGGGTAGGAGACGTGTCGATATGCGAAGCGGGCGACCGTCTCTCGGGCCACCTCCTCCTGGAGGAGCAGGGCCTCGGCCGGCCGCCCCGTCACCGCGAGGAGACGCCCGTAGGCCCCGTGGATCGCGAAGTGAAGAGTGTGAGCGTCTCTCCCGCGCCTCGCGTAACGTTCATAGAGCTGTCCTGCAGCCTCGAATGAAGGCGTGCCGATGTCGGCCGCGTGCTGGATGTGATGCGCGACGACGAGCAGGCGCGTGTCCAGCGGGAGATCGTCGATCCACTCGCAGTCGGGCAAGGCGACCCGGGCGTCGGTGTGCCCTTCACGTCGCCCCGCCACTGCTCGCGCGAAGACGAGAGGCGCCAGCTCGACCGGTGACAGCTGCTCCTGCCAGGCGTCGACCACGACGGCAGCGGCCCGGTGCAGCGGGTTCCAGTCGGGCAAGGTGTCTCGCCCCGACACGCAGATGCGGAAGAACTGGTCGACGAGCTCCTTCCTGCGCTCCGGCGTGCGCCCTTCGTGCACGAGCCAACGAGCCACGACCTCCGGCCCGCCCCAGACCTCGCCCACGGCCTCGGCTGCCGTCTCAACGCCCACGATCTCGATGCGCCCGCCCGCCGCCGCGCGGGCCTCGTCGACCTGATCCTCGAAGACGAGGAGGCGCCCGATGCGGGGCGCCCAGCGGGCGAGGAGCTCGATCTTCTCGGGGAGCCTGCCGACGCCCTCGAGCCTGCCGACCGGGTCGACCTGTGCCGAGGCGGCCGCGTCGTGCGGCAAGGCCTGCCGGAAGACCAGCGAGGCCATGGTGAGATACAGGGACAGGCCGCAGGAGAGCCCGTCGATGGTGTGCTCGGGCACGTCGGTCTGCCCGTGAGCCAGCTTCGCGACGAGGCGCAGCGGCTTGTCGCGCAGGTCGGCGTCTTGGAGCGAGCGCCAGAGCAAGGGGAGCGAGTCCGGCAGGGCGCGGCGGGCCGCGTCGTGGGCCTGCAGGGCGCGGCCGACGAGGGGGCGGTCCACGGCGCCCGGCGCCGGCACGGTGCTCGGAGCGACGGTCCACAAGCAGGCCGCGCTCCCGCTCGCGGTTACGATGGGAAAGGCTCCGGTCCGCATCGGCGGGGGCCCGGGCCGCTCGGGATCCGGGGAAAACTCCTGCGCGGCCCGCTCGAAGGCCAGGCCTTCGCGCCCTCGAGCTTCCCTGGGCCAGCACCACGGGAGCTCGGTCAGGGCCCTGCCCAGCACCGCGCGGTGCGCGTCGCTCCAGCGCGGTCGCAGGAGCAGGTCGACGATCCCCAGTGTCATGGCACGGGAATCGGGGTCACGGGGGCGTTCCCTCGGTCCACCAGGCGCCCGGATCCAGCAGGCGGCCCCGGTAGCTCCGCTCGTCGTCGGGCAAGAAGCGCTCCGGCAGGGACTCCGCCAGCAGGCTTCCCTCCCTGTCCACGTCGGCGAGCAGGCCGACCGCGGCCTCGTGCTGCCCGGTCGCCCTGAGCAGCAGAGCGGAGCCTTCCAGGTCCTCTCGCCGCCTGCGGGCGTCCAGCAGCTCTGTCGCCCAGGCTTCGTCGTCGAGGTCGAGATCCAGGCTCAGCCCCTCGAGGCAGTCCAGGAGCGCCTCGGCTTCCGCCAGGACGTAGGACTCGAGCCAGTCGCGCACCTCCTCCCCAAGGCCTCGCCACCAGGTCAGGGGCCGCGCGATCTCCGGGTCTGCGGCTTCCGCGAGGATCTCCGCGAGGTGAGCCTCGGCCTCGTCCCCCTCCTCGCGCCGCAAGCGCGCGAAGGCCCCTGCAGCCGCCAGCAGCTGATAGGCGTGGCCGGTCGACGCCCTGGCGCGCACCTCGGCGCAGAGCCACTCGTCCTTGCAGCCCTCGAGCCACGCCTCGATCGGCGCCTCGACCGCCGGCGCCCATCCAGGCGTGCGTGTGCGCCATGCCTTGTGCAGGACGACGCCGCCCGGCTCCACCGCCAGCAAGCCGACGGGCAGCTTCTCGCGAATCACGAGCACCCGGCAGCCGAAGGGCATCGAGAGGTACCAGGTTCCTTCGTCGTGGTCGTCTTGGAGCAGATCGGGAGCAGGGCCCGGGAGAGAGCGCACCACCAGGTTGGCTCCCCAGAGGCTCGAGACCACGACCACCGGCGCGCTGCCCTGGACGACCCCGAGCTCGAGGCCGAAGTCCGTTGCGACCTCCGGGCCGGCTTGGAATATCGCCTGCCCCTCGATGTCCGGCTTCTCGAAGGAGCTCGCGGACGTGGTGAGGTCCAACTTCGCCAGGGTGTTGAGGGCCGTCAGAGGCTCCTGGTAGGCCTTCGCCACGCCGTCGTGCACCGGCACGACCACCTGGGCCGGACCGATCTCCAGGTCCTCCATGCCCAGCTCAGCGCGGTCTGCCGCTGAGAGAGTCGTCATGGCCCCTTCTCCTCGTCCTTCCGCCGCTCGCTCCGGGGCGCGCCGGGGCGCCGCAGCCTGAGCTCTTCGTGCACGATCACGCGCATGACGGTGTGGTCTTCATCCGACAGGAGGCCGCGCGCCGCCAGGTCGTCGAGGTGGGTCAGCAGCTTGCGGCGGGCTCGCGTGTGCCGTTGCTCGACGCGGTTGCGCACCCTGGCGAAAGGGGTCTCCTCCCCCGACTCCTCGATCTCTCGGCGTGCGATGCCGTCGATGCTCACTTCTTCTCTCCCGATCGCCCGAAGATCCTCGACAGCGACCAGGAAGGCTTCCTTTCCCGGAGGACCGGGGCGTTCGGCTGCTTCCGGGACGATCCGGTCGAAGAGGCGTTGCCCCAGCTCCTCGAGCTGTGCGCGCGCTTCCGCCCGGGCGGCCTCGCAGCAGGGATAGAGCACCGACTTGTCCGCCAGCGTGTCCGAGAGCGTGCGATCCGTGTCGGGGCCCATGGGCGCGTCGATGCTCACGTCGCGCGCCCGGACCGGCGAGCCGTCTTCGCTCTCCCCGATGACCCGCCGGCTGCGCCGGAAGACGTCGATGCACCTGTTCCTGAGAGTCACCCAGAAGCGGGCGAGGAGCTTCTTGTCGGTCCACTCCACCTCGGGCTCTCGCAGCACCGGGTTGCTCCGCAGCAACGAGAGCACGACGTGCTGCACGACGTCGTCGTATGCCTGCCGGCCCAGGGAGCGGCACTGCCACACCTGGTGGATGAGCTCCCGGAGCTTCATCTGCAGGTCCCGCGCCGCCCGAGCCGAGGCGGCCTTCTCCTCCGCGGTGCTCGCCGCCAGGTCCAGGTCCCGCAGGCTGTCGACGAAGCTGGTCCGGCCGTTGTCCATGGTCATGCCCACTGAAGCGCCTGTTCCAGGGCCCACAGGCGCGGCCCACCGACCTTTGCCATCGCGTCGCCGAGCCCCGCCGGATCCCGGCCCCTCTCCCGCATCTGCCATGCCCGGCGCACGTAGCTCCAGGCCACTCCGGTCGCGGCCAGGTGGCTTCGGGCATCCGGCGCCCCTGAGCAAGAGGGCAGGGCGGTTGTATTGGCGAGCGAGCGCAGGGTCGCGCTCAGGCGCTGGTCGGTCGCGACCTTGCGCCGGGCGCGGTTGGACACGTAGTCGGCGAGCACCAGCTGCGGCGGCATCGACGGCGTGTACGAGCGAGCGACGGGCTCGCCCGCGAGGGGCGGCGCGTTCTCGAGCCCGTGAGTCACAAGCTCGTAGAGCGCTCGGACCGTGTGCCCGGCCAGGAAACGCTTGCGCTCCCCTTTCGCCGTGCGAACGCTCACCTGCCGGTTGAGGGC
>CAZQPP010000060.1:0-5013 GCA_964594295.1 uncultured Myxococcales bacterium | reverse complement strand
GCCTCGATGTGGAGGCGTTCGCCGCCACCGCGGCGAGCGAGGAGGCAGGCCGTGCGCCCCAGGACGCACGCCAGGAGCCCCAGGTAACGATCGCCCGGCCCTTCGTCGAGGAAGGGCGTCTCCGCCCCGTCCCCGTCCACCGACTCGCCGGCGGCTACCATCATGGCCAGCGGCCAGTCGCCGCCGGCGTTGCCCTCGTCGGCGATTCGCCTCAGCGTACCTTGCATCACACGCCTGAAGCACACCGACGCATTTTGGATCTTCTCGTACGCGCGTGGCTCGCAGGACAGGGCGACGCGGTTCAGCCGCCGCAGGTGCTCGACCTCCGGAGCGCGGCGCTCGACTACTCGCTGCAGGCAGCCACGCCAGGAGCTGCCCGCGCGGCGTTCGCACGCCTCGGCGACTGCACGCGCTTCCGCGTGGATGAGCACCGACGCGCACCCGGGCGGCCTGCCGCAGGTCAACGCCGCGCCGGCTTCCGCGACGGCACCGAGCGCGAACGAGACCGGGACGTGCAAGACGGCGGCGTGCCACGGCCACAGGGGCTCCGGCGCCAGCTCCCCGAGCCGGGCCAGCACTGCCTCGTCCCCTGCCGTCGAGACGCCCGAGTGCAGCAGCAGCCCAGCCACGACCACGCTCTCCGACAGATCTTCGAATCGACCGGATTCGTCGATGTAGAGGGTCCAGTCGGGGCGGCGCGGCATCGGTTGCTGTGCTTTCGCTGTGCAGTGAAGCCACGATTATCTTCGAGGCCGTCTTGGGCGGCAAGCGGTGGTCGGCTCCTGTCACGGACCCGCTCAATGCGCAGACTGGGCGGAGAGGCTGCCGGAAGCTCTTTTTGCGTTGGCCTTGCACGATCGTCCGTGTTGATGGACCTACCGGGTCAACGCAGGGTCGAGCCGTTTCTGACAGGGGCGGACGATCGCGGACCGCCGGAAGAGGGTGCCTGGCCGGCGCTTGACGCTGTTGGTGGCCGACCCTATCGTCGCGCCGCCGATTGCTGCTGCGCCTCTCGCGCAGCCATCAGAAGATCCCGACGACGCCGAAGGAGGCCCCGTCCAATGACCCAAGCTCGTACCGAACTGAATCCCGCCTCCATCGTGGAGCCCTTCCTCGCCCAGACCCGCGACGAGGAGGCCGCGCTCGCCGGGCGCCTCGAAGACCTCGACGAGGAGGGGATCCTCCACCTCGCAGGGATCCTGTGGCGCTTCGACCGGGGCCGCAACGGCACGCTCGGCGCCACGGAGCGGCTGAAGGCGAGGCGGGTGCTCGAGCGCATCAGCCGCCCCACCGGCAGCGCCCTGGCCGTAGCGAACAAGGTGCTGGACTACCTCGACCTGAACGCGGACTCCATCCTCGACAACAACGAGATCGAGCTCGTCTTGGAGATCTTCGAGGCCTTCGCAAAGGCGCAGCCGCCGGGGGAGCAGATGAGCGAGAGGGAGCTCCAGGCGCTCTACGAGGTGCTGCGCGTGCTCGACGTCAACGACGATCACCGCCTCGACAAGGACGAGAGGGCGCGGCTCCGGCACGAGCTCGAGGAGCCGGCCATCTTCCTGCAGAGCTGCCGGGAGCGGAGCCCGGCCCTCGCCAAGGTGCTCGACGGGCAGTAGGGGCGCGGCCTTGGGCTCCTTGGCGGCCGATGTCGCGGCGTGGACGGGAGACGCCGGGGAGGCGGCAGGACTCAGACAGAGGGTCGCAGCGCTGAGGCCAACCAAGGGGCCGCCTCCCGACGACGACACGAGGACCCTCCTCAAGGCTTCCTCGGCCCTGAAGAGCAGGGCCTTCGAGAGAGTCCGCAAGACGCTCGAGGCCGCTCCGGCCGGCAGCACGCTCGCGAAGGCGATGGCGTTGCTCGTCGGCTGCCCCGAGATGAGCCCATGGCCCTACGACGACGCGCTCCACGTCGCGGACGACGTAGCCCGTGTCTGGCTCGACGTCTTCACGCGTCACCCCATAGCGGTCGGCGAGAAGGAGCGCGCTCTGGTCCTGACCCTCTGGGCGACCCGTTCGCGCCGCACCTGGGTCCCCGCTTCCCGCGCATTCGCGCGCCTGGCAGCGCACGACCCGGAGCTGCGGAAGGAGCTCGCTTCGACCTGGAGCGGGTGTTTCCCCAAGGGCCTCCCGAAGAGATGGCTTGGCAGCGGCCTTCAGGCCGAGCGGCAGGCCGGCGCCGAGGACGCTTCGCACAGGCGCCGGCACGTGCTCCATACGGCGTGCTGCTACGTGGCCGGAGGTGGCGACTCCCAGCTCCTTCCCGGCTTCGACTTCGTCGCCCTTGCCAAGCTCGGGCACGTCGGTGACGACAGCGACTCGTCGGTCATCCTGCTCGGCCTGTGGGAGGCTTTCGCTGCACAGCGCGAACCGGCAGCGCTCCGCCACCTGCGGGCCTTCCTCGAGCGGCCCGAGAACCAGGCCTTCGAGCAGACCGACAGCTCGCTGAGACTGGTCGCGGAGGCGCTGCAATCCTGGCAGCACCCTGACGCGCGAGCTTGTCTCGAGGAGCTCTTGACTCGCCTCTCGGAGCCGAGGTGGAAGGAGATCGGTGGCAACAAGCACGTCGCCGCGAAGGTCGGCGCGCTGTGGAGCTGGCTCGAGACCGCGCGCTGGATGGCCGAGCAGGGGTTCGCCGACCGCGTGGACTCGATGCGCAAAGAGGCCGGCGACGCGGAGTGGGCCTTCGAGCTGGCGCTGCAGGGCGACGCGGCGCTGCGCGGCTGCCCTGCGTCGGCCCTCGCCGAGCGCCTCACCGTGCTCCTCGACGAGGTGGCCGCCGGGTCGACCTCGGTGCGCCGCCTCGCGATCAGGGTCGTCGAGTCCCGGCTCATCGCCGAGACGGATGAGCTGTCGACGGTGGACTCCTCGCTGCTCTTCCGCAGGGCGACCCGGGCATGCGAGCTCGTCCGCAAGGCCGCGGGGGAGCCCAAGCTGCTCAGCGCCGCCGGCGACACCGCGGCCAGCTTGATAGTGGCGCTGGTGCAGAGAGGCCTCTGTGACCGCTCCTACTTCCTGCGCGACCTGAGCCTCCCCGCCGAGAGCGTGCTCAGCCTCGCGGGCGACGCTGACGATGCAGTGGCAAAGCAGATCGCCGTCCAGATGGAGAGGCTGCTCCGCGAGGCCTACGTTCCTCCGGGGCCAGGCGGCAAGGAGCAGCCGCAGGCGAGTCAATTCCGCCTGCTCTGGAAGCTGCTGCAGGAGGACCCGCCGACCACGGCCTTCGAGGAGCTCGGGATCATGCTGCGCGGGGAGAGCACCCACCTCCACGGGTTCGTCGCTGCTTGCCGCGATCTTGACCGTGCGCGCGACGCAGGCGCCCCGGACTCCGCGCTCGTCGCCACCTACCAGCTGGTGGTCGAGGCGGCCGAGGGGCTGCTCGCGGGTGAAGGCGAGCACCGGGGCGTTCATCCGCTCCGATGCCTCAATGAGCTGGGGCGTGCCCTCGAGGAGCTCGTTCACGACGAGCCGGGGAAGGACGCCCGGACGGAGGGAGCTTGGGCTCCCGACCCGAAGAAGACCCTGCCCGCCTTCGAGCGGGTGCTGCTCGGGACCGGACGGCACACCGGCGCGGTCGCCCTGAGCGCGTGGCAGGCGCCGCTGGGAGCAGGCGAAGCCGCCAAGCTCCGCGACGATTGGACCGGACTCTGGAGCGAGTTCTCCGACAGTGTGCACGCCTACCTCGGCGCCAAGGAGGCCGTAAGCGAGGCTCACCAGCGCAAGGTGCAGCGCTCCTTTGACCATCTCGAGAGCTCTGTCGAGACCCTCGGTTGGCCCGAGCGCAACCTCACGCGCAGGGTGCGCGAGCGTTTCGGAGCCTGGATAGACGGGCACGAGGACCGCGTCTCCGCGCAGGTGGTGTTCTCCGAGAAGGTGCAGCGGGCCCTCGACGGCGCCGACGAGGAGCGGCTCCTCGCGCTCGTCTTCCACGCGGGCACCACCGACCTACGAAAGGACGACCTGGCCCGCCTGCTGCCGGACCAGATTCGAGCGATCCACAGCTTCCTGCTCAGCCACCTCCACCTTCGGGGGGCTGCCTCCCTGCGCGACGAGGTGCGCGATCGCGTCCAGCTCCCCAGCCGCAGTCAGTACATGGCCCCGCTCATCGCCGGTGTAGCGGCGGGCTCCATCCTCGTGCTCGACGTGGGCGGGGAGTGGCTCAAGCTCGCCACCGCCGGCAACTGGCCCCCCTACGTCACCACCGTCGTCTTGGCGTTGTCGGCTTCCCTCGCGTTGCTCGCCGGTGACCTCGCCGGGCGCATGCGCTCGTCCGCTGGGAAGAGCACCAAGCCCGGCTCGCGCCTGCTCGCCGTCCTCCGCCGGGTCGCGGGCACCTTCGCCCTCGCGACCACCGCCGCCTTCCTGTTCTCCGCCGTGGTCATCTTCTCCATCGGCGGCGTCGTCTGCGATGGCGGCGATCCCTACAACGTCTGGGACCTGCTGATCTTCGGCAGCCTCTCGCTCTTCTTGGGGATCTTCTTGGGCCTCATCCTGCAAGGCCGGCGCACGACGCGAGGCTAGGCCCACAATCTCCGGAGAACACCAGGAAGTAGAGCGCCATCAAGAGCAGGTCGACGTACATCTGGAAGGAGGCGAGGAGAGCCATGTCTACGCTATCGCGCTGCTTGCTCAATCTCACTCTCCCAGGGTCGCGATGTAGCGCACCATCAACGCCGCGACCATCCCGCTCACACCGAGAGCGCTCGGCCCGAAGATGATGAGCTTCACGGCTTCCTTCGGCAGCTCACCGCTAGCGAGGATGCCGATGCAGGTCGAGAGCACCCCGAGCGCTGGCAATATGTTCACGCACAGGGCCGCGTACTTGCCGGTACCGGAATAGGGCCTCAAGGGCCGCTTGGCGCCGTAGTCCCCAAGGACCCGAAACAGCATGCGTAGGGTCAGAAGCACCAGCAGCACCATGAGCCCGGCTTGGACCAGGGAGATGGGTGAGGCGCTCAGCGCTGCCGCCAGCACCGACTGCCAGTACCCTCCTCTCAGCCAGGCGACGCCGAGGTGGGG
>CAZQPP010000059.1:23292-23556 GCA_964594295.1 uncultured Myxococcales bacterium | reverse complement strand
AGCGACGGCAACGTCTGCACCGACGACTCCTGCTCCTCGCCGTCGGGCACCTGCCAGCACGCCAGCAACAGAGACCCGTGTGAGGACGGCAACGCGTGCACCCTCAACGACACCTGCGCCAGCGGAACCTGCTCCCCGGGCAACACGAAGGTCTGCGACGACGACAACCCGTGCACCGACGACGACTGCGACACCGAGACCGACGAGGGCTGCGACAACAACAGCACCGCCACCAGCGACGGCAACGCCTCCTGCCCCGGCGAC
>CAZQPP010000059.1:16675-23282 GCA_964594295.1 uncultured Myxococcales bacterium | reverse complement strand
CAACAACACCGAGCCCTGCGACGACTTGGACGCCTGCTCCGAGAACGACTACTGCAGCGGCGGCAGCTGCCAGCCCGGCACCGCCAAGGACTGCGACGACGACGACATCTGCACCGACGACTCGTGCGACTCCGGGACCGGCTGCGTGAACGCGAACAACAGCCAGCCCTGCAACGACGGCAACCCGTGCACCCAAAGCGACGTCTGCAGCGGCGGCAACTGCGTGGGCGGCGAGCTCGTCTTCTGCGACGACGGCAACCCATGCACGGACGGCTCCTGCAACACCGACACGGGCGCGTGCGAGTTCGCGAACAACACCGCCGCCTGCGACGACGGCAACGCCTGCACCGTCGACGACACCTGCTCCGCCGGGGAGTGTGCCGGCACCGACAGGCCGCCCGGCGACTGCGACGACAGCAACGCCTGCACGAGCGACTCCTGCGAGCCGGCCGACGGCTGCGTCAACACCGACATCAGCTCGACCTGCGTCGACGGCGACCCGTGCACGACCGACTCATGCGACGCGGTCGGGGGCTGCACCTACCAGACCATCAACAGCCCGGCCTGCGGCGCCGCCTGCGTGCCGAGCCTCGTGCGCGAGTCCACCAACCCGATCCAGCAGGGTCGCGCGCCCGGCTACGCCGTGGTCGTCGACGGCACCCGCGCCTACGTTGGGAGCGAGGCCGGCATCGAGATCTACGACGTGCCCGACTCCAGCACCATCACCCCGCGAGGCGTGGTCGAGACCGGTGTGCCCGTCCGGGGCCTCGCCGTGTCCGACGGATACGTCTACGCGGCCTTGAGCAAGAGCAGCGCCAGCGAGGGCTACCTGAGGATCTACGACCTCTCCGATCCCGAGACCCCCGTTCAGAAAGGCAGCGAGACGATCTCGGGCGGAGAGCCGCAGGGCCTCGTCGTCTCCGGCAACCGCGCATATGTCGCGGGCAACAACATGGGCGTGGGGGCCCACGACATCAGCGATCCGACCGATCCCCGGGCCGTGGGCACCGCGCTGAACAGCCGATACGACTACGTGGACATCACCGTCGCCAACGGCTACCTCGTCCTCGCGCGCAGCGAGTACAGCACCAAGGAGATGGCCGTCGCCACGATGGCCGACTCGCCCCAGCAGATCGACCCGACGGTCCCCAACCGGGGCTCCGAGTTCGTGGACGGCTCCGGCCCATACGTCGTCACGGACGACACCGTCGGCGGCCTCTCCATCTACGAGGTCATGACCGGCGGCTACACCAACCTGGTGAGCAACATCGGCGGCATCTCGGCGGTCGACGCCCGCTTCGCCGGCACCCTGCTCGTCGTGTCGACGGCCCCCGCGCAGACCGGCGACGCGCTGAGGGTCTACGACGTCGCCAACCTCTCGAACCCCAGCCTCGTCGGCGAAGCCCGGACCTCGGGTCGCCTGGAGGCCATCGACGCGACCTCGAGCGTCGCATGGACCGCCGGCGCAGGCTTCCGCTCCTTCACCATCTCGACGGCCGTGGCACCCGAGGAGAAGGAGAAGCACGACTACAGCGGAGGAGCGCGCAAGATCCGCGTGTCCGGTGACTATGCCTACGTCGCCGACGGGCCTGGCGGTCTGCGCACCGTGGACGTCGACACCCCCGACTCCCCGGCCATGATCCACCGGATCGACCCGGGCGGCTACCCCTGGGACGTGGCGCTCTCGGGCAGCTACATCTACTTCGTTGGCGACAGCCTCGGCTTCATCACCGCGAGCCTCGCGGACCCGGCGGCGCCGGTGATCACCCAGACCAACACCAGCGTGAACGGAGCACGTGCCGTGGACGTCTCGGGCAACTACGCCTACGCGGCCGGCCCGAACAAGCTGCAGATCTACGACATCACGGCGCCGACCTACGCGGGCTCGCCGGCCGCCAAGGGATCGGTAGAGGCCCTGACCACCGGCACGGACCCGGACGTCAGCGACATCCGGGTCGCCAACGGCTACGCCTACATCATGACCAACGAAGGCCTCGTCATGGTCGACGTCTCGAACCCGGCCTCCCCCGGTCAGCCCACGTCACCGGACTACTGGGCCGAGTCCCTCGAGATCGCCGGCTCGACCCTCTACACCCTCTCCATCGAAGGCAACGAGATCCTCGACACCTCGAACGCCCCAACCCTGATGTTCCTCGGGCGGATGATGGAGTCACAAGGCGGCGGCTACATCGGCGGCCAGGACCTGATGGTGCTTCACGACTTCGCCTACGTGACCGGCAGCATGCGCCGCTTCGACGTCGTCGACGTGTCCAACCCCGAGGAAGCCTACCTGAAGGACTCGGAGACCATCGGCGCCGACGACCAGGTCTACGGCCTCGACATCTACGGCAACCGGGCCTACGTCGCCATCGGCTCGATCGGGCCGGTGGAGGTGGTGAGGATCGACTGCATGCAGTAGCCGGGGGGCTCCAGGGCGCGCTCACTCGCAGGATTCGACCACGCCACCGTTCTCGCGCACGTCGTTGGCGCAGCCCGGCTCCGCCTCCTCCGTCCAGGTGACGAGGCCGCAGCCACCGCGGCTGCGCTGGCGTAGGTTCGCCTTGTCCTTGTTGCGCGTCTCGTCCCCGAAGTAGTCCCGCCTGAGCACCTTGCCGTCGCCGTCGGTGTCGACGACCTCGAGCAGGCGCTGGTTGCCGGGGAACTCCTCGCTCCCCGTCCAACCCGAGCCCTCGGTGCCCCACGTGTACTTGTAGCCGAGCCTCAGGGGCGGTGCCTCGGAGCCCTCGCCGCTCCCCCGCAGGTCCGGCAGGTGGATGGAGAGCGTGTGCACGCCGTCACCCGCCGCGGCGTCGCCGTGAGTGCCGTCGTCGTACATCTCCACCGTGTTTGGCTTCCAGTCCCCGAGGAGCGCCGAGTAGAGCTCTGGCTCCCCGTGGGAGAGGCAGTCGAGGCGCTCCTCCCCTTCCGGACAGATCTCCGTGTCGGGGTGGACGCCGCCGACCAGGAACATGGACCTGCCGTCCTCCTCCGCGGCCCACCTGAAGGGATCGATCTCCTGGCAGTTCGCGTCGCTCAGCCCTCGGGCAATCTCGACCTCGAAGACGACCTCGAGGATCGGGCGCACCCCCGACGGCACGCAGCCCCCCTCGCCGCAGTTGTCGGCTGAGGCAACGACGCCGACATCTCTGGCGACCTCGACTCCGGTGTCCACGATCCCGCTCCCGCCGGTGTCGGCCGGCGTCGAAGCGCCTGCGTCCCCGTGGCTCGCCTTCGGAGGCGGCATCGTCCGGGGGTCCTTCGAACCCCCCTCTTCTTCACACGCGGCGCACGACAGGGCGAGCAACGCGACCAGGAGCAGCGACAGCTTGGACATCTCGTCCTCCGATCCCTCGCCGGGAGACTCTACCCCACCACCGCGGCGCGGAGGAAGCTCTCACGCCGCCTTGCTCGATCCGCCGCGGCGCGGCAAGACGGGCTCACACGAGGAGGACCATGATCAGGACTCTCTCCAAGCGTGCCCTCAACCGCGCCCTGCTCGCCCGGCAGCTCCTGCTCGAGCGCGCGAGCCTGACACCGCTCCGGGCCGTCGAGCGCCTCGCGGGCATGCAGGCTCAGCAGGCGCGCCCCCCCTTCATCGGCCTCTGGACGCGGCTCGAGGGCTTCAAGCGCGAGGCCTTGTCCCGCGAGGGCGAAGCCCTGCTGCGTTTCGTGGAGCCCGAGGCGCCGGATCGCGTCGTGAGCTTCGAGGAACAGGCACGCTAGGGGCAAGCACATGTTCATCATCCCCATCAGCCTCGAGGCCGCGACCCTCCGCCGCCTGCCCCTGGTGTCCATCGGGATCGCCCTGATCTGCGTCGCCGCCTTCCTGGCCACCTGGCTGCCCCTGAGGGCTCAGATCGAGGACGCCGCGACGGCTATCAAGGAGGTCACGAGCTACTACGCGGAGCACCCCTACCTCGAGGCTCCGCCCGAGCTCGCCACCTACCACGTGATGCTCGGCCTGCCGGCGCCGGACCAGCCGGGCTCCCGGGGGCTGGTGGCCGAGGCCCTCGGTGTCGCGGTGGAGGCCGAGCCCGAGCTCGCGCAGGACAGGGTCGCCGAGCAGGAGTACCTCGCCTACCTCGCGGAGTCCGCCAAGGGGGCCATCGAGGGCGTCCGCTTCTACTCCCTCTCCCTCAACCCGACGCAGCTCCGCCCGTGGACCTTCATCACCTACATGTTCCTGCACGCCGGCTGGCTGCACCTGATCTTCAACCTGGTCTTCCTCTACGTGTCGGGCCTCCTGCTCGAAGACCGCTGGGGCCGGCCTTTCTACGCGGGCTTCTACCTCGTCGCCGGAGTCGTGGCGGCCTTGATCCACCTCATGGTCGCGGGGTGGAGCGGCCCCATGCTGGTCGGCGCCTCGGGCGCCATCGCCGGGACAATGGGCGCGATGACGGTTCGCATGCCCACCGAGCGGGTCGTCTACTTCTACTTCATCATGTTCCGCTGGGGGACCCTCGTCGGGCCTGCCTGGGCCCTCATCCCCTTCTGGTTCGCCGGTGAGGTGCTGATGGGCGTGGCCACCCTCGACAGCATGCAGAGCGGGGGCACCGCGCACTGGGCTCACATCGGCGGCTTCGTCTTCGGAATGGCGATCGCAGCGCTCGTTCGTGTGACCGGCTTGGAGGAGCGCTGGCTGAGCCCGGACTAGAAGGTCGCCGGGAACGACAGGCACACGGCGAGGAGGCCGGCCGGCAGCGGAAACCGAGGCGCGCGGAGCAGGGCCTCCAGGCGTGGTCTTGGGAGCAGGGTCAAGGAGCACCGCTCCCGCCCGTACCGTGCCGAAGCTCGTAGAAGCCGATGGTCAGGCGCTCCCGGTCGTAGGTCTCGGGGCCCCAGCGGATCGCGGGGACCTCGGTGGTAAGCGCCGGGTAGGCCTCGCTCCTCGCCAAGCCCTCCCGGCACCGCTCCGCCACGACCGCATAGCCCGGGTACACCCATTGCCCGTAGCCTCTCGTCTTCTTCACGTAGCACAGGGGGGAGCGGTAGAAGTAGGTGGGGCAAGCTCCGGCCGGCTCGCCGAGGGGCCAGCCCCGCCAGGCCGCGCGACCGAGCCACCTCGAGAGCTTGTCGATGTCCCGCATGCCCCCCGACACGTCGTTGTCCGGATCGAAGGGGCGGTACACCACCGCGCAGGCCGGGAGCTGGTGCAGAGCCTCCTTGAGGAAGTGGTACTCGTGGTCGATGGTTACGGGCCGGCAGACCTTCGAGAGCTGCTCCGTGCTCGTACCGACCAGGGCAGCGAGCAGAGCCGCACCGACCAAGGGCGGCGCCCGGCTCCCCAAGAAGCGCTCGAAGAGCCGCGCCACCAGCCCCGCGCCGACGCCCGCCGTGGAGCAGAAGAGGAGGAGCGGGAGGGCCTGGTAGCGGGTGTAGACGATCATCAGCTCCCACGACTCCTCGGGCGGCCCCGCGAGAACCACCAGGACGAGGCAGGCGATCGCCCACAAGACCGCGCGCCGGGCCCAGACGAGGCCGGCCGCCACGCCGACGCCGAAGAGCGCGATGGCGCCGAGCGAGGTGTAGCCGCGGTCCACCCAGATGGCGCGGGCCGGGGTGAAGGCGGCCAGCCAGCTCTTGTCCCAGATGCCGGAGAGGATCGAGCCGACGGCGGGGTTGTACTGCGACATCCAGACGAGGTGAGCGACCGACAGGGCCCCGGCGACGAAGAGGAAGGCGGCCTCGAGCCGATTCCAGGCGTCTCGGTGCCAGCGCTCGGTGTCGAGGCGAAAGGCCAGGAAGGCGACACCCACCAGCGCGAAGACCAGCCCGGCCTCCGGCCTCGTGCGCGCGCAGAGCCAGGCCGCGAGCGCGAACACGACCAGGGCTCTGACGCTCTTGAAGGGCCGGGCGCGCGCGAAGGACCACATGGCCAGGGTGGCCAGGAACAAGACGATGCCGGGGCGCACCATGGTCCCCGACCAGCGGATCGCGACCGGGTGGAGCGCGAGGAGAGCACCCGCGGCCATGGCGCCGAATCGCCCGAAGCCCACGAGGTCGGCGAAGAGCGTCAGCAGGACCGGAGCGAGGGAGCCCATCAGCAAGGTGCCGAGGATGACCACCTCCTCGCTGAAGGTGGGCAGGAGCAGGCCGACGCCGCCCCAGAGCGCGTCGGGCGCAGCCCCGAGGTCGGGCCGGCAGGCCGCGTCGAGAGGGCGCGCGCGCCCGACCTCTATGAACTGGTAGCGAAACTGTCCGTTGCCCGCCGACCAGATGGCGAGCCACACCCGCAAGCTCGCCGCCACCACGAACAGGGCGATCAGCAGGAGGACCCAGCGCCGCTTCTCGCGACGCAGCCCGGCGCCGAGGTCGTAGAGGCCCGAGGCCGTGATCAGGCACCACGAGACGAGCATGGCGACCGTCAGGACCTGGCAGGCCGCGTCGCTCACCATGGCGTCTGCTCGATCACGACACGGCCCGGGCCTGGCAGGTCAACACGATGAGCGGCCTCGCCTCTGGAGCCCGCCGTTGCGGCTGCGGCTCAAGCCGAGAGAGCTTGGCAGGCCCCTCGAAGAGCAGTCAAGCAAACGAGCCGCCGCGCAATCAGGGGGTCAGGTGTCTAAAATTTTCACATTTCGCCCGGGCGCGAATAGTGAAAATTGGG
>CAZQPP010000059.1:0-16661 GCA_964594295.1 uncultured Myxococcales bacterium | reverse complement strand
ACTTAGCGCCGCGGCGCTAAGTGTCAAATGTAGACACCTGACCCCCGATTCGGCCTCCCGATTCGGCCTGACCCTGATCCGGCCTTTACGGGAGGTCGCCGAGCGGCTACGGGTCGTCGATCATGGATGCTCACCCGTCGCAGCCGGACGCGGCGCCGACACGCGCCGCCGAGCGAGCCGTCGAGCTGATCGCGGACATCATCGAGGCCTGTCCGGAGCGCGCCCCTTGCAGCGAGGGTGAGCGCCGGGCCCAGGAGATGCTGGCCGCCGAGCTGGAGGCCGCGGGCGCGAGCGCCGAGCTGCGCCCCATGCGCAGCGACACCCACCTCTACGCGCTGATGGGGCTGCACTTCGGGCTCTCCCTCCTCGCCACCGCGGCCCTCTTCTGGCGCCCCGAGGTGGCCTTCGCCCTGCACCTGCTCGTCGCCGCCTCGTACTACGGCGACTCCACTCGGCGCTGGTACCTGCTGCGCCGCCTCCTCCCGCGGCGGGACTCGCAGAACCTCGTGGCCACCCTCCCCGCGCGCGGGCCCGTGCGCCATCGCCTCGTGCTGATGGCCCACGCGGACGCCGCCTACACCGGCTTCACCTTCCAACCCTGGCTGCTGGCCGCCGGCGTCCGCTCCACCCTGCCCGGCCTGTCCTACCTCTCGCGGGCCCTGCTCGTCGCCACGGTC
The DNA here is from genome assembly GCA_964594295.1 of uncultured Myxococcales bacterium. Lineage (GTDB taxonomy): Bacteria > Myxococcota_A > UBA9042 > UBA3505 > UBA3505 > CAZQPP01. Next base: position 15,984 of record CAZQPP010000059.1, on the reverse strand, counting down.
AGCATCACGATGCTGGCGGCGGTCGACGCCGCAGCCTGGCTCGAGGGCGGCGCCGGCTGGAGCCTGGGCTGGCTGGCCGCCATCCTCTCCTTCCCCTCCCTCGTCGGCTTCGTGCTCAACGCCGAGGTGGTCCTCCGCGACCGCATCGTACCGGGCGCCAACGACAACCTCACGGGCTGCGCCGGCGCGCTCGAGATGGCACGCCGATTCGCGGCAGACCCTCCCCCCGAGGGCGCCGAGGTGGTCCTGGTCGTCACCGGCTGCGAGGAGGCGGGGACGCGCGGCGCCTACGAGCTGGCGCGACGGGTGCGGGGCTCCGAGTGGCCCGCGGCGGAGACCACCATCCTCGGCGTCGACGGCCTGAGCAACGGCGAGATTCGCTGGTTCGAGGAGGGTGAGATCAGCACCGTGCCGGTCCCCGGCTGGCTGGAGGAGGTGCTCGAGGAGGCCGCCGCCAGCGATCAGCGCTTCGAGGAAGCCCGGCGCTTCCACATCCCGCTGGGCGCCACCGACGCGCTGCCCTTCCTCGCTGCCGGCTACGACGCCGTCTCCATCGGCTGCGTCGACCCCGCCGTCGGCGCTCCGGGGCACTACCACCTGCCCAGCGACACGGCGGAGAACCTCGACCCCGAGAAGCTCGACCTCGCCCTTGACTTCGTCGAGCGCGTGGCTCGAGGGATCCTGGCGGCACGGCTGCCCGAGTAGGCCGCCGCTGCGCGAAGCAGACGCTCAGGGCTCCAGGAAGTCCGTCCAGACGTAGCGCCCGTGGCTGCCCTCGTCGCCCCAGACGTTGTGCTCCGGGTGGCCCGAGAAGAACACGTCGATGATGCTCTGGTTGCCCCCCTCCCCGACGACGATCTGGGCGATGGTGATCTGGGTCGTGTGGTGTGCGTAGACCGGCTCGTCGTCGACGATGTCGATGAGGGCCGCGGTGGTCACGCCTCCTGGGTAGAGGGCCGTCAGCCCGTCTCGAAGAGCCACGTAGGCCCCCTCCGTCGGCCCTCCGGGGATGTCGACTATGCCCAGGTGCTTCGCCACCGAGGCCAGGACGGGCACGAAGCCCTCTCCGCCGGGCGGGACCGTGGCGAAGTGCTTGAGCTGGTTCGGGCGGGTCATCGGGTTGAAGGTGTAGCCGTGCCCCGTGCCCCACAGGTCGGTGATCCCGGGGTAGACCAGCTCGAAGATGACCCCCGACTCGGTGCCGCTCGAGGGCTCGGTCATCGCGAAAGATGAGACCGTCATGACGTTGACACCCTCGAGGAGAGCCCAGGCCTCGTCGACGGTCCCGGCAAGCTCGAAGGCGCTGCGAGTGACGAAGGCCGTGGAGCTCAGGGTGATGCCGTCGAGGTCCGAGAAGCGCCGGTCGAGGCAGAGCGCCACGCTCTCCGGGCAGCGCCTGAGCTCGCCCCCGCTCGACACGTAGGAGTAGGCGGCTCCGGCCTCGTTCAGGCCGAAGAGGAAGCCCGAGATGCCCCCCGACCAGGTCGGGCCGATCCAGCTCATGCGGCCGTCGTCGCCGCTGTTGTCGTAGGCGACCACGAGGTTGTAGGGGCCCAGCTTGGTGTCCCAGTCGATGATCGAGATGTGGAAGGGGTGGGTGACCGTGGTCTCGCCCTCGGGCCACACCATTGCGGACTTGCAGTGGGTGCCCCAGAGGTCGTCCACGAGCTGCATGGCGATGAGGTCGGTCACGTCCATGGTGTGCTCGCTCTCACCGTCGTAGAGCTTCATGTTGGTCGCGAGGTTGTCGCCTACGCCGTCGAGCATGCCTTCGAGCTCGGTGACGTAGACCGCGAGATCTCCGCCGAAGTGAAAGCGCTCCACGAGCTCCCGCGCCGCCTGGTAGCCGGTCTTGCCGCCGGCTATGGCGACCGGGTCCACGATGACGTCGTTGTAGAAGGGGATGATGACCTCGTTGATGACGGTGACGATCTCCTCGCCGAGGTGGTAGCCGTGCGCGTAGCCCTGCTCGGTGGCCGTGCCCGCGAGCAGGAGGGAGCGCTGCTTCGGGCCCGAGACGGAGTCGTGGATGCGCAACCTCCCGGTGTTCTCCTGCGAGGGCAAGGGCGAGTTGGAGACGAGGTACAGGCCTCGGCCGTTGTCGCCGGAGCGGATGATGGAGTCGACGGGGCTGTCCCAGCCCTCGACCATCGCGAAGGGGAGGGTCTGCCAGCGGTGGGGGAAGACGGGGTCCTGGGGCGAGCCCAGCTCGAAGACGGGCGTGCAGTCCATGCCGAAGGAGCAGTGGACGGCCATGCGCCCTGAGACGAAGAGGATGCGGTCGGCGTCGCGGCCGTCGTCACGGTAGTCCACCATCGCGTCGATCGTGGTGAAGGGGAAGGCGGCGCCCCACGAGGTGTCGCCAATCGTGCCGGGCCCGGGGGTCGGGGTGCCCGTACCCCAGTTGTGGTACCCGTTCGCCGCGTCCCACTGGGCATACTGCGTGCCGCTGGTTCCCACCCAGAGCGCGCTCTCGCCTGCCCCGAGCTGCGTAGTCGAGTCGAGGCCGTCACAGAATGGGAAGCCGGGGCCCCAGAAGGCGTCCGGCGTCCCGTTCGGGCACATGGGCCCGGGCCCGGCGACGAATGCCGAGCAGTTGCCCTCGATGGGGCAGCTCTTCCAGGTGTTGTCATGCAGGATGACGTACTGGTCTCCGTAGGTGAAGACCTCGCCCCAGTGGCCCTCCGGACTCTCGATCCGAACCAAGGAGTCGATGCCGCGGAAGGGAAGACCGTCCCAGGCCTCGTCGCGAATGTTCGAGGGCCTCGGGCTCGTAGGCGGGTAAACGTAGCGTCCGCCGGCACCAAGGTCCTTCAACACGTACTCGGCGAGAGGAACGCAGACGCCTTCGTGGAGCTCGTAGCTGCGGATGCACTCGGTGCACGTCTCGCCCGCCCACGGGAAGACACAGTCGCAGACGGCGACGCCTTCTTCGTCCGTGCACAGTCCGTGGCCGTGACAGTCGAGGCCCGCCGTGATGCAACTCGGCAGGCAGGTGCCGTCGCCGTCGTTGTCCTGGTAGCCCTCGGCGCATTCGCAGACCTGGCTCTCGCTGCAGGCGTGGTTCTCCGGGCAGGTGCCGCAGTCGCCGCCGCAGCCGTCCTCGCCACACTCCTTGCCCGCGCACTCGGGCTGGCAGAGGCAGCTCCCGTCATCCTGGCAGGTGTGGTGATCCGGGCACTGCCCGCACTCTCCGCCGCAGCCGTCGGGGCCGCACTTGCGCTCACCACACTCCGGCGTGCAGCCGGCGTCTTCCACCGCGTCCGTCCCGACGTCTTCCACGGTCCCGGGGTCCTCTTCGCTGCCCGGGTCCTCGCCGGCGCCGGGGTCATCGGCGCTCCCGGGGTCCTCTTCGCTCCCGGGGTCCTCTTCTCTGCCCTGGTCCTCTCCGGCGCCGGGGTCGTCGGCGCTCCCCGGGTCCTTCTCCACGGTGCCCGAGCCGGGGTCCTTCTCCACGGTGCCCGAGCCGGGGTCTTTGGCGCCCGGCTTGGGGCCTTCGTCACCGGCCGTGACCGTGTGGCCGCCGGCGTCCTCCTTGGGCTTCTCTGCCGAGGTGGACTTGGACGAGGTCTCACAGCCTGCGAAGACAAAGAGCAGGGCCGCGAGCATACACACGGTGAGCCCGGGCTCGGAGCGGATCAGTGGGAGTGAGCGCATGTGGACGTCCTTGGATTCTCTGTCGGTACCAACCTGGCCGTCACGGTACTTCGCGCGCCAACCCAGCTCAAGCGGCGCCGGCGTCCGATCGAAGGGGCACGCCCGTCTTGCGCTGGGAGACCGGCGCTGACTACAGTCTCCACGTCCTACCCCCGCCGCCGGGTCGACAGGAGCGCAGGCCCGGCCAAAACGTCGAGGATCGCGTCATGAGGATCAGGCCCACGCCATGCCTGTGGCTTCTGCTCGCCCTGCTCTCCTTCACCCTCGCCTGCGAGACGGCCGACGGCGACGGCGACGGCGAAGGCGAAGGCGAGGGCGAGGCCAAGAAGATCTGCTGCGAGCTCGGCAACGCCGACTGGCTGGTGACCACCGCAGACAACTGCAAAGACGAGGGTGACAAGGTCCACGAGGACACCAGCGCCTGCGACGAGACCTGCTGCTTCCTCTCCGACGCGTACTCCATCGAGCGGCGCGCCTTCTGCGAGGAGCACGGAGGCACCGCCATCGCGGCCGAGAAGTGTGACGAGATCTGCTGCGCCTCGGATCCCGCCGGCTTCGTCCTGCGCACGGTCGTCGAGTGCGAGGAGCGCTCGGGCGAGGTGTTCAGCGACGCGGCCGACTGCGACGAGATCTGCTGCGAGCTGAACGGCGCCTACGAGGTCGTGCCCCGCGCATACTGCAAACAGGAGAGCGGCGACGTGGCGGGAGACGGCGACAAGTGCCACGAGGTCTGCTGCGAGGAGGGCGACAGCTTCACCGTGACCGTGGCCGCCAGGTGCACCGAGATCGGGCAGAGCACCCACGACGACGTCGCGGACTGCGATGAGGTCTGCTGCAAGGTCGGCGACGAGTACAAGGTCGTCTACCAGGGCGCCTGCCACAGGTTCGGCAAGGTCGTGGGCCTGAAGGCCTCCTGCGCGGAGGGCTGCTGCGAGCGCGACGGCGGCTGGGCGATCATCCAGATCGCGGAGTGCGAGGGAGACGGCGGCAAGGTGCACACCACGGCCGATGCCTGCGACGAGGTCTGCTGCCTGCTCGCCGACGAGTACAGCGTCGAGAGGCGGGGCTTCTGCGAGCCCAACGGCGGCGCCTCCTTGGCGACCGACCAGTGCGACGAGATCTGCTGCGCCTCCTCGCCCGCCGGCTTCCTGGTGCGCCCCAGGGTGGAGTGCACCGAAAGGTCCGGGGAGATCTTCGAGGACCAGGCCGAGTGCCAGCAGATCTGCTGCGAGATTGGCGGCGCCTACAGCGTGGAGCCGCGGGCCTACTGCAAGCAGGAGAGCGGATACGACGCGGGCGTGCCCGACCAGTGCGACGACGTCTGCTGCCGTGACGACGGCGCCTGGGAGGTCAAGCCGGCGGCGGACTGCGACGACTTCGAGACCATGCTCACGGACCCGAAAGACTGCGACGAGGTCTGCTGCCAGTACTCCGACACCTACGTGGTGGAGCGCCGCGCCACGTGCAAGGAGAACGGCATCGTCGCGGGCGAGGAGGCCGCCTGCGAGGACGTGTGCTGCGACCTCGGCACGGAGCAACTCCCGATGAAGGCGGCCGCCTGCGCCTACAAGAGCGGCACCGCGCTGCCGGCCGAGAAGTGTGACTACGTCTGCTGCGCCTCCTCACCGGCCGGCTTCGCCGTGCGCACGGTGGCCGAGTGCGAGCAGAAATCCGGCCAGATCCGCGACGACGTCCAGGACTGCGACGACATCTGCTGCCTCCACACGGACGGCAGCTACAGCGAGGAGTGGCGGGCCATCTGCAAGCAAGAGGGAGGCGCCGTCACCGAAGAGCCTTCGGACTGCGACCGTGTGTGCTGCCAGTACTCGGACAGCTACGTGGCCGAAGCCCGCGGCAAGTGCGAGGCCTCGGGCATCGTGGCCGGCGACGAGGAGGCCTGCGAGCAGGTCTGCTGCAACACGGAGGGCGACACGGTCATGATGCCCGTCATCTCCTGCGCCTCCGAGAACCAGCTGCCCGCCATGGAGTGCGAGGATGTCTGCTGCGCCACCGACAAGGGGCATGAGACCACGGCGCGCTGGGACTGCTGGGACGTCTGGGAGGTGGCGGCCGAGCTCTGCGAGCCCTCGTGCTGCCTGAAAGACGAGGCCTACTCCATCGTCCTGAAGGGCGACTGCCAGAAAGACGGCGGTGAGCTCGTAGGAGACGACGCCGACGCCTGCGCCTGCTGCCGGCGCACGGACGGAGGCCACGTGATGCTGACCGCCGAGGTCTGCGAGCAGGCGAGCTGGACGGTCACGGGCCAGGTCTCGGACTGCGCCCCGGTCTGCTGCAAGACCGGCGAGCTCTACTCGGTGATGACCGCCGCGGACTGCGAAGCCGCGGGCGAGATCTCCGGGCCCGAGGAGGAGTGCGCCCACGAGTGCGGCGACGGCAAGTGCGAGGAGAAGTTCGGCGAGACCGACGAGAGCTGCGGGGCGGACTGCGGCTGCGCCTCGATCAAGGACTCAGGCGGGAGCTACGCCGGCTGCAACAAGCGCTACACCGGCTACGGCCCGCCCGAGGGCTACGCCGCCGCGGCGCCCTCCGGCTGCTGGTGCGACGAGGCCTGCCAGTGGCGCCCCGAGGGCTGCTGCGCCGACAAGGTCGCCATCTGCGGCCCGCGCTGCGGCGACGGCTTCTGCCAGGCCTGGTTCTCCCTCGAGACCTGCGTCACCTGCCCCGAGGACTGCGGCGGCGCCTGCTACGGCCTCGTGCCCGAGGGCGAGACCGCCCACTGCGGCGACGGCGAGTGCGGCGGCGGCATCTACGAGGACGACCTGAGCTGCCCCCAGGACTGCGGCTGCACCGCGCTGGTAGCCACCCACGGCGGGACCGGCTCCTGCGACACCTTCTACGCGCCCGACATGTGCATGTGCGGGGGCGTGGGCCAGGACGCCTGCTGGGACGTCTGCGACTCCTGCAACAACTGCTCGACCTGCGGCGACGGCAAGTGCTCGGCCCACGACAGGGAGACCTGCCACACCTGCCCCGCCGACTGCGGCACCTGCCAGTGCGACGGCGTCTGCCAGGCCGGCGAGACCGCCCTCTCCTGCCTCGGCGAGACAGGCAGCGAGGCAGGGACCTACGAGTGCAAGCCCTGGAGCTGCCGCTCCGGCCCGCGCGGGCAGATCCCCTGCGACCTGAACGAGAACAACGCCAACTGCCCCGCCGACTGCCCCAAGCCGGTCGGCGGCAACCCCGCGGAGCTCACCGGCGCCTGCTGCCTGCCCCACGGCATCTGCGAGGAGCGCGGCAGCAAAGGCTGCCTGGGCTGGGGCGGCACGTGGAAGGGCTCGAGGACCAAGTGCGCGGAGGTGAGCTGCGGGGAGTGAGGCAGCGGTTGGCGTGTGCGCTGGCCGGGGCGCCGCAGGCTGCTAGGCGGCTGTGAGCGGCGCGACGTCGAAGCCGGCCGCCTCCACCGCGTCCTTGACGGCATCCGGGTCGTGCTCGCCTCGCACGCGCATGGTGCCCTCCTCGAGGGAGACCTCCACCTCGAGCCGCGGCGAGAGCCCCGAGACGACGCTCGTGACCGACTTCACGCAGCCTCCGCAGCTCATCCCGGTCACCTTGTAGGTCTCGTCGGTCTTCATGTCAGGGCTCTCCTCGCTGGGTCGTCCGTGCTGCTGCTGCCCATCATGACGTGGGCCTCCACCGCCTGAGCAGCAGCGCGTTGCTCACCACGCTCACGCTCGACATGGCCATCGCGGCGCCGGCGACCATGGGCGTCAAGAAGCCGAAAGCGGCCAGCGGGATTCCCACGGCGTTGTACACGAAGGCCCAGAAGAGGTTCTGGCGCACCTTGCGCGTGGTCGCTCGCGAGACGGAGATCGCGTCGTAGACGAGGCCGGGCTCGGGGCGCATCAGGGTGACCCCGGCCGCGTGCATGGCCACGTCGGTGCCCGAGCCCATGGCGAAGCCCACGTCGGCCGCCGCGAGCGCCGGGGCGTCGTTGACGCCGTCTCCGACCATGGCCACCGTGCGCCCCTCGCCCCTCAAGCGCTCCACCTCGCGGGCCTTGTCGTCGGGCAGCACCTCGGCAACCACGCGCTCGATGCCCAGCCTCCCCGCCACGGCCCGCGCCGCCGCCTCGTTGTCGCCGGTGAGCATCACGGCCTCGACCCCGGCTCCCTCGAGGCGCCCGACGGCCGCCCGCGCGGAGTCGCGCGGTGTGTCTCCGGCGGCGATCGCGCCGAGGGCCCGCCCACCTTCCGCCACCCACATCACCGTCCTGCCGCCGGCCTCGAGAGCGGCCGCCCGCTCCGCGAGTGCGGAGGTGTCGACGCCGCTCTCCTGCATCAGCCGAGGGCTCCCGATGAGGAGATCACGCCCGTCGACGGTGGCCTGCACGCCACGGCCGGGCAGCGCCCTGAAGGCATCGGGCGGCCTCGTCGAGAGATCCCTGGCCGAGGCGGCGCGCTCCACGGCCTGCGCGAGGGGGTGCTCGCTGCCGCGCTGGGCGCTCGCGGTGAGCGCGAGGAGCTCCTCTTCGCCGCCGCCGGCCGTGAGCACCTCGTGCACCCGCGGTCGACCTTCGGTCAGCGTGCCGGTCTTGTCGAAGACCGCGAGGTCCACGGCGTGGGCGCGCTCGAGGGCGACGGCGTCTTTGATCAGGATGCCCGCGCGAGCCGCGGCGCCGGTCCCGACCATCAGAGCCGTGGGTGTCGCGAGCCCGAGGGCGCAGGGACACGCGATGACCAGCACCGACACCGCGTAGATGAGCGCCCTCTCGATGCCCGCCCCGGCGACGAGCCAGCCGATCAAGGTCAGCGCCGCCAGGGCCAGCACGGCCGGCACGAAGACCGCGGCGACGCGGTCCACGGTGCGCTGTATCGGAGCCTTCGAGGCCTGCGCGTCCTGGATCAGAGCAACGATGTGCGCCAGCACGGACTCCTCGCCCACGCGCGTCGCCTCCACCTCCAAGAGCCCCTCGCCGTTGATGGAGCCCCCGGTGACATCGTCGCCGGCGCCCCTGGCCACGGGCATGCTCTCGCCCGTGATCAGCGACTCGTCGAGGTGGCTGTCGCCCCGCAGGACGCGGCCGTCCACCGGCACGCGCTCCCCGGGGCGCACGAAGACCACCTCCCCGCGCCCGACGGCGTCGGCCGGAACCTCCACGAAGCCCTCCCCGCGCTTGACCCGCGCCGTGTCGGGGCGAAGGGCCATCAGCGCGCGGATCGCCGCGGTCGTGCCCCGCTTGGCACGCGCCTCGAGCCACTTGCCGGCCAGGACGAAGGTGATGATGGCCGCGGCGCCCTCGAAGTAGAGGTGCCCGCCCGAGGCCATCATGGCCAGCGAGAGCCCGAAGGCGGCGGAGGTGCCGAGCGCCACGAGAACGTCCATGTTGGCGCTGCCGCCGCGCAGCGCCCCCCAGGCGCCGCGGTAGAACCGCGCCCCGGCGACGAGCTGGACGGGCGCCGCCAGGGCGAGCTGCACCCAGGCGGGCAACGACCAGGACACCCCGAAAGGGGCCGCGATCATGGGCGCCATCAGGGGGAGAGTCAGCGCCGCGGCGCCGAGGAGCACCACGAGCTCCCACCGGGCTTCGGCCGCGTCCGCGCGCTCCGCGGCCTCCCGCTCCGACGCCTCCGAAGGGGCTCGCGCCGCCTCGAAGCCGGCCTTCTCGACGGCGGCGACGAGGGCGTCGCTCGAGGCGGCGCCGGGCGTGAACGCCACGTTGGCGATCTCGCTGGCCAGGTTGACCTGAGCCGAGGCGACGCCGGGCTGCCGGCGCAGCACCTTCTCGACGCGGCCGGCGCAGGTCGCGCAGGTCATGCCGCCGATCCGCAGGCGGAGCTTCTCGACAGGGGCGGAGAGTTCGGCCCGCTCTCCGGCGGCGGGCTCCGCCGGGCCGACGCGTGCGGGGTCGCGGGTGTGTGGGGCTGTCATCTCAGGCGCCTCGGGGGTCAGGCTAGACCTCCCTGTCGGCGGAAGGTCAAGCCGTGCCCGGAGCCCGAGTAACAAAAGAGGCCCCCGCCCGAGTCCCGAGCGAGGTCCGACAGCTCCGCTTCCCAGGCCGGCAGGAGGCGCCGGCGCCACCCCGACCCGAGAGATCCCTCAGTCGGTGACCGTGTCGAAGCCGGCCGGGCCGTTCTCCGCGCCGGGCCACTTGTGGTGGGTCATCTGGTCGTAGATCAACCCGTTGGTGCCCAACTTCAGGTCGTAGACGTCGTAGCCCATGATGGTGAGCCACGCGGCCACCTGGCTGTCGTGAGCCTTGTTCCATACCGGCCTGTTCCGGTAGCCTCTCCCCACGGGTTGCTCGAGGTGCCGGAGGCGCCTCCCGACATGGGGTTGAACATGCGTACGCTCATCAGGACGATCACCTTCGCGCTCCTCTGCCTTCTGCTCGCGCCTGCCTGCGGCTCCGACGGGGACGGGGGCGAGGGAGAGGTCACGGACACGGGCGCAACGACCGGCGATCAGGGCGCAGTGAAGGACGAGGGGCCGCCCGTCACCGACGTCAAGGTCGATCCGGGCGGCGGCGAAGGCGACAAGGACGACGGCGAGCAGCCCCCTTCGGACCCGGGCGAGCCCCCCGTCGACGGAGGCGGCGGCGAAGAAGACCCGGGGGAGCCGGTCCCGGAGGACGCCGGCCCGGACACCACCGAGGACATGGGCGACACCGGGGAGGGCGACGACGTCCCGGTCGTCACGGACGTGACCGAGCCCACCGACGGCGGCGGTACCGGCGCACAGGCCTCGTTCGAGATCGGGCCCGAGGGAGGGACCATAGGGCTCGCCGGCGCGGTGCTGCTGAGCATCCCGGAGAACGCCCTCCCCGAGGAGGAGACCATCACCCTGACGGTGGACGCGGGCCTCAACGCGACGGCCCCCTTCACGCCCCTCGGCCTGCTCGTGCGCTTCGAGCCGGAGGGGCTGTTCTTCGAGGCGGCCGCCGAGGTGAGCTTCGAGCTTCCCGCCACCGGGCTGCCCATAGGCCCCACCACCGAGCAGATCTCGGTCTGGTGGACGACGCCGGCGGGAGGCTGGACCGCCGTGCCGACGACCCACGCGGATGGCAGGTTCACCGCGCCCGTGCACCACTTCAGCGGCGGCGGCCTCGGCTGGTTCCCCGGCCCCTGCGAGGACAACATGGTCCGCTGCGGCGACCACTGCATGGACACCCAGTCCAACGCCTACGCCTGCGGCGACTGCGACACCATCTGCAAGGGCACCGAGGCGTGCATCGACGGCACCTGCCAGTGCCCTCCCGACTACACGCGCTGCGGGGAGCTCTGCCGCAACCTCAACAAAGACCGGCGCTTCTGCGGCAGCTGCGACACCGCCTGCGAGGACTCGGCCAGCTGCGAGAGCGGCGTCTGCACCACCCCGGAGTGCGCCGGCGGGCTGAGCGCGTGCCGCGGCGAGTGCGTCGACTACTCGAAAGACGAGCGCAACTGCGGCGGCTGCAGGAACATGTGCAACGTCGGGCAGCGCTGCGAGGAGGGCGTGTGCAAGGACGCCTGCCTGCCCTTCGAGAAGCTCTGCTTCGGCGAGGACTGCGCGAACCTCGACTCCGACCCCGACCACTGCGGACAGTGCGGCCACGGCTGCGGCTACAACGAGTCCTGCGTGGACGGCGAGTGCAAGGTCGTGATGGGAGCGTGCTGCTCGGAGGAGCAGGAGTGTGCCCAGAGCTCGGAGCGTGAGTGCACCGAGTTTGGCTTCCAGGGCGAAGGGAGCACCTGCGAGGGCGTCGTGTGCTGCCCGCCTCCCTGCGACCAGACGGCGCTCCCCCGCTGCGCGGAGGACGGCCAGACGGTGGTGACCTGCGAGGTGGACGAGGACCTCTGCCTAGTGGTGGTGGACACCCCCTGCCCGCCCGAAGCGCCCGACTGCACCGGGCACGGAGAGTGCGTCGGCTGCGACGACGTCTGCGCCGACGGCTGCTGCGAAGGGCCCGGCACCCTCGACTGCGTGCCCTTCACCATGCAGGACACGAGCCGCTGCGGCGCTCCGGGAGAGAGCTGCGCCGCCTGCGAGGCACCAAACGACGTCGCCTGCCAAGAGGGCGTCTGCACCTGCGACGCCTGCGACCGCTCGGAGCTCATCTCCTGCGCCGACGCCACCACGATCGAGATCTGCACCGTCGGCCTCGACGACTGCGCCGTCTCGAGCCTGCAGCCCTGCGCCGAGAACCACGTGTGCGTCTTCGGCGGCTGCTACTCGACGATGCAGGCTGCGCCCCCTGCCGCCTGCGAGCTCCCGCTCAGCTCAGCCCTCAGCGGCCCGCCCGAGATCGGCGGCGGAGCGGCGACATTCGGCGCCCTCCTGCCTGACGGGGGCTGCGCCCTCGGCATGGGCCTGGCCACCACCGGCGTGCCTCCCATCGTGACCTTCATGCTCAACCCTCAGACCAACGTCTGGACGGCCCTGGCGCACTTCGACGGCACCGAGACCGGGGAGCAGGACAACGGCTGGATGGTCGGCAACAGCTCCCTCGGCCAGCCCAAGACGCCGGTCTCGGGCGGCGAGCTCGTGACCGTGAGCGGCTTCAGGAGCGTCGAGGCCATCCCCGCGAGCAGCGCCTTCGACCTCACCCTCGTCAACGTCAGCGGCGCCTCTTTGCTGCTCCGCCTGCTCGGCGGGGACAACATGATCACCGTCAACCACATCGGCGTCGGGGCGCCTCCGGCGACCACCGACACGCGGTAGGGCCCAGGAGAGCCGAGGAGGCTCGCGTCAAACCGTGGAGCCCTCGGCGGCCGCGTCGATGCGGTTGACGACCCACGTGTAGACCAGGAGCGCGAAGAAGGCCGCGACGCCGATGCCGGCGAAGACGTACCAGATGTAGTGGGCCTGCGCGTATGCCTCGGGCAGCTTCGCGCCGGTCTCGAGGGCGACGCGGTGGGCCTCCTGTACCGCGGCCGGGAGGGTCTTGGGGTCCGGGCAGTAGGCGTCGAGCAGGTAGCCGGAGACGACGAAGCCGAAGAGCCAGGCGAAGAAGGTCGTCAGGTGGGAGTAGCCCATGTAGAGGCCCACCTCGCCGGGGGGCGCCTGCTTGGAGGCGAACTCCAGGAAGCGCGGCGAGAGGAAGCACTCCGCGATGCCCTGCAGGCCCACGCCGACGATGATGGTGACGGTGACCGGGTGCCAGTCGAAGCCGGCGAAGCTGATGGAGCGGCCGGCCGCCTGCTCGAGCACCGGCGCCATGGCCATGGTCAAGGCCGTAAAGGGGATGATGAAGAGCCCGATGCCGATGGACGAGATCGGCTTGAGGCGCCGCACGAGCTGCGTGATGGGGACGACGAAGAGGACCACGATGATGGGGTTGACGTTGGCGATCCACTCGGGGCTGGCGCCCTCACCGACGGTGCGCAGGACGTACTTGGGCATGGAGGCGTACATCTGGCCCTGGATGGCCCAGAACCCACCAACGATGATGATCAACGCGAGGAAACGCATGTTGGTCAGGACCTTCTTGAAGCCGTCGATGACCTCCGCCACCGACTTGCCCTCGCCCTTGGTGTCCACGCCCCGGTAGAAGAGGAGGACGACCACCAGCCCGCAGGCGGCCATGAAGGCGGAGTAGAAGCTCACGTACTCGAGGCCCAGCTCCGTCCGCAGGGGCTTGGCGAGGAGCTTGCCGATGAAGGCGCCGATGTTCACGACCTGGTAGAAGATCGAGAACGCGCGGGCGCGGTTGTGCTCGTCTGAGGCCTTGGCCACGGTGCCGCTGATGACCGGCTTCACGATAGCCCCGCCGAGGAGGATGAGGGTGAGCGCCACGACGGCGGCGACCTTGCCGGCGTCCTGCCCCACGAGGGGCTGCACCTCCGGGCTGCCGAACAGGCCGAGCAGGCCGTAGCCAGCGGTCAACAGCCCGAAGGCGGCGCTGAGCGCGGTCCTGAAGCCCGCCTTGTCCGCCCACGCGCCGGCGAAGGTCGGGGCCAGGTAGATGCCGGCGGCGAGGTAGGCCGCCACCCACCCGGCGCCGACGTCGCTGAAGCCGTAGTTTCGGGTCAGGTAGACTACGAGGCCGATGAACACGCCGTAGTAGGCGGCGCGCTCGAAGAGCTCGACGAGGTTCGCGGTCCAGAACTCGCGCGGAAAACGCCACGAGGCTTTTGAATCGCTCATTGTGGTCGCATCTCGGTGATAGGGCCACGGCCGGGACGCCGCGCCGGTGGGCGCTCATGTAATGGACGTGAACTGCTCCGCGCAAGCGCGAGTCAGCCGGGGCTTGTCAAAGGGCGCGCGGCGTCGCATCTTGGGCCGGCGAAAACCAGACGAGAAGGAGCCTCGCACATGACCGACCTAGACACCGTTGATGACGTGCTCGCGCTGGCCATCAGCCGTGAAGCTGCTGCGGCAGAGTTTTACGAGTCCCTGGCCAAGAGCGCCTCGCAGCCGGCCATGGTCGAGGTCTTCGAGCACTTCGCCGCAGAAGAGCGCGGGCACGAGGCCCGCCTGCGGAAGGTCCAGGCCAACCCCGACAACGTGAAGGTGCGCAAGCAGGCGGTGACGCTCTCCTTCGCCGACTACCTCGTCGACGTCGAGCCCACGCCGGACATGAGCTACGACCAGGCCCTCGTGGTCGCGATGAAGAGGGAGGACGCGGCCGCCCGGTTGTACAGGGACATGGCCGCCCAGACCTCGGACCCCGCCCTGATCAAGCTCTTCGAGTGGCTCGCGGAGGTAGAGGCGAAGCATCGCCACCGCTTCGAGGTGGAGTACGACGAGCACGTGCTCAGGGAGAACTGATCGGCACCTACCGCCGGCGAGGCTGAGCATGCGAAACATCGTAATCGGAGCCGTTGTCGTCGCGGTGCTGGCCGCCTGGCTCTTGTGGCCGAGCGGTGAGCAGCTCCTCCCGGAGGAGGCGGTGAACGCGGTCTTGGACGAGATGATCGCGGCGGCCGAGAGCAGGGAGCCGAAGCCCCTCATCTCCCGCCTGTCGCAGGGCTTCAGCGGGCGCGGCCCCCACGGCCAGGGCATCGACCGGGACCAGGCCCGGGGCATCATCTTCATGCACATGCAGCGCGGCTCGTGGAACCGCTTCTTCGAGGTCGGCCGCGAGGTCGAAGCCCAGGACGACACCCACGTGGAGGCCAGCCTCAGGGCCGTGCTCGCGCGCGGCGGAGCGGGGGCCACCCTCGCCGACCTCGCGCCCCACTCGGCGGGGGCCTTCGAGTTCGAGCTGAGCTGGGAGCTCGAAGAGGACGGCGAGTGGAGGATCGTCGCGGCCGAATACGAGCGCGTGGACGTGGGGCTGCTCCTCGGCGACCCCGGTCTCTAGTCGGGCGTCACAGAAGTTCGAAGGCTATTTCGCCGGCCCTCGCCGAGAATAAGACCACGAACTTCAGCGCCACCCGACTAGCGGCGAGCGGCGCCCAACGCCGCACGCCGCTCCCCTGCCCTTGCCCCTGCCCGAGCCCGGGCTCCTGAACGCCACTCACACACGGGCCTCGTTTTGTTGCCGGGCCCTCCCCGATTGACTAGCGTGCGCCGAGGGAATGGAGGTTCCTATGCACGGCTTAGCAACTCGGTCACGCTACTCCTTCTTTGCCGTCGGCACGCCGGCCCTGCTCGCCTGCCTGCTGCTGGCGCTGTCAGTGTTCGGCTGCAAGACGGATGAGGCCGCCGGCACCGACGCCACGGCGACTCCCGTAGACACCGGCTCGACCGTCAAGGACACCGGCGACGAGGAGGAGGACGAGGGCACCGAGCTCACCGACGAGGGCGAGGAGGACCCCGGACCGGGAGAAGAGGACGTCCGCGAAGACGAGGGGACGCCGGTCCCCGACGAAGGGCAGGACACCGGCGAGTCCCCCGACGTCTTCCCCTGCGGCGAGGAGCCCGCGCGCTGCGAGAACCAGCTCGGCGTGTGCGAGGGCACCACGAAGCCGCCCGAGCTGTGCGTAGACGGGGCGTGGCTGCCGTGCAACGAGGAGATCTACGCCGCCCAGCGCCCCTCCTACGAGACCCTGGACGAGACCCTCTGCGACGCCGCCGACAACGACTGCGACGGCATGGAGGACGAGGGCCTGACGGACTGCCGCTGCGGCAACGACGTCTGCGACCCGGCCGAGGACGTGCAGACCTGCCCGTGTGACTGCGCGACCTGCGGGGACAGCATCTGCTCGCCCTGCGGTGAGAACCCCCTGAGCTGCCCCGACGACTGCTGCCGCTCCCCCGCGGGGACGAACGACTGCGGCGACGGCTACTGCATCGGCTTCGCCTGCGGCGAGAACCCGACGACCTGTCCCCAGGACTGCGGCACGGCCTGCGGCAACAAGACCTGCGAGAGAGGCGAGAGCCCCTTCTCCTGCGCCGAGGACTGCAAGTTCAAGGCTTGCGGCAACCACGTCTGCGAGGGCGGCG
>CAZQPP010000058.1:0-23711 GCA_964594295.1 uncultured Myxococcales bacterium | reverse complement strand
CGGGGGGAGGCGCTTTGCCAGAGCGTGGGCGGAGGCGGTCAGGTCGAGGGCGAGCCAGTAGACGTCGAGATGCTCGTGGGGGAAGTCGCCGCGTGAGGCCAGGCGGGGGTGTCTGCGGGATGGCACGGACAGGCGCGGGTCGGTGTCGCCGACGGCGGAGTCGAGGGCTACGAGAGGCTGGCCGCCGGCGTGGAGCTTGGAGCGAGGGAGCATTGTTGGGGACCTCCGGGGCGGGGTTTCTGTCGGCGGGCCGGTGCGCTCGGAGGGATGGCGCGCGGCGACACCGGAGAGGTGTGCAGAGACACAGGCCCCTTATCGACCGGGCGCGGAGAAGGGCGGCCGGCTGTGGTCGAGGTCTACGGCTTGCGGCCGGTCTCGAGCTTGGCGCGGACCTCGCGGCGGACACGCGGGGCGAGGGCGCTGTCGTTGGCGGCGAGGAAGTCGGCGACGACGGTAGGGTCGCGCTTGGCGAGCTCGCGGAGGGCCCAGGAGAGGGCCTTGACGACCATGTCGTCTCGGTCTTCGAGGAGGAGGCGGCAGAGGGCGAGGGTGCGTGTGGGGTCGCCGGTGCCGCCGCGGGCCTTTTGGTTGAGAGCGACGGTGCAGACGAGGGCTGTGCGGCGCCACCAGCGGTCTGGGGAGGCGGCCCAGGAGTGGACGAGGGAGGTGGGAATGCGTCCGTCGCGCCAGGCGGGGCCGGCTACGAGAGCGGCGAAGGTGTCGACCGAGCCCCAGTTGTCGATGCCATGGCCGAGCTCGAGGATCTCGGGGGGGCCGAGAAGGGGGAAGACCTGGCGCCGGCGGACCCAGAGGAGCTGGTAGGCCGTCTGGCGGGTCTCGAGGGCGCCGTCGGCGATGAGGTGGCGGGCCGTGTCCAGGATGGTGGTGGGGTCGCGACGCTTGAGGCTGGCGGCCAGGTCTCGAGACAGGGGGTGCATGTCCGGGACCTTGACGCCGATGACCTCCATGGAGGTGGGGATGGCGGTCTTGGACCACTCGCGGCGGGCTGGGGCGCGGAGGGCGTCGAGCTTCTTGCGGACCTCGATGGCCTGGGTCTTGGAGTCGGGAGTGGGGCAAGCGGTGGTCATGGGGCGGGCCGCGGGGTCAGGTCCATGTGGTCGCCGGGGGTGGGGATTCGCACGTCGAGGTCGCCCTTGTGGCGGTCAACGTAGGCGGGGACGGCATCGAGCTCCTCGGTGCTGATGTGGAGGAGGCAGAGGGTGCCGATGCCGAGGCGGGTGGCGAGGGGGAGGAGCTCCGCGGCGGTGCCGTGGCCGGGGGTGCCGGAGACGGCGGTGAAGCACTCGTGGATGAGGAGGTCGGCGCCGTCGAAGAGGGCCGTGGTGTCTTCGGTGGGGGTGCCGTCGCCGGAGTAGCAGGTGGAGATGCCGGACTCCTCGATTCGCAGGGCGTGGTTGGGGACCGGGTGGGTGCTGGTCGCGGTCTGGAGGCGGAGGGGACCGAGGTCTGTCGGGTTGCCGGGAGGGACGGAGAGGGGCTCGATGGGGAAGCACTTGGCCGGATCGAAGCTGCCGGGGTAGGCCAGGTTGAGGATTCCCATGAGCCAGGCTTCGAAGTTCTGGCCGGCGCCGATGACGGTGAGGGGGCGGGTACGGCCGTGGGTGCGCATGCCGAGGATGAGCGGGGGGAGGCCGAAGGCGTGGTCGGCGTGAATGTGGCTGATGTAGACGGCGTCGAGGAGGTCGGGGTCGCGGTGGTGACACCAGAAGGCGTGGGGGACGCCGTAGCCGCAGTCGAGCAGGACGGTGCGGCCGCCCCGGTAGAGGATGCTCGTGTTCGGGCGGTCGGGGTCGAAGGCCTCGCCGGTGCCGATGAAGGTGATGCTCGGAGCCATGTGTCGGTCCCCGGTTCAGGGAAAGGGCTATTATGAGAGTCGCTCGTCGACTTCCTGCTCCGCCACCTCGAGTAGCGGGTCAGTCCACCACGCCTACCGAGGTCGAGGCGACGTACCCTTCGCGGCCGTCGGCGAGGCGAACGAAGAGGGTCTGCTCGGTTACCTTGTCGCGCACCTGCACGACGAGCCCTTCGGGGAGGGCGTGGGTGGGCGCGCCCGCGACGAGGCTCTCCTTCAGGTGGGTCCTGTCGACGAGGACCACGCCCAGGCGGGTGGGCTCGACCATGGCGCGGGCGAGGAGATCGCTCGTGCCGCTGAGGGTCGCCCCGAGCAGGCAGAGGGCGGCCAGGGTCGTGGCCGCGATGCGTCGTGGTCCGCGGGCGAGCAGAGCCCGCAGCATCAGCGCGAGGACGGCCAGCCAGGAGGACACGTAGAAGAGCCAGCGCCAGGCACGGGCGTCGAGGAAGAGGACCCAGCGCTCGGTGAGGGAGCGGGGGCTGCGCAGGGCGAGGGTCGCTGGGGAGCCCTGCTTGCGGGCGCGCTCGATCAGCTCTATCTGGAGGCGGTGTTGGAGCTCCGTGGCGCGGCGCCTCAGGTCCGCGGGCGGGTCGTGATCGAGGAGGCGCAAGGTGGCGTGGAGAGCGCGGCCAAGCTGGTCCAAACGCGCGCGGACGGCCGCGAGGTTCCAGAGCACGAGGGGCTCCGGGTCGCTCCTCGAGGCGAGGGCGTCGAGGCGAGCGGCGGCGCCCTCGAGGTCGCCGGCGAAGGCTTGCTGCAGGACGGGGCCGACGACGGCGTCGGGCTGCTGGGCGGCGACCGGACCCGCGAGGAGCAGGGCGAGGAGGAGGGATATGGCGGCGGCGGCTCTGGTCACCTCAGGCCCCCAGCGTCTTGACGAGGGCGAGCGCGCGGTCCCGAAGCTCCTCGGCGCCGGACCCGCCGGCGAAGCGGGCTCCTTCGGCGGCCTCGAGGACCGAGGTCAGCTCGTCGCACACGGCGGCGTCCATGCCGGCGTCTACGAGCTGGTTGTGCAGCGTGCCTATGGACACGCCCCGAGGATCGACGCGGTGGCACGCGACGAGCACCGAGCGCAGAGAGTCGGTGGTGGCGGCGGCGAGATCGGCGCCGGTGAGGCGTGAGGAGGTCAGGGACCGGGCTGCCTCATCCACGACGAGGCGCCGCGCGCGGAGCGGATCGGCCCGGCGGCGGCGCATCACGGAGAGCGCCCAGTGGAAGAGCAGAAGAAAGAGGACGGGCGCCCCGAGGGCAAGCCAGGGCGGCGGCGGGGCTGGCAGGCGGCCGGAGATTGGACGGCGGCCGGCGCGGTCGAGGAGCGGCGGCTCGATAGGGCCGAGCTCTGGCGGGGGCGCCTGGCCGGGGCGCGCGGTGACGCCGGCTGCCGCGGCAGCGCCTGCGACCCGCAAGAGCCACGGCCCGACCGCCGCGGTCTTGTAGCTCCGGCTGGCGGGGTCGAAGAAGGCCAGGCGCGCGGGGCCCAGCTTCAGCTCGCCGGGCTTCTCGGGGAAGATGACAGTCTGGAAGCGGCAGCGGCCCTCGACTCCCTCCGTGCCGACCTGGCGGTCAGGGCAGTCGCGGCCGGGGATGGTCTCGATCCTGACCCCGGAGGGCACCTCGAGCGAGGGCTGGGGGACGGCGTCGAGGTTGCCGGCGCCGGAGACGTGCAGGTCGACGAGGACGCGCTCTCCCACACGGACGGTCCGACCTCGCTTCAGATCGGGGCCGCCGCTGAGCTTGAACTTGCCCACCACGCCCGGCACGAAGCCCGAGGGGCGGCCCCTCGCGGGGGGCTCGACCACGCGGACGCTGACGGGGCGCGTGCGGACCTTCTTGCGGCGCGACCGGAAGCCCTTGGCGATCTGCACCACGAACTCGCTCTTGCCCAGGGAGCGCTCGCCGGTGCCGAGGGGGATGAGGAGGGAGCGGTCCTGGGTGTGCACGTCGTAGAGGGTGCCGCCGATGCGAACGGTGCGGCGGGCCGGTCGCCTCCGGCGGTTTTGGAGGAGGTCCTCCTTCTTGAAGCCGTCGAGCTCGGGGGCCTTGGAGAGCTCGGCGCCGCGGACGGGGAGGCCCCTGCGGATGTAGAGCTCGAGGCTGAACTGGAAGGCCTCACCCACCACGACCTCACCGCGGGGGACCGCGGCGATGGCGAAGACGGCCTGGCCCTCGAAGGACGGGAGGTCCTGTGCTTCCGGAGAGATGGGGCGCAGCTCGGGAGCGGGGGTGACCTTCACCTGCACCGTCTTCGAGCGCGCCACCGCGCGGCCGCGCATCAGCGCCAGGGCCGGTCCGATGGTGAAGTCACCCGGGCGGTCGGGGACTACGCGGTAGTGGTGCTCGATCTGGGAGCTCATGCGGCCGTTGACGAGCGAGATGGAGGAGCTCTGGCCGGCCGACTCCATGGGCAGCCCGCTTGCCGCGGGAGCCTGGATGGCGTCGATGGAGCCGCTGGCCTCGACCGTGACCTCGATGTCGTCACCGACCCTGACCTGGCGGGGCTCCACCGCGATGGTGATGGTGCCCTTCTGGGCGGCAGCCTCGGCTGGAGCCAGGAGGAAGCACGAGACCAGGACCAGGTCCAGGACCAGAGCCAGGAGTCGGGATGGGTGAGGTCGAGGCACGGCTGAGGGCCTACCAGTCACGCAGAGGCACGACAATGGTGCCCTGGAGCTTCTTCGCGGCCTCCTCGGCCTCGAGGTTCTTCGGGTTCTGGTCCATGTCCTGCAGCAGCTGGTCCAGCGCGCTCGGCTGCTCCTGCTGCTGGTTCTGGCCCTTGTCCTGCCCCTGCTCTTGGTCCTCCTGATCCTGTTGATCCTGCTGGTCCTGGTTCTGCTGCTGATCCTGTTGATCCTGCTGCTGCCGCGGTGGCTGAGCGACGTGGCGGAGCAGGTAGATGCCCTGGTCCTCCTCGCCCTCTCCCTTGACCCGCACCTTGGGCGCCTCGGCCTCCTCGAGCTTCGGCACCGTGAACACGGCCCCCGAGGGCACGCTCGCCGCCTCTTTCGCCGGCCCCGAGACGTCGTCGCCGAGGTAGCCGTCGACCATGAGCTTCGCGCGGGAGCGGTCGAAGCTGACCTCGACCTGGGTCTCCTCCTTCTCGTCGGCCTCGAAGGCGTACCAGTCCTCGTCGCCGGGGCAGACGCGGCCTACCGTCATGGAGCCGGGCCGGATCTGGGTGGCCTGGTCGGGGCCGTCGTTCTCGGGCGCGCCCTGCTGGGCGGCGGCGAAGTCGTCGATATCCCCCTCCGGGCAGGGCGGCACCCTGATCACCGTGAGCCTGTAGGGGGTCTCGAGGCGCGGATGGCTCTTGGGTGCGCGGACGGAGACCACGTAGCCGCCCGGCTCGGGCTCGGGGAGAACCGCGAGGATGCGCCCGCCCCCGCCGACCCCACGGACGAGCACCTCGCCCTTCAGGTCCGTCACGACGACATCGGGCGCCACGTCCTTCGGCTGGCCGGGAACGCGCGGTCCCTTGCCCGGCTGCGGCGGCGCTCCGCCCTGTGCCTGGGGCTGGCCCTGCCCCTGCTGTGGGTCGGTCACGTCCGCGAGCACGAGCAGGCTCAGGCCTTCGGTCAGCTCGACGGCCACGTGGTCCAGGTCCCCCGGGCAGAGACGCATGGGCGCCTCGACGAGGTGGTCGGCCCGCTTGGCGGCACCGGGGCGGTCGTCGGGCGGGTCCTCGCCGTCGAGCACGTGGCAGTCGGGCAGGACGAGGGCGTCTAGCTTGTAGGCGACCTCGCCCTCGAGGGGATCGCGGTGTCGCACCTCGAAGACCACGTCGAGGTCCTCGGGCGCCGCGAGGCCGTCGATGCGCGTGCGGTCGGGGTCCTCGTCGATGTGGGGGATGCCGCGGGCCTTCAGAACGGCCTTGCCCTGGTCGCTCGAGCCCTCCACCGAGACGAACATGCGCGCGCCCCTGGGCACCGCGAGGCCGTACTGGTCGGTGTCGTCGGGGCACAGCAGAGACTCGATCTTCGCCTGGTGGCTGGCCTGGTCGAGCTCGAGGGCACGCGGGGGGCGAGGCGGATCGTCCGGCTCACCCTGGAGGTCCTTGTAACGGCACGGCGGATCGGTCCGGTAGAGGGCCACCTCGAGGCCGCGGCGCGCACCTTCGTGCTCCGTCTGGCGGCGCAGCACCTCCTCGAAGAGGTCGCGCGCCCGCCGCCACTCGGAGAGCGACAAGGCCGCCACGTCCTCCACCCTCTGCCTCATCTGGCCCTGCTCTTCCTCCTGCCCTTGCCCTTGCCCCTGCCCCTTCTTCGCCCCTGCCGCCGCCTTCACCCCGGCCGCTATCGCCCGCGCCAGCTCCTCGTGACCAAGCGCCTCCCGCGCGTGAGCGAGCCCGAGCGCGTACAACACCTTGGTCCGATACTCCGTCCCGATTCGCTCAAGGGACCTCTCGAGCTTCTTCTGGGCTTCCTTTGGCTCCGCGGCGGCCAGCAGCGCAAGCCCTTCGTCCAGATCGAGCTCGGGCCTGTCCGGTAGGTCCTCGCGAGCCTCCTCGATGTAGCCGACAGCCTCGCTCGCGCGATCGTCGGCGATGGCCTCGAGGGCCTTGTTCACGGCGCTGCTCTCGACCACGTAGGGCGACTCGTCGAAGTCGCAGCCCGCGAGGCCGGCGGCGAGGCCCACGGCGAGCAAGGCCGCAGTGGCGCCTTTCGCGCGCACCTTCGGGCGCCTCCTCTTCTCGCTCAGCCACGGCTCGAGCAGGAGAAGGAGCAGCGCAAGCGCCAACGGGATGGCGTAGCGATCCTCCCGGAGCTTGCGCACCTGGTCCTCGTACTCCTGCTTCTCGAGCCGGTCGAGCTGCGCATAGAGCGGACCCACGACCGATCCCTGACCCAACATGAAGCGGGAGCCTTCGGTTGCCGCGGCCACACGCTCGAGCACGTCCTCTCCGAGGGCGCTGAAGACCGGCTTGCCCTCTTCGTCCTTCTGCACGCCGGTCTGGGCGCCCTCCTCGTCCAGCGTGGGCACCGGCTTCCCGGCCGGAGTCCCGACGCCGACGATGTAGACCGGCACGCCCGCCCCGGAGACCTCCTCCAATGCCTCCTCGAGGCCCTCGCCGAAGTCCTCGCCGTCGGTCAGCACCACCACGGCCTTGTGGCGCGAGCCCTGGTAACGCCGCACCTTCTCGACGGCGCGGCGGCCCTGCTCTTCTCCTTCGCCCGCTGGGTCGCTGCTCGTAACTTCGGGCTCGAGGCCGAGCACGTCGAGGGCGAGGCGCAGCGCGCGCCCGAGATCGGTGCCCGGCACGGGCATGTCGGCGACCCTCAGATCGGCGAGGTACTGGCGGATGACCTCGTGGTCCGAGGTGAGCGGGCACTGCACGAAGGGCACACCGGCGAAGGGCACGAGCCCCACGCGGCCTCCCTGGAGGCGGTCGAGCAGGGCGCTGATCTCCGAGGTGGCGGCCTTGAGGCGGTTCGGGGGCACGTCCGGCACCAGCATCGAGCGAGAGACGTCCACGAGCACTGCGACGTCGATGCCCACGTGCTGGACACGCTGGGCCTTGAAGCCAGCGCGCGGGCGCAGGGCCGCCACCGCGACGAGGGCCAGCGCCGCCACACAAAGGGCCCGCCGCCAGAAACGCCTCGCGCCAGAGGCGCGGCGGAGCAGGCGCAGAACCAGCTCGGGGCTCCCGATCTTCGCCAGCGCACGCCGCGCGAGCCAGGCCTCCAGCACGAAGGCGGCGGCCAGGAGCAGCGGCGCGAGCAGGAGCCACCACAGGTCGAGGCGCTCGAAGACCAGGCCGTCGAGAAGCGTGATCATGGCACCCTCCTCAGCACGAGGGCCGCCAATAGCCCTTCGAGCAGCAGAAGGCCGAGCGCCACCAGCACCGGCGTCATGAAGAGCTCCCGGTGGCGGATGGTCAGCTCCTTCTGGAAGAGCGTGCGCTCGAGGTCCGAGAAGGCCTGCCGGAAGGACTCCTGGTCGGGGGTCTCCCAGAAGACCCCGCCCGTGCGCTCGGCGACGCGTCTCAGCAGGTCCGGGTCGGTGGGGAAGCTTCGGCCCGGCCTGCGGTAGACGAGGCTGCCGTCGCGCGCCCGCGCGAAGCTGCCCGTGAATGGGTCCACCACGGGCAGGCGCGTCAGCGCGGGGTCGCCGACGAGGATCGTGTAGACCTGGATGCGCTCTCCCTCGGGCAGGCGGGCCAGCTCGTCGGCCATGGTGTCGGGGTCGATGCGGCCGCCTTCGTTCTTGCCGTCGGTGATGAGCACGATGACCCGGCTCTTGGCGTCCGAGCGGCGGAGCCTCCGATATCCACGCGCGAGGGCGTCGCCGATGGCGGTGCCGCCGCGGTCGATGGTGCAGGCGTGTGAGCAGCGGGCGGCGCGGCCGCGGCGCCCGTCGTCGAGCACGAGGGTCTTCATGTCCTCGACGATGCGGTCGTAGTCGAGGGTCGGCGGGAACTTGAGGTAGGCCTCCTTGCCGAAGATCACCAGGCCGATGCGGTCCTCCCTGCGCGCCTCGACGAAGCGGGAGAGCAGCACGCGGGCGGTCTCGAAGCGGTTCGGGGGCTCCTCCCCGCGCTCCTGGTGCTTGACTATGGCGTCGTCGGTGAGGTCGACGGCGTTCATGGAGCCGCTCATGTCGAGGGCGAAGAGCACGTCGATGCCCTCTCCGCTGACCACGGTGCTGTCGGTGCTCCTCGGGCGGGCGAGCGCCACGACAATCGCGGTGAGGGCCAGCAGGCGAAGCAACGGCGGCAGAGCGATCAGGCCGCGGAGGAGCAGGTGCTTGCGCAGGACGTCGCGCGCCAGGGCCACGCGCGCCGACGGCAGGTCACTACGCCGGCGCCTCAGGGGCCCACGCGCGCCCAGGGCCACCGCCCAGACCACGGGCAGGAGCGCGAGCACCGCCGGGTATGCCAGCTCGAAGTCGCTCATGGCCCCGCCCCCGGGAGCTTCATCAGGGCCCACAGCGGCGGTCCCACGGACGCACAGATCGCCAGGATCCACGAAGCCACGAGCACGCCCAGGCCGACCTCGACGCCGCCTTCACGCACCCGCAGCACACGCGTGCGCGCGAGCAGGTCGCCGAGACGCCGGCCGCCCGGCAGCAGCAGGGCCGCGATCACCTCGGCAGGCAGGAAGGCCAGGGTAGCCGGGAGCAGGTTCCTGAGCGCGCGCGTGCCGGCTGGGACGGCCTCCTCGGAGTCGGCGCCGGCGCGGACGGTGCCGTCGCTCGCCGGTGCGATGCGCAGGCCGGCCAGCACCTTGCCGGGGGAGCGGGAAGCGACGTCGCGCAGGAGCATCCAGGCGCCGAGCAAGACCGCTCCGCCGATCGCCAGCAGCGGGTCCTTGGTGATGCCGGCGGCCAGGTGGAGGCCCGCGGCCAGCACGCCGCCCACCACGAGATCGACGCCCAGAGCGTGGGCGCGCTCCACGTGCCCCGGGATCAGCGCGCGCGCCCTGGCCTCGCGGGCGGCCCGCTCCTCGGCCTTCTCTCGGGTGCGCAGCACGACCTCGCGCACACGCCCGAGCAGCGACGAGGCCTCGTCACCGCCGGTCGCCTGGCGGGCGAACTTCACGAGGTCCATGGTGGAGAGCAGGTCCTTGAGCTCCAGCGTGCCCAAGCCCGCGGGCTTCGAGGCGTCGGCCCAGGCGAGGAGCTCCGTGCTCGTGGCCTCGAGGGCCTCGAAATGGAAACGCCCGCCGAGGTAGGCCCGCAGGATCTCGGAGACGCGGGTCACGTACTGCTCCGGGGCGTGATCGAGGAGGGTGGTGTTCGCCTCGAGCTCGTCGAGGGCCGCGAGGGCGACGACGTCCGCGGGGAGCGCCGGCTTCGCGCGGCCGAGGATGAAGCGGCGCACGAGGGCCACGACCAGCAGGGTGAGCAAAACCGCGGCCAGCGCGGCGGCCAGGGCCGCGGCGCCGACGATGAGCGCGGTGTTGCGGTGGAGCACGGGCAGGCCCTTCGGGGGGCCGGCCAGAGAGGCCTCGCGCGGATCCTTGTGGGCCCCGACCACCGTGACGCGGCCGAGCTCGACGGGGACGGTGCCGGCGTCGTCGGCGTTGTCTCGGCGGCGCCATGCGACGTCGACCGTGGGCAGGCGAATAGCGTCCATGCGCATGGGCACCAGGACCAGGGTCAGGACGCGCTCCACCTCCCCACCCGGACCCTCCGAGCGGCGGTCGCGCAGCTCGTGCAGGTGGAAGCCGGGGGTCGCGGGGCGGTCCGGGAAGAAGACGTCGAGGCGCGGGTCGTGGCTGATGCGGACCTTGAGCTCCTCCCTGGTGCCGAGGTGCCAGACCGCCTTGGGAGGCACGACCTCGATGACCGGGGGGTCGACGGGCGGGGGCTCGGCCTTGGGAGTCGCCGCGGGCTCGCCGGCGGCGGGAGGGGAGCCCGTGTCCGCGGCAGATGGAGCAGAGGCGTCCTCCGCGAAGGCCGCGGGGGCCACGAGCGAGAGCCCGAGCGCGAATATGGCGGCCGCCCACCTCATTGGCGCTTCGCCCTCAGCCGGAAGTAGCGGAGCAGCGGGCCGACCGGGCTCTGGCCGAGCTCGACCGGCACGACGTCGGTGCCGGCGCGGTGGAAGAGCGTCTCCACCTCGGCGATCTGCGCGGCCACCGCGGCCTTGAGGCGCCGCCGGAAGGGGGCCCAGATGAGCGGCAGGTGGAGAAAGGAGCCGTCCTCGAGGTCCTTGAGCAGAGGGGTGCCGAGGAACGGCGGGTCCAGCTCTATGGGGTCGCGGATGTGGAGCGGGATGAGGTCGTGGCGCTGGGTCATGGCGCGGACCTGGCGCTCACAGCCCGAGACGTCCGTGAGATCGCTGACGAGGAAGACCACCGAGCGACGGCGCAGGATGAGGCCCAGGTAGTCGAGGGCGCCGGCGAGGTCGGTGCCCGCGCCGTCTTCGGGCTCGGCGGCGAGCACCTCGCGGATGACGCGAAGGGCGTGTCCGCGGGTCTTCTTCGGCGGCACGAAGCGGTGCTTGCCGTCGCTGAAGAGGAGCAGGCCCACCTGGTCGCCGTTGTGGATCGCGGAGAGCGCCACCGTCGCGGCGAGCCTGGCCGCGAGGTCGGTCTTGGTCATGTCGCCGCTGCCAGTCCTCATGGAGGCGGAGACGTCCACGGCGACCACGACGGTCAGCTCCCGCTCCTCCACGAACTGCTTGACGTGCACCTCTCCCGTGCGCGCGGTCACGTTCCAGTCGATGAGGCGTATCTCGTCGCCCGGCTGGTAGGGCCGCACCTCGTCGAAGGACATGCCGCGGCCCTTGAAGACGGAGTGGTAGGACCCCGCCATGGTGTCCTGGACCAGGCGGCGGGTGATTATCTCGATGCGCCGGACCTCGCGCAGCAGCTCGCGGGCGTCCATCGTGAAACCCTCAGGGCACCTCTACGGTCTCGAAGACGCGCCGGATGACCTCGTCGGCGCTTACCTCCTCGGCCTCGGCCTCGTAGGTCAGGATCACGCGGTGGCGCAGCACCTCGTAGCCGATTGCCTTGATGTCCTCCGGGATGACGTAGCCGCGGCCGCGCAGGAAGGCGTGGGCCCGGCTCGCCACGGCGAGGTAGATGGAGGCGCGCGGGCTGGCGCCGTACTGGATGAGCGGCACGAGGTCTTCGAGGCCGTGGCGGTCGGGGAAACGCGTCGTGTGGACCAGCTCTACGATGTAGTCTTTGAGCTTGGGGTCGAGGTAGATGCCGCGCACGGCCTCGCGGGCCTTGAGCAGGGTCTGCCCGTCCACGACCGGGTCCACCTTCGCGAGGGGCTCGTCGGCCACGCGGTCGAGGATCAGCCGCTCCTCGTCGCGGGTCGGGTAGTCGACCTTGAGCATGAGCATGAAGCGGTCGACCTGGGCCTCGGGCAGGGGGTAGGTGCCCTCCTGCTCGATGGGGTTCTGGGTGGCGAGCACGACGAAGGGCTCGTCGAGGGGGTGGGTCTCCTCACCGATGGTGACCTGCTTCTCCTGCATCGCCTCGAGCAGGGCCGACTGCACCTTGGCCGGGGCGCGGTTGATCTCGTCGGCCAGGATCAGGTTGGCGAAGACAGGGCCCTTCTTGGTGCCGAAGGTGCGCGAGTCAGGGTCGAAGACCACCGTGCCGATGATGTCGGCGGGCAGCAGGTCCGGGGTGAACTGGATGCGCTGGAAGCGCACGCCCACAGCGGACGCGGTCGTGCTGACCGTGAGGGTCTTCGCGAGCCCGGGCACGCCCTCCATCAGGACGTGTCCGCCTGTCAGCAGGCCGATGAGCACGTGCTCCACCATGCTCTTCTGGCCGACAATCACCCTGGCGATGGCCTCGGTCAGGGGCTGGACGAAGGCGGCTTCTGCGCGGACCTTCTCCGTGATGGCGGAGACGTCCGGGTTTGCCGCGAGCGACGACACCATTTCTTCCTCCGGCGGCATGTTGACGGCGCGCCAAGGTAGGGTCGACTCGGTGGGTCGTCAACTACCTCGTGGCGCAGCGAGCGAGGTGCTTGAAGCTCTTGGCCTTCCGCAGACAATCGGCGTCGAGGCGGCCTTCCCGGCAATGGGGCTCGCAGCGCTCGACCATCAGGGGCTCCCTGCGCCCGAGCGCGTCGCGATCGAGGCGCCCCTCGGCTGCGAAGTAGTCGGCGCTGAGACGAGCGGCGTGCTCGCACGCGACCGTGCAGGGATCTGTGGCCGGACACCCGGCGGCGGCTACCACCAGGATGAGCCCGACTGCCGGTGCGAGGCCCCTCAGCTCACCTGCCTCGTCGGCCTCACGAGGAGGTCGTGGACCTGCACGTGGGCCGGGTTCGAGAGCACGAAGCGCACCATCTCGGCCACGTCTTCGGGCTGGAGCACGGGGAAACGGCCGTAGGTGGCCTCCGCGGCCGCGGGGTCGCGGCTGAAGACCTCGGCGAACTCGGTCTCGACGAAGCCCGGGCTGATGGCGCTCACCCTGATGTCGCTGCCGGCCGCGCGAAGCTCCTGGCGCAGGGACTCGGTCAAGGCCCTCACGGCGAACTTGGTGGCCGCGTAGACGCCGCTACCCTGCGGAACCCGGTGGCCGCCCATGGAGGAGACGTGGATGACGTGGCCGTCGTCGCCGCGGCGCCGCATGTCGGCCACAGCTTCCCTGGTGCACAGGCAGAGCGCGTAGACGTTGACGTCGAGCATCTCGCGCCAGTCCTCGGCCGGGCCCTCCATGAGAGGAGCCCTGCGCCCGAGGCCCGCGTTGTTCACGAGCACGTCCACTCCGCCGAAGCGCTCACGCACGACGGAGAAGAGGCGGGCGATGTCGGAGTCGTCCCTGAGGTCGGCCTTGACCGGACAGAGGGTCCCGCCGAAGGGCTCCATCTCGCGAGCGATCTGTAAGAGCCTCTCCTCGCGACGCGCGGTGACGACGACCTTCATGCCGTCCGAGCAGAGCGCACCCGCCACGGCGCGGCCGATGCCGCTGGACGCGCCGGTGACCAGGGCGACGCGATCCCGCCAGCGCTCCATGGGCGTGCCGCTCACTTCTTCTTCTCGCAGCTCTTCTCGTCGGTGGCCGCGACCACGGACTTGGCCCACGCGGGCTCCTTGTCGGCAAGGCGCTTCCAGAGGCGATGGAAGTGGGACGGGCTCTTGAACTCGTGGTCCTTGTAGGCCTTGTCGGCGGCCTCGGGCTGCCCGACCTGCACGGCGCAGTACACGGCGCGGTAGGTCTTCTCGGCGCGCTCCTTCAGGGCGGCCCTCTTCTCGGCCGCGGAGGGCTTCTTCTCCTCGGGAGGCTTGGGCTTCGCCTCCTCGGCCGGCTTCGGCTCCGGCGTCGCAGCGGGCGCGGCGGCCGCCGGCGCGGGCTCCTTCTCGGGCGCGGCGGGCCCTTCTTTCTTGCAGCCGAGGCCTGTCACGGCGCTCAAGAGGAGCGCCGCAGAGAGCAGCGCGGCCAAGCGGAAAGCCTTGCGGGAAACCATTGTCTGCTCCTATCGCCCTCGCCAGGACGGGCTTCGTTTCTGGAGGAAAGCGGAGATGCCCTCCGCCGTGTCCTCCAGGAGGGTGTTGAGGCCGAGCCCGTCGGCGAGGAGCGCGGTGGCCGGCTCCAGGGGGAGGTCGGCCATCCGGTGGAAGTGCTGCAGCCCCAGCCGGTGCACGGCCGGAGAGAAGGAGCGCAGGCGCGTCACCAGCTCAGCGGTGGCCTCGTCGAGGGCGTCGTCGTCCACGACCCGGTTGAGGCAGCCGGCCGTGAGGGCCTCGTCAGCGCTCATTCGACCGCCGGTCAGGATGAGCTCCAGGGTGCGCTTGCGGCCCAGGTGCCGGAGCACCAGGGGCATGATCATCATCGGGAAGAGGCCCAGGCGCACCTCGGGGGTGCCGAGCTGGGCCGAGCGGCAGGCGACGGCGAGGTCGCAGGCCAGGACGAGGCCGAAGCCCCCGCCGAGGGCGCGGCCGTTGACCTTGGCGACCGTCGGCTTGCCCACGCCGGCGAGCACGGAGAGCAGCTCGACGAAGCCGAGTCGATCCTCGTGCATCGCCATGGCTCCCGAGGCTCCCGGGCTGAGGTCGCCGCCCGCGCAGAAGGTGTCGCCGGCGCCGGTGATGACGACGACGTGCACCTCGTCTTCGCGTGCGGCTACCCTCAGCGCGTCGCAGAGAGCCCGCACCAGCCCACCGCTGAGGGCGTTCTTACGCGCCGGGCGGTTGAGGGTGATGGTGCGGGTGCCGTCCTCGTCGGAGACGAGGAGCAGCTCTGCTTCCTCGGTGGTGCTCAAGTCCAAGACCAGCGCGCTAAGACGCCGCCGCCGGCGTAACGCGCGGCGCCGCCGAGCTCCTCCTCGATGCGCAGGAGCTGGTTGTACTTGGCGATGCGGTCGCTACGAGAGAGCGAGCCGGTCTTGATCTGGCCGGCGTTGGTGGCGACGCAGAGGTCGGCCAGGGTCGTGTCCTCGGTCTCGCCGCTGCGGTGGGAGATGACCACGCCGAAGCTCGCGCGCTTGGCCATGTTGATGGCGTCGAGGGTCTCGGTCAGCGTGCCGATCTGGTTCATCTTGATGAGGATCGCGTTGCACGAGGCCGACTCGATGGCCTTCCAGAGGCGCTCGGGGTTGGTCACGAGCAGGTCATCGCCGACGAGCTGCACCTTGGCACCGACGGCCGCGGTGAGCTTGGCCCAGCCCTCCCAGTCGTCCTCGTCGAGGCCGTCCTCGATGCTGACCACGGGGAACTTCTCGATGAGCTCGGTGTAGTAGGCGATCATCTCGTCCGAGCTGCGCTCGCTGCCTTCCATCTTGTAGACGCCGTCCGAGTAGAGCTCGGTGGCGGCCACGTCGAGGGCCAAAGAGATCTGCTCGCCCGGCTTGTAGCCGGCCTCTTCGATGGCCGTCACGAGGAGCGTGAGCCCCGCCTCGGTGGTCTCGACCGCCGGCGCGAAGCCGCCTTCGTCGCCGACGCCGGTCGCGAGGCCCTTCTTCAAGAGCAGCTTCTTGAGGGTGTGGAAGGTCTCCGCGCCGGCCCGGAGCGCCTCGGAGAAGCACTTGAAGCCGTGGGGGACGATCATCAGCTCCTGGCAGTCGAGCGGGTTGTCCGCGTGCGCGCCGCCGTTGATGACGTTCATCAGGGGCACGGGCAGGGTGCGGGCCTGGACGCCGCCGAGGTAGCGGTAGAGCGGCAGGCCGAGGGCCTCCGCCGCAGCGTGGGCGGCCGCCATGCTGATGCCGAGCAGGGCGTTCGCGCCGAGCTTGCTCTTGTTCTCGGTCCCGTCGAGGGCGAGCATGGCCGAGTCGAGGGCACCCTGGTCGGCCGCGTCGGCGCCGAGCAGGTGCGGAGCCAGCTCGTCGTGGATGTTCTTGACTGCGCCGAGCACGCCCTTGCCGACGTAGCGGCCCGGGTCCTTGTCACGCAGCTCCAAGGCCTCGTGGGCCCCGGTGGATGCCCCGGAGGGCACGATGGCCCGGCCGTAGATGCCGCTGTCGAGGTGCACCTCGACCTCGACGGTGGGGTTGCCGCGGGAGTCAAGGACCTCTCTCGCTCGGATTCCAACGATCTCGGTCATGCGATTCCTCCTTTTCGCGCGGCGGTTTAACGCCTACGGTAGCGGGACCTGTCAAGCGCAGATGCGAGGCGGACAATGCACGCGATGCTCTTCCGCTCACCCGGTTCGCCGCTCGCGATGGCGGAGATGCCTCCCGTTCCGCTCGAAGCCGGGCAGGTACGACTCGACGTGCGGGCCTGCGGAGTGTGCCGAACGGACCTTCACGTGGTCGACGCGGAGCTGACCGAGCCGGAGCTGCCGCTGGTGCTCGGCCACGAGGTCGTCGGGGCGGTGAGCGAGCTGGGAGAAGGGGTGGACGGCCTGAGCGTCGGACAGCGCATCGGCGTGCCCTGGTTGGGTTGGACCTGCGGCACGTGCGCGCACTGCGCGGCCGGCCGCGAGAACCTCTGCGACGAGGCGCGCTTCACGGGCTACACCCTCGACGGAGGCTACGCCAGCGAGGCCGTCGCCGACGCGCGCTACTGCTTCCCCGTGCCGGAGGTCTACACGGACGCCGAGGCGGCGCCGCTGCTCTGCGCCGGGCTCATCGGCTACCGCTCCCTGAGAATGGCCGGGGACGCCACGCGGGTCGGATTGTACGGCTTCGGCGCGGCCGCCCACATCGTCTGCCAGATCGCGGTCTTCGAGGGCCGCGAGGTCTTCGCCTTCGCGCGCCCCGGAGACACACGCGCTGAGGAGTTCGCGCGATCGCTCGGCGCGGTCTGGGCAGGCCCCTCGGACGCTCTCCCGCCGGAGCCCCTCGACGCCGCCATCATCTACGCGCCCGTCGGCTCTCTCGTGCCGGCGGCCCTCCGCGCCGTGCGCAAGGGCGGAGTCGTGGTCTGCGCGGGCATCCACATGTCGGACATCCCGTCTTTTCCTTACTCCTGGCTCTGGAACGAGCGCTCCATCGTCTCGGTCGCCAACCTCACCCGCCAGGACGGCCTCGACCTGATGGAGGTAGCTCCGAAGGTTCCGGTGAAGACCGAGGTGGAGACCTTCGCGCTCGCGGAGGCCAACGAGGCCCTCGACCGGCTGCGCTCGGGGCGGATTCAGGGGGCGGCGGTGCTGGTGCCCTGAGCATTCCGAGTCAAGGGCGGGCGAGATATCCGGCTTGCGTATCGGACGACGTGGCATTACCATAGGTAAGGATTCTGGCTCAAGGTAATACGAAATGCCGACAAGCACCGTCACCACGAAGGGACAGGTAACCATCCCGAAGGCCATCAGAGAAGCCATAGGCGTGGGCCCGGGTGACCGCGTGAGATTCCTGAGACGAGACGACGGTGTGGTCGTGATCGAGCCCGAAACGGTGGAGGTCCTGAGTCTGAAGGGCCTGTTCGAGATCGCGTCACGCGTCCCGTCTCCTTGGAGGAGATGGACGATGCGATCGCCGGAGCCGCGGCGGAGCCCGTGCCGTGATCGCCCTCGACACCAACGTCTTGGTCCGTTTCCTCACGATGGACGACAAGGAGCAGTCGCGCCGTGCCGCGTCGCTCATCGAGGCAGCCTCGGAGAGAGGCGAGAGGCTCTTCGTCTCCCACATCGTCCTGTGCGAGATGACCTGGGTGCTGGGGAGAGCCTACGGGCTGGCGAAGCCCGACCTGGTGACCGCCCTGTCCAGCCTGCTGCGGACCGCTGAGGTTGAGGTGGAGGCAGCGGACCTGGCCAACCGGGCCTTCCGACGCTACGTGCGGGGCCACGCGGACTTTGCCGACTACCTCGTCGCGGAGAGGACCGCCGGCGCAGGTTGCAAAGGGCTCGCAACGTTCGACGGAAGGCTCCTCGGGGAGGACGGCTGTTTCGAGCCCTGACGAGTGGGACGCGTCAGTACCTCCACTCCACCCCGACACCCATCATCGGGCCGCCGTAGGAGACGCTCTCGACGCACGTGGAGGGGTACGGCGGATCCCCGCAGTCGCGCTCCTTCTCGTCGAAGAGGGTGGCCGCGCCTATGGTCGGGGTGATGAAGAAGGAGCCGCGGTCACCGTTGCCGGTCGCCAGCACGCGCAAGCCGAGCTCGCCGAAGATGTAGCCGGCGCGGCCGCCGCCGGAGCGCACGATCATCCAGGCGCGGCCGGTGATGGGGAGCTGGAACTGGCCGACGGTGCCTCCGTAGTGGAACTCGCCGTGGAAGAACAGGAAGTTGTTGTGAACGGCGAGGTGCACGCCGTCGAGGGCTCCGAGGCGCGCGACCTGGGCGATGGAGAGCCCGTGGTGCACGTGCTCCACGGTTCCGGTCGGGTCTCCGCGGTCGTCGTACTCGACGCGCGCGATGTCGTCGCTGACGGCGGACCAGCCGGCGCCGAGGCCTATCTCGAAGAGATCGGTGTCGTAGGCGACGACCACGTCACCAGCGATGGCCACGATGTCGCCGTCGTCGCTGAAGCCGAGGCCCAAGGGCTCGAGGCGGAGGTGGATGGAGATCGGGTCCTCCATGCGCCTCACCAGGGAGGCGTCGCTGACCGTGCCGAAGCCGAAGGTGCCGAGCGCGAGGAAGGGGCGCAGGTTGAACTGGAGCTGCCAGATGTCTCCCACGCGGGGTGGGCGGGCCTTGGTGGCGGTGGGTTTCCGATCCGTCGGGCGAGCCTTCGCGCCCTCGGGCACGCGCTCGTTGAGCCCGAGGTCCACGCGGGCGCGGCCTTCGCTGACCGCGACGACCGCGCCGACGGCGACGACGCGCTCGCGGACCGCCGTCTGCCCGTCGCCCATCTCGACGGGCTGCTCGACGAACAGCTCGACGGCGTCTTTGCGCGCAATTCCGTGCTCCGTCCCGAGGTCTATGACGACCGCGCCGACGTCCCACTCGACGACCTTGCCCACGGGCGCCTCGGGCTCTCTGTGCGACTTGTCCGGAGCCGGTGAGAGGTCTCCCGCGCCGAGCTTGATGACGCCGGAGGTCGGAGCGGAGTCGGGGAGGTCTCCGGGGATCGGCCTGATCTCGGTGCGCGCGAGCAGGACGTGCAGGCGATCTCCGTGGCTCGCGAAGCCGCTGACCGGGGCACCGAAGTCGTGGCGAGCGACGACCTCGAGCTCAGGCTCGAGCTCGACAACGACGAGGCCCGCCGGACCGCAGGCGACGTAAGCGCGAGAGCCCACCTGCTCCACGGCGAACGCGACGCACCCCAGGTCCAGCTCCTTCGGCTCGCCCTCCGGCGCCGCGACCTCGAGGCTGGTGCCGGTGACCACCACCCGCCGCTGCGCGTCGGCAGCAGAGGCAGAGGCACCGGAGGCCAGGCAGATCAGAACCGCCGCGGCGGTCGAGACAAGACGCTTCATTCGGCTCTCCGCGTTGTTTGATTGGCTCCACGCCGCCCTCGCGGGCCAAGAGGCTACGGGACCGGTCACCGGATGCAAGCCTGTTCGCGGCTCCACCAGGCGGGCAGCTCCGCGACGCTTCTCAGCACCACGGTCGGCCGGCGGGCTTCCAGCCGCTGTCTTGTGTGGGCGCCGGTCTCGACGCCGACTATCCACCGCGCCCCGGCGCGCTCGCCGGACTCCATGTCCGACACCGTGTCGCCGACCACGGCCACCTCGGCCGCGCTCTCGACACCGGTGAGCTTCATCACGCGGTGGATCATGTCTGGAGCCGGACGACCGTTGGGCACGTCGGCAGCACAGGTCGCCGCATCCACGACGCCGCGCTCCCAACCAACGAGACTCAAGACGAGCTCTAGCGTGGGCCTGTCGAAGCCGGTCGTCAGCGCGACCTTGACCCCGTGGGAGCGCAGCCACTCGAAGGTCTCCACGGCGCCGTCAACAGGCCGGAGCCCCTTCTCTTCGTAGAAGGCGCCGAGGACCTCCTGAAAGGCGAGGTGAACCGGAGGGATCTGCGCCTCGATGTCGCGGGCGCCGATGCTCGTGAGGATCTTCCGGATCGCCTCGGGCTTGCCCATTCCGCGAACCGGCGCGACGTGGGCCTCGGTGATCGCGTGGCCGTGGCGCGCGAAGGCCCGGACGTAGGCCTCGACGACGTGCTCGGTCGCGTGGACGGTCGTTCCCGAGATGTCGAAAGTCGCGAGGCCCAGTCCGGGCGGCGGTTTGGAGATCAGCTGACTACGCCCCGAGCTTGTCCGGGGTCACGACGGCGCCGAACTTCTCCTTGAGGGCGGCGAGACCGGCGGCCCACTCGTCGTAGACCTCGAAGAGCTTCGCGGGCAGGTCCTTCTCCTTGCCGAAGGCCTCACGCTGCAGGTCGATGCGCGCCTGGATCTTGTCGACGTAGAGCGAGAACTGCCTGTCGTAGAGGTCCCGCGGGTACTCCTTGTCGATGACCGTGGAGAAGATCTCCTTCAGGTCCTCGTACTTCGGGATGAAGCCGACGGGGGTCTCGATGGCGTCCACGTCGCCGTGGGCGCGCTTGGCGAGCCAGGTCAACCAGGCCTTGACGTCGCGCTTCTCGCCGAGGAGCTTGGTGCCGGTGCCGCCGCGCGCCTCGTGGGTCAGGAAGTAGTTGAGGCCGGCCAGGATGGGCTGGCCCTCGGGGCTGAGGTCCGGGTGGTTGAAGGCGTCGAACTGGACCTTCATGTACTCGGCGAGGGGGCCGGGGATGAAGGGGGCGTTGGCCCAGGGCTGGCGCTTGACGCCGGAGGCCCCGACCTCGGTAGCCGTGGCGGCCGACACGATGGAGGCGCCGATGACCACGCCGTGGTCCGGGTTCTTGCCTACCCAGACGGGGGGCATCGTGTCGCTGTCGCGGCCGCTGTAGGTGATGACCTTGAGGGGCACGCCCTCGGGGTTCTCGCCCCACTCGGTGTTGTAGTTGGCGATGGCGTCGCAGCGCAGGGTGCAGCGTGCGTTGGGGTTGGAGATCGGGATCTCCTTGCCGTTGGCGTCCTTCTTGCCCTTGTACCAGTCGCCCTTGAAGTTGAAGCCCTTGGTGGGGTGCTCTTCGCCGTTGCCGGTCCAGTGGGGGACGTCCTTGTCGTCGATGCAGACGTTGCTGAAGATCACCTCGGTGCCGGGCTCGCGCAGGCACTTCATGAGGTGGGGGTCGCCCTCGCGGTTCACGTCGGCGACGATGCCGAAGATGCCCTGCTCGGGGTTGATGCCGCGCATGGTGCCGTCCTTGGCGACCCACATCTGGGCGAGGTCGTCACCGACGAAGTCCGTGCCGGCCATGGCGGTCGTGGTCTTGCCGCAGCCGCTCGGCGCCGCGCCGGCGAACCAGGTGAGGCGCCCGCTCGGCTCCTTCATGCCGGTGAGGAACATGTGCTCGGAGAGCTCACGGCCCCCGCCGAAGCCGACGGCGAGGTCGACGGCGAAGCGGTGGTTGCCCTTCTTGAGGAGGAGCGTGTTGCCCGCGTAGGTGCAGTAGGTGCTGAAGGTCGTCAGCCAGCTGCGGTCCATGAAGACGCGCGCGTTCGGGAGATCCTCGGGGCGGTTCGGGCCCTGGGAGTGCAGGTTGGTCAGGAAGAGACCGGAGCGCTCCACCTGCTCGTCGAAGCGCTCGTAGACGCTCCGGTAGAGGAGGTCGCCGCTGTGCATGACGTAGGTGGAGGAGGACATCTCGATGGCGGGAAGCGCGAGCTTGGCGCCGGCGGGTCCGCGGGCGAAGAAGCCGACGAACATCGTCATGCCCTTCATGATGCCCGTCATGTTGGCGCGTACGTAGTCCAGGGCCTCGTCGCGGATCATCTTCTTCGCGAGGACGCTGGTATCCTCCCCCTCGTTGACGATGTAGAAGGTGCGGTCGACGATGCGGCCCTGCTCCTCGGGGAGGTCGAAGTGGATGGTGTGACCGTCCATGGCCAGCGGCTTCTCCTCGCCCTTCTCGACGGAGATGCGGCGCATCCTGGCCTTGTCGGCGTCGGAGCCGGTGCACAGGACCACGTCGTCGGGGTGGCACAGCGCGATGGCGTTGGCGATCTTGAGGAGCGCATCCTCGGTCTTGATCTTGTTGAGCTTGGCGAGGTTCTCCTCGTCGAGCTTCTGGGAGAAGATCTCGCGGGCCTCCGCGATGGTCTTCACGCTCCCCGTGACTGCAAGGATGTCCACACCTTTCTTTAGCTCGAGCATGATGCGCTCCTGTCGCCTGTTTTCGAGAGGGGCCGCATCCTAGATCTGCTGCTGGGCAGGTCAACCCCTCATTTTCAGAGCGCTGCTCGCGACACCCGCAGATTTTTGTTTTGAGGCTGACGGGCGATAGAGACGTAGACGCTCAAACACACCGCGGGTGAGTCCACATGAGCTTCGCTTCGCATGCCGACCCTCCGCCGGCGGAACAGGCCGGTGACGGGGGACCTCCCGCGCTCCCGGGACGTTACGTCGAGCCGCGACCGCTCGGGCGTGGCGCGCACGGTCAAACCTGGGCGGCGGTGGATACGACCACCGGCAGACCGGTGGTCGCGAAGGAGCTGCGACTCGAAGACGTGGAAGGCTGGAAGGCGGCGGAGCTCTTCGAGCGTGAGGCCGCGGTCCTCGCCGAGCTCAATCACCCGGGCATCCCCAAGCTGGTGGAGCACGGCTACGTCGAGAAGGGGGCCAGGCGCATTCCTCTCCTCGTCTGCGAGCTGGCCCCCGGCCGCGCCCTCGCCGCCCTGCAGGAGGAGGGCTGGCGCGCCGAAGAGGAGGAGCTGCGGGACATCGCCCGGCAGGTGCTCGAGATCCTGCGCTACCTGCACGGCCGGCTCGAGCCGGTCATCCACCGGGACGTCAACCCCCACAACCTCATCCGCGACGAGGACGGCACCATCCGCCTCGTCGACTTCGGCGCGGTGTGCGTGGCGGCCGCGAAGCCCGACGTGCCGGGCAGCACGGTCGTGGGCACCTGGGGCTTCATGGCCCCCGAGCAGTTTCACGGGCAGCCGGTACCCCAGAGCGACCTCTACTCCCTCGGGTGTACCCTGCTCTGCCTGGCCTCGGGCGTAGCTCCCGCCGACCTGGAGTACGAGGGCCTTCGCGTGCGCGTCCCGGACGCGCTGAAGATCAGCGAGGCCACGAGGACCTTCGTGGAGAAGCTCACCGCGCCCACCCTCGAGGGACGTTATGAGCACGCGGCGGCGGCGCTCTCCGCGCTCGAGTTCGGCGCCATGGCCCGCGAGCGCCCCGACTACTCGGCGATCCGCTCCGAGCCGATCCCGGAAGGCACACGCTACCACTTTCCGCCGTCGCGCAGCCGGATCGCGCTGATAGTGAAGCTGCCGACCATCTTCGTCGTGCTCACGCTGTCCATGTGGACCCTCATGGGCTTGCTCGCGGCCTTTCATGGCGGTGCGCTGCACGTGCTGCTGGCGTTCGCCCTCTTCGGGTCGATGTGGGCGCTCCTCCTCAAGGCCACGGCGCCGCGTCTGTGGCCGCACAGCACGCGCCTGCAGGTGCTCCCCGGGCAGCTGGTGCTGGTGCGACGAGCCTTCGGCATCCCTTTCAAGAAGCGCAGGATCGAGGCTGACGAGCTGAGGCGGCTCGAGATCCGCATGGACGGAGTGCCGCAAGGCGCCGCCGACAGCCCCATGGATGCCGTGGGGCGGGCGCCGCTGGCGCCGCTCAAAGCCTTCAACCAGGTCCGCGCCTTCTTCCGCGCGCTCGAAGCGGCCACCTCCGGGGCGACGGAGGAGCTTCACGCCGTGACCGCGAGCACTGACCTGCTCCTCGTGGCGGGCCTGAGAGCCGAGGAGATGGAGTGGCTGTCATTCGAGATCGTGCGCCACGCCCGGACGCACGGCTGGCCGATGCATCTGGCAGGCGAGCCCCACGACTCGGGCAGGCGGTGCACGCCATGAGCCCCGGAGACTCGCCCCAGCCCTTCGAGACAGGAGGTCGTTTCGAGCCCATTCGCCGCCTCGGCCGCGGCGGGCAGGGAGAGACCTGGATCGCGAGGGACCGCGACTCGGGCGACGTCGAGGTCCTGCTCAAACAAGTCGTTTCGGGACGAAACGACCCGCGTAGGGGAGTTTCGCTTCGAA
>CAZQPP010000057.1:0-23892 GCA_964594295.1 uncultured Myxococcales bacterium | reverse complement strand
TGGAGAGCCTCCGCTCCCACAAGCCCTGGCTTCACGAGGAGGCCTCCGCCGGGGAGGGCGGCACGCGGGTGCTCGACGGGAGCCCGGAGGTGGCCGGCGCGCTCTACCGCGTCGCCCGGGCAACCCACGCGGTGCTGGAGCGGCGCGGCCTGGCGTCGGCCATGGATCCGGTGCGTTACAAGACACCCACCTGGTTCATAGAGGGCCGCTACATGCCGGGGCTGATAGAGAAGTACTGGCGCTGGCTCGAGGAGCTGCAGCAGGTCGAGCAGGAGAAGGCCCGCACCGTCCGCGAGAGCGAGCGCCGCTCCCTCGCCGAGAGGTGGGAGGAGGCATGAGCCCGAGCCACTCTCCTCAGTCCCCCGCGGGGAACGCCGTCGCTCTCGTCGGGCAGGCTCCCGTTCTGGCGAAGGTCGACCGCGCGCTCCGTGCTCGAGGGCTCTGCGAGCGTGTCACCGCCCACGGCCCCGGCGATGGGCCTGAGCTCGAAGCCGGGCTGCGGGAAGCGGACACGATCCTCGTCGCCTCCCCGCCCCCCGCGGTCCCCGAGCTCCTCGAGCGCGTGATCGGCCTCGCCGGCCCCGAAGCCCTCGTCATGGACACGTCCCCGGTCAAGGAAGCCCTCCTCGACCGGGCCGACGAGCTGGTGCCGCTGAGCAGGCGCTACGTCTCCGTCCACCCGGTCGCCGGCCCTGGCCATCCGGCGGGCGGCGACGCCGACCTCTTCGAAGACGCGCCCGTGATCCTGGTGCCCTCCATGTCGACCCTGCCCGAGGCCCTGGAGCGGGCCCAGGCCTTCTGGGAGTCGCTGGGCGGGCGGGTCTCCCAGGCGCTCCCGAGCGACCACGACGTCGTGGTCGCCTGCCTCGAGCACCTCCCCCGGCTCCTCTCGACGGCCCTGGCCGGGGCGGTGGGCGAGCTGCTCGACGATCTCCACGAGGTCTCCCGGCTGACCGGGCCCGACCTCCGCGACACCACGAGCCCGGCTCGTCGCGCCTGCGGGCACACGGCGGAGCTCTTCTCCGCCAACGCCGAGCACCTGCGAGTCGCCGTGGCCTCGCTGGTGGATCGCCTCGGCGCCCTCGACCGGGCGCTGGCGTGCGTCGAAGATGGCGGCGACAGGAGCGAGCTGGAGCGACTCCTGCGTGAGGGGATAGAAGCCGCGCGAGATCTGGCGCCACCACCTTCCAGCTAGAGGAGCCCATGAGCGCCGGCGACGAGCGGGGACGCAGCGTCCTTCGAGTAGAGGGAGCGGGCGACGCGATTCGCGGCGAGGTCCAAGTGCCGGGGGACAAGTCCGTCGCGCACCGAGCCGCGCTCTTCGCCGCCCTCGCGCCCGGGCGCTCCGTCATCGACGCCTACCCCGAGGGCGCAGACACGCTGACCTCGCTCGCCCTCGTGGAGGCCCTCGGCGCCCGCGTGCAGCGCCGCGACGGCGGCCGGGTCGTAGTCGTCGCCCCCGACGAGCTGCGGGCTCCGACAGAGCCCCTCCACTGCGGCAACAGCGGCACGAGCGCTCGCCTCCTCGCGGGCCTGCTCGCCGGCCGCGGCCTGGCCGCGGAGCTGCGGGGCGACGCCTCCCTCTCGCGCCGGCCCATGGAGCGCGTGGCCCGCCCCCTCCGCGCGCTTGGGGCCAGGGTGGAAGCCCTGGGAGAAGGGGGGACCATGCCGCTGAGCGTCAAGCCCGCTCCCCTGCGCGGAGCCGAGGTCCGCCTCGAGGTGGCGAGCGCGCAGCTCAAGTCGGCGCTCCTCCTCGCCGGCCTCGGCGCGACCGGGAGCACCACGATCCTCGAGCCGGGGCGCTCGCGCGACCACAGCGAGCGTATGCTGCGCCTGATGGGCGCCGACCTGAGCTTCAGACCGGGCTTCGCGAAGATCGTGGGCCCGTGCCCCACCCTGCGGCCTTTGTCAGCCCGAGTCCCCGGCGATCCCTCGTCGGCGGCCTTCCTTGCCGTCCTCGCCACGCTGCGCGAGGGGAGCGAGCTCGCGCTCCCGGGCGTGCTGTGCAACCCCACGCGCGACGTCTTCGTGTCTGTCCTGCGCCGCATGGGCGCCGATCTGAGCTGGAAGAGGCAGCGGGTCGAGGGGGCGGAGCCGGTGGCGGACCTGATGGTGAAGGGTGCGGCCCTCCGCGCGACCGACGTCGCCGCCGGCGAGGTCCCAGGCTGCCTCGACGAGCTCCCCGTGCTCGCCGTCGCCATGGCCTGCGCCGAGGGCACGAGCCGGATCAGCGGCGCGCGCGAGCTGCGCGTCAAGGAGTCGGACCGCATAGCCGGGACCGCCGCCGGCCTGCGCGCCTTCGGCGCAGAGGTGGAGGAGCACGAGGACGGCTGGTCGGTGCACGGCCCCGCCCGGCTCGTCGGGGCCCGCCCCGATCCCCTCTCGGACCACCGCCTCGTCATGGCCTTCGCGGTAGCCGCGGCCGTCGCCGAGGGGTCGAGCGAGGTGCCCGGCGCCGACTGGGCCGACGTCTCCTATCCCGGCTTCGTCTCTGATCTCTCGCGCCTGGGAGTCGCAGTCTCGCGGCAAGCGGGGCAGGCGTTTCGAGGCGAAGCGCCTCTACGCGGGGCGTTTCGCAAGCGAAACGCTTAGCTTGGCAACCCAGCACAGGAAAAATAACCTCTGGTCCCCCAACGTCAGGAGGTTCGTCATGTTGCGCAGGCCGGCATCCCTGACTCTCCTCGCGCTCCTGCTCGGAGCGGCCCTCGTCGCGGGCTGCTCGTCGGACTCCACGGACGATCCCGCCGCGCCGGCCGACGAGGGCAAGGCACAGGACGCGGCGGACGTCTCGGAGCCGCCCGCCGACCCGGGGACGACCCTCGACGAGGGCGCTCCCGCCGAGGACGAAGGCCCGGGCGACACCGGCGCCGCCACGGACGAGGGTCCCACCTACCCCAATCCCCCGTTTGTGCCCCCCGACGGCGTGCTGCGCGGTTCGGCCGCGTGGGGAGATCTCTTCGCCCCCCTCGGCGTCTCCACCGCCGGCTACGGACAGACCCTCAAAGACGAGGACCCCAAGAGCCCCTTCGCCAACAGGTTCCGGGCCACAACGACCCTCGTCGACCCGCCGGGCGTCAGGGTCATCCACCTCGTGCGTGGC
Source organism: uncultured Myxococcales bacterium (assembly GCA_964594295.1). Classification (GTDB taxonomy): domain Bacteria; phylum Myxococcota_A; class UBA9042; order UBA3505; family UBA3505; genus CAZQPP01. The sequence goes on along the minus strand of CAZQPP010000057.1, from coordinate 20,792 downwards.
GAGCAGCGGGTCGTGCTCGTCCAGACCGACCTCATCGGCATCTACTACCTCTTCTACGAGCGCATCCGGGAGCTGGTGCTCGAGCGCACGGGCCACGACCTCCACGAGAGCCTCGTGCTCATGGCCAACCACTCCCACGCGGGCCCCGGCCACCTCGTCGACTTCGTCATCGGCTCGCTCCTCGCCGACGAGTACAACCAGGTCTACTTCGACCGGGTGATGGGCTCCATCGCCGACGTGGTCGTCGAGGCGCTCGAGGCCGAGGCGGTGCCCCTGCGCTTCGGCCACAGCGTCTTGGAGAACGTGCAGATGCACAGCGACCGGCGCTGCGAGAACCCCGAGCACAGCGACGACTCCTTCGGGCTGCTGCGCTTCGAGCGCGCAGACGGCGGCGGGCCGATGGCCGCCATCGTCAACTACTCCTTGCACGGCACGGTGTTCAGCCCGAGCCACGGGAGCTTGAGCGGAGACGCCCCGCGCTTCGTGGAGCTCAAGGTCTCCGAGACCCTCGGCGGCATCCCCGTGTTGTTCGCCCAGTCCTGGGCCGGAGACATGGCGCCGGCGGACCCGCGGGCCAAGTACGAGGACCCGGATCGCCCGGTGGCGCCGCACCCTCACCTCGACCGCCTCGAGGCTATCGGGCGCTCGGCGGCCAAGACCGTGCTGGACGCGTGGGAGGACATGAGCCTGGAGGAGGACCCCGAGCTCGATCTCCTCATCCGCTCGCTGCCCTTCGCCATCGAGCTTCTCGACTACGAGCCTGGTGAGTTCGAGTACGAGTTCGGCGGCGCCTTCTGCGGCGGCACCGGCTCCTTCTGCGAAGAGGACAACCGCACGCCGGACATGACCAAGTGCCTGCCCGTGCCGGAGGCGGCGACCCTGGTCCAGACCCGCCTGACCGCGCTGCGGATAGGAGACGCGGCTATCGTGACCCTGCCCGGCGAGCCGCTCACCACCCTCGGGACCTACCTGGTCGCCAAGGTCAAAGAGCTCGAGCCCGTGCGCGAGGCCTACCTCTTCGGATACGCCCAGGACTACACGGGCTACCTCCTCCTGCCCGAGGACTGGTACCTCGGCGGCTACGAGGCGGCCAGCAACCTCTGGGGCCCTCGCCAGGGGCTCTACCTCGCCGACAACACCGCCGCCCTCGCCGCCCACCTCTTCGATCGCGGCAAGGAGCTGCCCTTCGAGCCCGCGCCCTTCCGGCCCTTCGTCACCGGCGAGGGGACACCCTACTTCCCCTCCCGCTCGGAGTACGTCGGCACGGTGGTCGAGGACCTGCCCGAGCAGGTCTCGACCGGGGACCTGCTCTCCTTCTCCTGGACCGGCGGGGATCCCTGGGTGGACGCGCCCGACGTCGTGCTCGAGCACCGCGGGGAAGGCGCGGATGAGCTCACCCCCCTCCTCGCCGGCGGGCGCGCCGTCGACCAGCACGACTACCGCGTGCTCCTCGGCGTCGAGCCGGACCCCTCGTGGAAGGAGGTCCCGCAGCCGACCGACGGCAGCCCCCCGCCACAGCGGACCTTCCGCTGGACGGCCCGCGTGCGCACGTCGCTGCGGGTCGCCGCACCCGAGCGGGACCTCACCGGCGTGTTCCGGCTCAAGGTGAGAGGGCTCGCGGTGGATCTCGCGGGCACCGAGTCGGGCTACGAGGTCAGCTCCCGCGACGTCACCATCGAGAAGGCACCTTGATGACCTGTCTCTCCACCACGGAGTCGTCCCTGACGCGCAGGCTCTGGTGGGCCGCCGTGCTCCTCCTGCTCGCCCCCACCGGCGCCGCCCTCGCCGCGGCGCCGAGCCCCGTCGAGGCTCAGAAAGCGATGGTCGTCTCCGCTCACCCCACGGCCACGCGCGCCGGCCTCGACGTCTTGAGAGACGGCGGCAACGCGGTCGACGCGGCCGTCACGGTGGCCTTCGCGCTCTCGGTGGTCGAGCCCTACTCGAGCGGCGCCGGCGGCGGCAGCTTCAGCCTCTACTACGACGCCGAGAAGAAAGAGACCCACGCCCTCGACGGGCGCGAGACCGCCCCGGCCGGGCTGCGACCGGACCACTTCCGCCCCGGCGGCACCCACGACCCCGAGCTGTCGCGCAGCGGAGGCCTCGCGGTGGGGGTACCGGGGCTCGTCGCCGCCATGGTCGAGCTCCACAAGAAGTTCGGCAGCCGCTCCCTCACCGAGCTGGTCGCGCCGGCCATCTCCATGGCCGGAGACGGCTTCACGGTCACCCCCCTGCTCGCGAGGCTCATCCACTCGAAAGCCGACCAGCTGTCCCCGGCGGCCCGCGAGGTCTTCATGCCCGGCGGCAAGGCTCCCGAGCCCGGCGAGCGCCTCCAGCAGAGAGACCTCGCCGACACCCTCGCCCGCGTCGCCGCCGACGGCCGCGACGGCTTCTACAAGGGCCTGGTCGCCGACCGCGTCGCCGCCGCCGTCAAGGAGGCCGGGGGGGTGATGACGGTGGAGGACATCGCCGGCTACAAGCCGGTGTGGCGAGAGGCGCTCAAGGGCGAGTGGCGCGGCATGGAGGTGCACACCTTCCCGCCGCCTTCGAGCGGTGGGCCGGTGCTCCTGCGCATGCTCCACGGCGTCGGGCGCGGCGCAGACCTGACCAGGGCGGGCTGGCACTCGGCCGCCGAGGTCCACGTGCTCGTCGAGCTCATGAAGCGCGCCTACGCCGACCGCAACCTCATGCTCGGCGACCCGGACTTCGTGCAGGTCGAGCTCGAGCGCTTCACCGACCCCGCCGCCGGCAGGAAGGACCGCAAGGCCGTCAAGCGCCGCGCAACGCAGGCGAAGAGGATCCTGAACCCCAAGGCCCTCGTGCGCGAGTCGGGGGGCCACACGACCCACTTCAGCGTGGTCGACGCGAAGGGCAACGCGGTCAGCCAGACCCAGACCATCAACCTCGCCTTCGGGTCCGGCCTGCTCGCACCCGGCACCGGCGTGTTGCTCAACAACGAGATCGACGACTTCGCCACCGCCCCCGGCAAGCCCAACGCCTTCGATCTCGTGCAGGGCGAGGCCAACGCCGTCGCGCCCGGGAAGCGCCCCCTCTCGTCGATGACGCCCACCATCCTCACCAAGGACGGAGCGGTCGACGCGGTCGTGGGCAGCCCCGGCGGCTCCCACATCATCACGGCCGTCTTCCAGGTGCTGCTCAACCACTACCTGCACGGCATGGACGCCAGCGAAGCGGTCTGCGCCCCGCGCGTGCACCACCAGTGGCTGCCCGACGTCATCTTCGCCGACCACTTCGCCCTGAGCGCCGACACCAGGGCCAAGCTCTCCTCGATGCGGCACAAGGTCGAGGAGCGCCGCCTGATGGGGAACGTGCAGGCGATCTTCAAGGGCTCGGCGGGCTGGACCGGCGGCGCAGACTGCCGGGGTGAGGGGTTGGCCGCGGGGCTGTAGGACCCACGCGCTGCTCCCGGCCCCGGCCCGCAGACGCTCAAGTCACCCCCGGCTGAGCCGATGTCTCGGCAGACCGGCGCGCTCGCCGGTCTCGGAGCATGACCAGGACGAGCAGGATGCGCAGAGCTAGCCGGGGGACGAACACGGAAGGAGCGGGGCTTGGAGCCGCGCTGCGGGCTCATCCATGAATCTCGAGCTTCCGAACGCCCCTGGCGGCTCGCCCGTTGTCGAGCGCAGCCCGGAGCGCCTCGAGATCAGGTCCGAGATGCCCGTCAAGAAGCTCGACAAGATCGTGATCGTGGTGCCCGTCGCCATCATGCTGCTGGTCGCCGGCGTGCCGCTGCCGAGCGGCCCGTCCCTCTTCGGGGTCGCATTCCTGGTGATCGGGCTGACCATGGCCCTGTTCTTCGGCCTGGTAGCACGACGGGCGCTCCTCTCCCACTTCGTTCACTTCGTGCTCGACCGGGCTCGAGGGGCTGCCTGGGCCGGTTTCTCCCCGCCGCCGTCGAGCGGAATGGGCTCGGAGCGTCCTTTCTGGGATCTGGCTCGAGTCACCGCGCTCCTCCTCCGGCGCGACTCCTCCGACGGCGAGTATCCGCCGCGATACGTGCTCCAGCTCGTCGACCGGCAGGACAAGAGGCTCTCGGTGGCCACCGCCACGGATCTTCGCCGCCTGCGCGAGATGGCCAGAGAGATCTCCGCCTTCGTCGGGGTCGAGCTCCACGACGACTCGGAGATCGAGTCCGGGGCGACACCGGAGCGCTCACTCTCCTCCCCGCGGAGAGACCTCCCCGGTGGAGAGCCCGAAGGCGTGGCCGGCGATACCGGCATTGCCCGAGGGCCTTCGGCGCCGCGCCGCCCCCGCCACTCCAGCCTGGTATCGGTGGAAGGCCTCTTCCAGATCGTGTTCACAGCGTTCGGTCTGCTGGGGCTCGCAGTCGCGGTGGGCTCCGCCGACACCAGCATCTACTACGCGCTGCGCGGACTGTCCGCCGAAGGCACCGTCGTGGACCTTCGCACGCGACCGATGGCGGCCCGCGGGCCGACGCGGGGGGCTGGGGGCATACCGCTCCGGCCGGTCGTGGAGTTCCGCACCCCCGACGGCGGAAAGCACCGCTTCGTGAGCACCCTGGCCAGCTACCCGCCTGCCTACGAACGCAACGACAAGGTGGAGGTGCTCTACCTCCCCGGCGAGCCCTCCCAAGCGCGCATCAGGTCCGCCGGCACCCAGTGGCTCCCCACGGCGCTCTTCGGAGGCAACGGGCTCGTCTTCTTGTGCATCGGCCTGTGGATGCGCCGGAGACGCCTGGGGACATGATGCCCGGCGCTCCAGCGAGCCCTCCCCCACCCATTCCCTGCAACGAGGAGAAGGGACCATGAGCACCGGCCTCATCATAACCCTGGTCGTCGCGAACAGCGCCATCGCCATCTTCGTGATGGTCTTCTTTGGGCGCCGCGTCGGGTCCTCCGGGCCCACGGGCGCCCTCGTGGAGCGCTACGGTTTCCAGGGGCGCTTCCACGGCGACCTCTACAAGGGCCGGGACGGCAGGGTCGGCGACACAAGCCTGTCCGGGACCCTCCGCATCGGCATGAGCGACAGGGGCCTCTACCTGGCCGCGAGCCCTCTCTTCTCGTTTGTGCTCAAACCCGTCCTGATCCCGTGGCGCGATATCCGCTCGATGCCACACCCGGACGCACCGAACCGATGTGTGGAGATCTCTGTGAGGGGCGCTCCTCAGGCGAAGATCGTCCTGGACAGGCGGAGCTTCGGCGACCGCATCGAGGACCGGCTGGTCCGAGGCGAGCACGAGGGCTGACGAGCCCATCGCTCGTCCTCGGCGGCGCGGCCCGAGGAGCGTGCGGGGCGAGGCTCAGGGCAACAGGCCGCGGGCCGTCCTGGCTCCGTCCGCGAAAGGGGCGAGCCGCGCCCGCACCGCGTCGAGGGCGGCGCCGAGGGTGGGTGTGTCGTCGACGCCGGGCGCGCCGGTGTGAGTGCGTGAGGCGAGCACCTCGTCCGGATCGAGGGCGCCGCCGCCTTCCTCCTTCACGCGGCGGTAGGCGTCGCGGAAAGGCATTCCCTCGCGCACGCGGGCGTAGACGCGGTCGGTGGCGTAGATCTCGTCGGCCAGGGCCGCGCGGCAGGCCTCGTCGTCCACCTCGACCCCGGAGGCCGCACGCGTCATCACCGTCACCGCGCTCGACACCTCGTCGAGGCCTCTCATCAGCGGGCCCTTGGTGCGCTGCAGGTCGCGGTGGTAGCCGGAGACGAGGCCTGCCAGCAGTGCGCTGACCTCCGAGTAGCGGGCGAGCAGGCTCGAGGGCAGCGCGCGCACGAACTCGAGCACGTCCGGGTTTCGCTTCTGGGGCATGATGCTCGAGCCGGTGGTCAGCTCCTCGGGCAGCCCGAAGAAAGCGAAGGCCTCGCTCGAGCACCAGATCAAGTCCGCGGCGAAGCGGGACAGGGTCAACGAGACCTGGTGCAGGCCGAAGAGCGCCATGGCTTCGAGGCGGCCGCGCGCGTTCTGGACGTGTATCGAGCCGACGTCGAGGCCGTCGAGGCCCAGCAGGCGGGCCGTGCGCTGACGGTCGAGGGGGAGCGGCACGCCGTAGCCGGAGGCGGAGCCCAGAGCACCACGGCTGGCGGCCTCGAGGGCCGGGAGCAGGGCCTCGAGGTCGCGGATCAGGCCTTCTGCCGCGGCGGCGAAGAGGTGGCCGGCCGTGGAGGGCATGGCCTGCCGGGTGTGGGTGTAGCCCGGCATCACGGTGGAGACGTGCTCGCGGGCCCGGTCGAGCAGGCGCTGCACGAGCATGTCCGTGGAGTCGGCGAGCTCCAGGAGCGCCTCGCGTGCGTAGAGCCGCACCGCGGCGATGACCTGGTCGTTCCGGGAGCGCCCCGTGTGGATCTTCTTGCCCACCTCGCCCACGCGCTCGGTCAGGAAGGCCTCGAGGGCCGTGTGCCCGTCCTCCTGCTCGGGCAGGATCTCGAAGCTCCCGGCCAGGGCGAGCTCCCTCGCCTCCGCCAGGGCCGCAAACGCCGCATCCCGGTCCTCTGCGCTCAGGACGCCGATGGCTTGCAGCATGTCGGCGTGGGCGGCGGAGGCCAGGCAGTCGAAGGGCACGAGGCGCAGGTCCAAGACCGGGTCCTCACCCACGGTGAAGGCGAGCACCGCCGGGTCGAGGGACATCTCCTTGGTCTCCCAGAGCCGCATGGCGCGGGCCTCGCTCTCTCAGTGATCCCGGGTCGTGATCGCCCGGTGGGCTTTGAGGCGCAGGGCCGTCACCCTGAGGAAGCCCGCCGAGTCGGCCTGGTCGAAGCCTCCCTCGATGTCCATGCTCGAGAGCTCCTGGTCGTAGAGGGAGCTCGGTGAGGAGCGGCCTATGGTCGTCACGTTCCCCTTGTAGAGCGCGAGCCTGACGATCCCGTCGATCAGCTCCTGGCTCTTGTCGACGGCGGCCGTCAGGAACTCCATCTCCGGGCTGAACCACATGCCGTTGTAGATGGTCTCGGCGAACTTGGGGCTGAGCATGTCGCGCAGGTGCATGACCTCCTTGTCCATCGCGATGCCCTCGATGTCGCGGTGGGCGGCGTGCAAGATGGTGCCGCCGGGGGTCTCGTAGATGCCGCGCGACTTGATGCCGATGAAGCGGTTCTCGACGATGTCGATACGGCCGACACCGTTCAACCTGCCGAGATCGTTCAGGTAGGTCAGGATCGCGAGGGGCCCTGTGTGCTCGCTCCCGTCCTCGAGGTTGGTCACCCGCACGGGGGTCCCGTCCTTGAACTCTATCTCTATGCGGGTCTCTCGGTCGGGGGCGTCGCGGGGGTCCACGCAGAGCTTGAACATCTCCTTGTCCGGCCGCATGAGCGGGTCCTCCAGGATCCCGGACTCGTAGCTCTTGTGGAAGAGGTTCTCGTCCATGCTGTAGGACTTCTCGAGCGTGGCCTCGACCTCGATGCCCTCCTCGGCCGCATAGGCGATGAGGTCGCTGCGGCCCTTGAAGCGAGCGAGGAACTCCGGCTCCTTCCACGGAGCGATGACGCGGATCTGCGGCGCGAGCGCCCAGTACGCGAGCTCGAAGCGCACCTGGTCGTTGCCCTTGCCCGTGGCCCCGTGGGAGACCCAGCCGGCCCCCTCCTCCAGGGCGATCTCGACCTGGCGCTTGGCTATGAGCGGGCGCGCCAGGGAGGTCCCGAGCAGGTATCGCCCCTCGTAGATCGCGTTCCCGCGGATGGCGGGGAAGATGTAGTCGGTGACGAGCTCGCGCCTGAGATCCTCGACGTAGACCTTGTCCGCCCCGATGCGGACCGCGTTCTCACGCACCCACTCGAAGTCGTCCTCCTGGCCCACGTCCGCCACGAATGCCACCACGTTGAAGCCCTTCTGCTTCAGCCACTTGAGGATGCAGCTCGTGTCGAGGCCGCCCGAGTAGGCCAGCACGACGGTGTTGTTGGTCTCGCTGCCCTTCGTCGAGGGGCTGCCGGGAACGCTCGGGTCCATCTCGCTCTCCGTGGGGGGACGGTCAGGTCAAAGAGTCGATCCGCGGTGGCAAGTCAAATCGATCCGGCCTCCTGCGCGCGAGCGAGTTGCATCCCGCGCCCCGTCAGCCTACCAATGCAGGCTGGAGGCGGCTCATGACAGGCACCCGGCACGCACTCGAACGCGGCTCGAGCCAGGACACCCCAAGGCTGTGCTCGCTGACCCTCCTGCTCGCCCTCGCCCTGCTCGCGACGGCCTGCACGACACAGGTCAACCAGGACCCCGTCACCACGCGCAAGGACGTGGCCCGGGACCTCCCGGTGGACCAAGGGGTCGGCGAGGAGGACCCCGGCAACGTGGACGTCGAGGCGGATCCGGGGGCGAAGGAGGACACGACCGGGGCGGGCGGCTTCGGCTGGCCCTGCACGACCTCCGAGGCGTGCACCTCCGGGGTGTGCGTCGGGGAGGCGCCCTCGCGCTCGTGCTCGGTGGGCTGCGTCTCCGACTGCCCCGTCGGCCTCGAGTGCGCCCCCGTCCCGGACGGAGACGGGAGGCGCTACGCCTGCCTCCCGCCGGACGCCCTGCTCTGCCAGCCCTGCGTTGACGACGCCGACTGCCAGGCCCGCTCGGGCGAGGACCTCGCCCTCTGCATCGACTACGGCGCCGACGGGCGCTTCTGCGGGGCGAGCTGCGCCGAGCGAGACTGCCCCGGCGGATACATCTGCGTGGACGTGCGCGTGAAGGACGGGCGCGTGCGCAGACAATGCCGGCGCACAATCGAGGCAGGCCCCTGCGCGTGCAGCCCGTTGTCGAAGGAGCTTCGGCCGGCGACTGTCTGCGCCGTGGAGAACGAGGCCGGGAGCTGCCAGGGCACGCGCGGCTGCGGCCCCGCGGGATTGAGCGAGTGCAGCGCCCCGGCCCCCGAGCCCGAGAGCTGCGACGGGATCGACAACGACTGCAACGGAGAGACCGACGACGTCGCCGTGGAGGAGTGCACCCTCGAGAACGAGCACGGCAGCTGCAAGGCGCAGCTGCTCTGCAAGGAGGGAGCGAGCGTCTGCGAGGGGCGTGCTCCAGCCGCCGAGGCCTGCAACGGGCTCGACGAGGACTGCGACGGCGAGACCGACGAGCTCTTCACCGATCGCGACGAGGACGGGGTGGCCGGCTGCGTGGACCCCGACGACGACGGCGACGGGGTCGACGACGAGGACGGCGACAACTGCCCGAGGCAGAAGAACCCCGACCAGGTCGACACGGACGGGGACGGCCTCGGGGACACCTGCGACCCGGACGACGACGGCGACGCCGTGCCCGATCCGCTCGACTGCGCCGTCCTCGACCGGAGCATCTTCCCGGGGGCCGTCGAGACCTGCAACGGGAGGGACGACGACTGCGACGGAGAGGCGGACGAGGCGACCTGCGACGACTCGAACCCCTGCACCGACGAGCACTGCGACCCGGTCGACGGCTGCGTCTACAACGCCAACGGCGAGCGCTGCAACGACGGCAACGCCTGCACCGAGGACGACTTCTGCTCCTTCGGCGCGTGCACCGGCCGCCTCGCGGACTGCGACGACGGCGAGCCCTGCACCGACGACCGCTGCACCGAGCTCGGCTGCGTGCACGAGGCCAGGACCGGCGCGTGCGACGACGGCGACCCCTGCACCGAGGGGGACGAGTGCACGGGCGGAGAGTGCGGCGGCGCACCGGTCGGGTGCGAGTGCAGGGTGGACGAGGACTGCGCCGCCTTCGAAGACGAAAACCACTGCAACGGCACCATGGCCTGCGACCTCTCGGAGATCCCTTCGCGCTGCGTCGTGGACCCGGCGACGAAGATCGAGTGCGCGCTCCCGGTCGGAGCCGAGCCGCAGTGCTCGATCCCCATCTGCGATCCGGACACCGGGACATGCGGGAGCGCTCCTACCAACGGCGGCGAGCCCTGCGACGATGGAGACGCGTGCACGGTCGACGAGACCTGCTCCGGCGGCGGCTGCCACGGGGTAGCGCGGGTCTGCGACGACTCGGACCCGTGCACGGACGACAGCTGCGACAGCGAGCACGGGTGCCGTCACGCCTACAACCAGCAGCCCTGCGACGACGGAGACCCGTGCACCCTCGGCGACACCTGCACCGGAGGAGCCTGCCTCTCCACCGAGGAGCTGCACTGCACGGACGGTCTCCAGTGCACCGACGACCGCTGCGTGCCGGGTGAGGGTTGCCGCTTCGAGGACAACGACGCCGTCTGCGAGGACGGGGACCCCTGCACCGTGGGAGACCGCTGCAAGGACGGCGCCTGCGCCGGCGGCCTCGAGGTGGAGTGCGACGACTCGAACCCCTGCACCGGCGACGTGTGCGAGGGGGGAAGCTGCGTCCACGTCCCCGCGGCGGGGCCCTGCGAGGACGGCGACGCGTGCACGATCGCGGACACCTGCGAGGACGGCGAGTGTGCTCCCGGAGCAGCCCTCAACTGCGACGACTCGAACCCCTGCACCGACGATCCCTGCGTCGAAGGGGCGTGCCGGCACGATCCGGTCTTGGAGCGCCCCTGTGACGACGGCCTCGCCTGCACCGACGGCGACGCCTGCGACGACGCGGGGAGCTGCCGCGGCATTCCGCGCGCCGGCTGCTGCACGGAGAACGGCGACTGCGACGACTCGGACCCGTGCACGGCCGACCTCTGCGACGGCGCGACGGGGCTCTGCAGCCACGACCCGGCGCCCCTCGAAGGGGTCGCCTGCGACGCGGACGGCGACGGCTGCACGGAGAACGACCGGTGTGAGGCGGGCACCTGCGTGGCGGGCCTGCCGGTGGACTGCTCGAAGCACAGCGACGGCTGCAACACGGGCGTCTGCGCATCGGCAGGGAGCGTCGGCTACGCATGCCTGAAGGTCCCGCTTCCCCCGGACACCGAGTGCGAGGACGGCGACTTCTGCACTGTCGGCGACAGGTGCGACGGCGACGGCGCCTGCCTCCGGGGAGCGGATCGGGACTGCGCCTCGGAGCTCGGCCAGTGCCGCACGGCGTCTTGCGACGAGGTGAGCGACGCCTGCGTCGGCCCGCCCCTCGAGGACGCCACGCCCTGCGACGCGGACGGGGACGGCTGCACCGCCGGCGACGCGTGCAAAGACGGCGTCTGCGAGGCGGGCGCCCCCGTGGACTGCGCGGCCCAGGACACCGCCTGCACGCTGCACGCCTGCGTCTCCCTGGGCTCGAACGGGCACCGCTGCGAGGCCACCCACCTCTCGGCCGATACCCTCTGCGACGACGGCGAGTTCTGCACCCTCGAGGATCACTGCGACGGCGCCGGGGCCTGCACCGGCGGGCGCCCGAACCCATGCGACTCGGTGGCCGGACAGTGCGTGAAGGCCGAGTGCGTCGAGGCCAGCGACACCTGCGAGGCGGAGCACGAGGCGGACGGCAGCGAGTGCGACGACGCCGATCCGTGCTCCGCTCGTTCGGTGTGCAGCGGAGGCCTCTGCCTCGGCACCGACCTGATCTGCGGCGAGGAGCGCGTCAGCGCCGGCGCGGCCGCCGGAGACAGCCTCCCGGCAATCGGAGACAGGGGGCGCGGCCGCTTCTTCGCCCTCTGGACCGGAGAGGACCGGAGGCAGGCGCGCGGCCGTCGCGTCTCGACCGAGATGCTGCGAGAGGGCAGAGAGATCGTCGTGGCCGAGGTCGCGGCCGGGCACGACCCGGCGGAGGTGGCCTCGGTCGCTGCCGCCGCCTTCCCGGACGGCACGGTGGTGACCGCCGCCTGGCGCAAGGGCTGGAGCGCCGCCTGCGTCGCCTGCTGCGACTGCGACTGCGCGGATCGTGAGTGGGAGGCAGCGAGCACCAGCGAGATCGTCGTGTCCTGGTGGGAGCCCGACGGCTCCACCATCGACAACGCGACGATCCCCCTCGACCGCACCGAGGCCCTGAAGAAAGGCCACCCCTGCGAGGGGCCGGCGGCGCTGCCCCTGAGCGCCGGCTCGGACCAGCGCATCGGCACCTTCGACGACGGCTACACCATGATCATGTGGTCCCGCCTCGGGACGCTCCAGGGGCGCGTCTTCGACCCGGCCTTCCAGCGTGACTCGGACATCGAGGGCCTCGACCCGGCGCCGTGGGGCTACGACATCGCCCTGCTCCCTCAAGGGCGCATCGCCTTCGCTCGCGCGAGCGAGAGCGGCGTCGCCGTGCGCCTGCACGAGCGCTCGGGGCTCGACATCGGCGAGGAGCACGTCGTGGCCGCCGCCCCCGCCGGCGCCGAGCTCCACGAGCCGCGCATCGGGGCTCTGTCGAGCGGGAGGCTCGGCGTGGTCTGGGAGCGGCGCGAGGCCGGAGACGTAGCGCTCTTCGGGCAGATGCTCGAGAGCAGCGGAGAGCTCGTTGGCGGCCCCTTCGAGGTCTCGCCGTCGGGCTCCGGGCCCCACCACCGCCCCCAGGCGCTGTTCCACGGGGGCTCGGGCCTTCTCTACGTCGTGTGGGAGGGCCCCGACCTCGACGGCTCGGGCATCTTCCTCGCCCGCTTCAACAAGACCGGCCTCGCCGCGGGCCAACACAGCCAGCTCAACCTCTCGCTCCTCGGCGACCAGAGCCGGCCGTCCCTCGCCTTCCTCGGCACGGCGGAGATGGCCGTGGCCTGGCGCGCCCCCTCGGGGCACGTCGACGTGCGCAAGCTCGACCTCGACGGGCGCCCTCTCGACCCGGCCAGGGAGCAGACGGCCTACCGCAGCCCCGAAGGCTTCCCCTTGGACGGGCTCGCGGCCGCCGGCAGCGGAGACCGTGTGATCGCCGCCTTCGAGGAGCCCGTTGAGGGAGGCGACTTCGACACCGCGGGCCTCCTCTTCGAGCCGGCGGGCGGCTCCGCCGCCGTGTCCCTCGCCCTGCACCCGCCAGACCCCACCTGGCAGAGACACCCGGATGCGGCCACCGACGAGCTCGGACGCTTCGTCGCGGTCTGGGACGGGCTGGGCGACGGCGGCAGCCAGGAAGACGTCTACCTCCGCCTCTTCTCGGAGACCGGCGTGGCCCAAGGCGACGCGAAGATGGCCAACGAGAGCACGGCCGGCGTCCAGCAGGAGCCCGCAGCCGCCATGCACGCCGGCGGCCTCTTCGCGGTGGCGTGGCGCTCCTTCGGGCACTCCGGCGGTGAAGGTTTCGACCCGATGGTGCGCTGCTTCGGCGTAGACGGCGTCGGCGCCAGCGCCGAGATCGTCGTGGCGACCGACGCCGCCGGCGACCAGGACGAGGTCGCCCTCGTCGCAGACCCGGCCACCGCGGGCTACCTGATGGCCTGGGCCTCCCCCGCGCCCGGCGACACCCAGAACCTGCTCACGCGGCGCCTCACCGCCAGCTGCACCTCGGCCAAGCCGCAGTTCTACCTGGCGACCTCCATCCCCGGCGAGGTGATCCGCCCCACCCTCTCCGTGGCGGCCGACGGCAGCGCGGCCGTCGCCTGGCAGTCCCACGACCCGGGCGCCAACGGCTGGGACGTGTACCTGCAGCGAACGAACCCGGACGGGAGCCTCTCGGGCTCGGCCTCTCTCGTGAGCGAGGAACCGGCCGAAGACCAGAGCGCGCCCGCCCTGGCACACCTGGCCGACGGCACCCTGCTCGTCGCCTGGACCGCTGCGGGCGAAGACGAGGAGGGCACGGCGGTGAAGCTGCGCAGGTACGCCAGCGACGGCCGCGCCCTCGGCCTGCCGCTCCAGGTCCACCTCGACGGCCGCGGCGACCAGGACCAGCCACGGCTGGCCGTGCTGCAGGGCGGCGCCTACGCCGTTGTCTGGCGCGACTCGGCGGGGGGACGCTCCATCGCTTCCAGGGTGTTCGGTCGGTAGGATCTATCAGTCAATTCTCTGATAACCTCCGGCCCCGATGACCGAGTCGACGCTCCACGCGCCTCCCACGGTGCTCAGAGATCGCTACGAGGTGATACGGCGCCTCGGTGTGGGCGGCATGTCGACGGTCTACCTCGGCACGGACCGCACGCTGAAACGGAGCGTCGCGATCAAGGTGCTCCTGCCGGCCCTGGCAGAAGACAAGGCGGCGCGGCTCCGCTTCCAGCGCGAGGCCGAGGCGGTCGCGCGCCTGAAGCACCAGGGCATATTGGAGATCCACGACTACGCGGTGCCCGAGGAGTCCGAGCCCTTCATGGTGATGGAGTACGTCGACGGGCTCACCTTGCGGCGCTTCGTGGAGCACTGCGGCGCCATGGTGCCCGAGGCGGCCGCGCGCCTGGTGTCGACCATGTCGCGAGCGCTACAGGCGGCCCACGACGACGGGGTGATCCACCGCGACCTGAAGCCCGAGAACGTCATGGTCGGGCGGGACGGGCGCGTCTTGCTGATGGACTTCGGCATCGCCCACGTCATGGGGCTGACCAAGCTCACCCTGACGGGGGCGCTCGTGGGCTCGCCGGCGCACATGGCCCCGGAGGTCATCGACGGCGCCGAGGCGGGCCCCGCGGCAGACGTATTCGCCCTCGGAACGGTCTTGTACTTCGTGCTGACCGGCGGGGTGCTGCCCTTCGAAGGGCGGACCCCCCACGAGGTGATGAAGCGGATCGTGGACGGGCGCTACGCCGACGTCCGCACGGTCGCGCCCCTGGTCGGAGGCGAGGTCGCGGGCATCGTGGAACGCTGCCTGGCCACGAGCCCCCACTCCCGCTTCGCCACCGCCGGGCGCCTCGCCGACGCCCTCGACAAGGTCGCTCCCCCGGAGATCGTGCCCCCGACCGCAGAGCTGGTGCGAAACCTCTACGAGGACTCGGACAGGACCCACGCGGACCTGACCGAGAGGCTCCGTGAGGATCTCGAGGGGCGCCTGGAGGTCTTCCGCGACGACAACGACCGGGCCGCCCTGCTCGACACGGTCAACCGCCTCCTGGCCCTGGACTCCGAGCACGCCGAGGCCATGCGCACCCTCGACGCCCTCTCCCGCCACGCCGCCCGCCGGCGCTGGCTGCGGCTGGGCACCATCGCCGTCGCCCTGACGGCGGTGCTCCTCCTCGGCCGCTCCCTGCTCTTCGGGCCGCGAGCCGTGCAGAGCGGGAGACAGGCCGGAGCGGCAATCGTCCTGGAAGACCCCCTCGCCAACTCCCTGCTGCTCGGGCCGAGCGCGGACCTCGCCCGTCGAGGGCGCGAGCCGAGCGAGCGTGCGCCCCGGCGGAGCTACGAGACGCTGCTCGCCGGCGCGCCGAGCCTCCCGCCTCCAACGGCGGCTTTGCCGCCCGGAGGGAGCGGCTCCGAGCCCCGAGCCGACACCTCGCCACCGGGTGAGTCTCCGAAGCCGCGAGCAGGGCGCTCTCCGCCGACACGCCGGCGGGGGTCGCACGGCCGAAAACCCAAGACGGGAAGCTCCGCACCGGGGGGCGAGGCGGAGCGGACGTCGCCGGGCGAGAGCGACCAGGGCCCTTCCGCCGGCGAGAGCACCGAGGGGGGCGCCTCAGCCGAGGCGCCGGCGGAGAAGGCCGTCAAGGCGACCTTCCCAGTGACCATCCTGGCCCACCCGCCGGCCTCTCACATCTACGTGGACGGTCGCTTCAAGGGCTTCGGCAGGACCCGCGACGTCGCCCTCGCGCCCGGCGGTCACGAGATCCGCCTCGAGCACCCGGGCTGCGCGGCCTGCGCGGTCACGCGCTACACCCTGACCGTCGACCCTGCCCGCCCTCCGGGCCAGGCCTTCCGCTACCGCATCCGATACCGCCCGGCCCGCCTGCTGGTACGGACGGACTCCGCGGGCAAGGTGTTCTTGGATGACCGCTACATCGGAGCCTCCAACACCCCCCTCGCGGTGGAGATGGAGGGGCCGAGGCCCCGCCGCGCCAAGCTCAGGGTGACCGCGGGCGGCGCGGTGCTCGGCCCGAGGAACGTGGATCTCGTGCCGGGCAAGACCACGACGGTGCAGCTCGGCGTGGGCAGGTAGGCGACGCGCAGGTCGGCGGGGACCGGGACCGGGACCGGGACCGGACTCGGGACCAGGATCGTGCAAGGCGGGACCGACACTGCTAAACTCCCCGCGGTCAAGGAGGGAGCATGCGCCTCTTAGTAGCCCTCATCCTGCTCGCGCTGCCGGCGCAATCGGTCGCGGCGTCGAAGTATGTGGTGACTCTGATCGACCTGGAGGAGTCCGGCTCGCCGGAGGGCGTGGACACGATCGCCCAGATCATCGAGGCGCTCCAGGTCCACCCTCAGGTGGACTACCGTGAGCTCCACCGGCTCCTCGACGCCGGGGCCAACGACGTGCACTACGGCAACGTGGCGTCTGCACGGCAGGCCTTCGCTGACGGCCGCATCGCCTTCGACCGTGGAGAGGCGGACGCGGCGCTCCAGAGCTTCTCCAACGCCCGCTTCCTGCTCGACGCCTCCTTCGGCTTCGCGCCGACCTCCGGCCTGCTCGTCGACACCATGCTCTACCTGGGCGCGAGCCAGATGGCGATGCTGGACCACCCGATGACCGAAGAGCAGATCAGCGAACGGGACGTGGAGGTGACCCTCACCGGGCTCCTCGTCCGCCACCCCGACCTCGTCTACGCCAAGGACTCCTTCGAGCCGCCTTTCAACTCCAAGGTCGCCGAGATCCGCGACCGGGTGTCGAAGATGCCCCAGGGCGACCTGCGGGTCACGACCGAGAGGGACCGGCCGGCCCGCGTCTACGTCAACGGGGTGTACCGCGGCGTCACCCCGCTGACCGTGCCCGGCCTCGTCGCCGGGCGCCACCTGGTGCGCATCCTCGCTCAGGGCTTCGCCGTGACCCAGGCGCGAACGGAGGTGCTGCCGCACACGCGCAACGGCATCACCCTGCGCCTGGTAGAGGCACGCAAGGGGCAGATGCTCGACAGGCTGCTCCCCGACCTGCGGGACGAGGTGGAGCGCGGCGCTCCGACCTCCCGGACCCTGGGCGCGCTCAAGGGCCTGTTGTTCACGGACTACGCGATCCTGGCGCACGCCGACCCTCGCCCCGAAGGCACCATTGTCAGGGCGAGCCTCTACAGCCTGCTCTCCGGCTCCCGGGTGCGCAGCGCCGAGGTGCTCTTCGGCCCCGGGGGGCCGCGCCGGCCGGCCGGACGCCTCGTAGATCAGCTCCTCACCGAGGACGAGCTCCCGGGCCCGATCGCGGCCGCTCCAAGCGGCGGCGGCATCCTCACCCGCTGGTGGTTCTGGGCCGGCGCCGGCGCCCTGGTCGCCGGCACCGTAGCCACGGTCCTGCTGCTGCAGGAGGAGGAGGCCAAGCCGATGGGGCTCCCGAAGAACGGGAGCGGCGCCCTGCTGATCCGATTCTGACCTTGCTGGAGCGGGGGTAAGCGAGTTGGCGAAGAGCTCCAAAGCCCTCGATTGGGGGGCAGCAACCTTCGACGCACTGCGGACGCCCCTGTTCTTCCGTGTCTGGGGCGTCTGGGGCGGGGCCGTCGTGATGCTGGTCGCCCTCCGCTTCATCTACTGGCTGGGCTGGGCGGCGCAGCCGGCCTACATCGCGCTCGTCGCAGCCCTCGCGCTGACCTCGGCGCGCGACGTCTGCGCGCGCTGCGAGTTCTACGACACGTGGCACTGCGGCGGCCTGGGCAAGGCGGCGGCACGTTTCGCGCCCAGGCTCGACGGTGTGGTCGCCGCCGAGCAGCTGCTCCTTCACTACATCCTGGTCGGGCTGGTCATCGGAGCTACCTTGCTGGGGCTCTTCTGGGGCGGGGTGGTGTACGGGTCTCTGGGGATCGTCTGGCTCATCGTGGCCGGGGTCTCGGCCCTCCCGCAGGATCGCCCCTTCTCGTGGCTCGTCGGCCGCGAGCAGGCTGTCGCCGAGGCTCAGGCCCGCATGAAGGAGAAGCGCAAGCAGAAGGAGGAGGCCGAGCGCCGGCGCAAGGCGGAGGAGGAGCGGCGCAAGGCCCAGGCCGAGGCGCGGCAGAAGACCCAGGACGCCCTCGCGGAGGCGGCGAAGAAGGCCGCCAGCGAGTCGGCGGAAAAGGCGAAGACCGAGCCCCAGGCGCAAGAGAGCATCGTGCCGGGGTCTCGAGAGGAGGAGATCGAGGCAGCGCCCGACACGCTGGCCAGCGGAATCGACCTCTTGGAGTTCATCCCGCCGCCCGGGGAGCCGCCGCCCACGCTCCCCGCCGACGAGGACGAGCCTTCAGGCGAGCTCAAGCCGAGCAACGCCACGCACGAGCTGGCCAGGGAGCTCGCCGAGGACCCGGCGGAGGACCTCGAAGGCCCGGTGGAAGCCGCGGAGGCGGCCGAGCCGACAGGGGAGACCCTCAGCTGGACGGACGCACATCAGATCCCGAAGATCGCGCTGGACACGGCGCAGCTGCGCCAACGCGCGACGCCGGCCGCCCCTCTGCCGTCACCGGCGGCGCCGGCGAAGCCACCGGCTCCGGCGGCACCCGTGGTCGCGGGCGCAGCCGAGCCCACCGTGGCCGCGCTGGTCAAACGCCAGGCGCCTGCGTCCGCGCCAACCGAGGCGACCATCACGCCCGGCCCCATCACCCCCGCCGCGGTCGTGACCGAAGCTTCGTCCACGATAGCCGTCGAGGCCCCGAAGCGCGCTACCCCCTCCGCTCCGCCGAGGTCTCCGGTCGCCCCGAAGCGCGCGACCCCGGCCCCGGGCGCGAAGGCTCCTGGGAGACCGAAGCCTGCGACTCCGGCCCCGGGCGCAAAGGCTCCTGGGAGACCGAAGCCTGCGACCCCGGCCCCGGGCGCAAAGGCTCCTGGGAGACCGAAGCCTGCGACTCCGGCGCCGGGCGCAAAGGCCCCAACGCCGCAGAAGCGTGCGACCCCGGCCGCGGACACGGAGAGAGTCGAGGAGTGAGCCCGATGGCGGGCGTGTAGGTGAACGTGCAGGGGTGTCGTGCACGTGCACGCGCACGAGGACGTGGACGTGGACGTGGCGGCGGCGCGGAGCGCCGGCCGCTTGCCGCTGACAGCACCATTCTGGTAATCGCGGCCAGCCCCAGGGAGCAAGAGGAGCCGATGCCAGAGGTCAAGCGTAGCGTAAGGATCGACGCGCCGGTGGAGGTGGTCTTCGAGGTCATCTCCGACTACGAGTCCTACCCTGAGTTCCTCCCCGAGGTGGAGGAGATCCGGGTGGAGCGCAGCAGCGAGAGGAGCTGCCGGGTCCACTACAAAGTGCGGGTCATCAAGAAGGTCGAGTACTGCGTCGAGATCGAGGCCGACCCGCCGACCTCGAAGCGCTGGAAGATGATCTCGGGAGGCGGGCCCATGAAGGCGAACAGCGGCAGCTGGACCCTCGAGCCGGACGGCGACGGGACGATGGCCCACTACCAGCTCGAGATCTCCTTCGGCCGCCTGGTCCCCGGCAAGATCCAGACGAAGCTCGCGGAGGCCTCGCTGCCCGCGATGCTGGACCAGTTCAAGAAGCGGGCCGAGCTGAAGGCCGCGGGAGGTGCGGCTTGATCCGGGGAATCGAGCTCCTCGTCATCGCGAAGGGCCAGAGCTTCGAGCTGAGGTACGAGTCAGGCAAGTACTTGAAGCCCAACGGCGAGGAGATAGACAACCTCCTCGACATGACCTGCTACGCCTGCGGCAACGCCTACTACACCCTCGAAGACGAGCCGATAGAGTTCTGCCCTCACTGCGGCCACTTCGACCGGCGCCAGTTCGACTCCTTCGACGAGCTCAGGACCTGGGCAAGGGAGCAGAGCTGGGCCTTCGTCAAGGAGATAGAGCATCGTTACTTCGCGGTGTTCCAGGAAGGGCGGTGGGGTCTGCGCCCCGCGCGGAGCGCAGACGAGCTCAAACGAACCAGACGGTTTGACGACGTCCGCCCGCTCATCGACGAATTCCTGTCCTGACCGGACCCCGCCCAACAACGAAGGCTAAGCCATGAGCCCCACCCCAGCCATCGGCATCATCGGTGGTTCCGGCCTCTACGACCTCGCCGGCCTCGAGTCGGCAGAGGCGATCTCCGTCGACACGCCCTTCGGTCCGCCGAGCGATGATCTCCAGGTCGGCGAGATCGCAGGCCGCCGCGTCGCCTTCATCGCGCGCCACGGCAAAGGCCACCGGGTCGACCCGAGCCACATCCCCTACCGGGCCAACGTCTACGCTCTCAAAGCCGCCGGCGTGAAGAAGATCCTCTCGGTGAGCGCGGTAGGGAGCATGAGAGAGGCCCTCGCGCCCGGACAGATAGTGCTGGCCGATCAGTTCATCGACCGCACCCGCCACCGCCAGGCATCCTTCTTCGGCGAGGGCTGCGTCGCCCACATCGGCTTCGCCGACCCCGTCTGCCGCGAGCTGCACGAGCGCCTCGGCGCGGCCGCCCGGGAGCTCGATCTCCCCTGCCACCCGCGCGGGACCTACGTCTGCATGGAGGGCCCGGCCTTCTCAACGAGGGCCGAGTCCATGACCTACCGGAGCTGGGGCGTCGACGTCATCGGCATGACGAACCTCACCGAGGCCAAGCTCGCCCGCGAGGCGGAGCTCTGCTACGCGACCATCGCCATGGTCACCGACTACGACTGCTGGCACGAAGCGGAAGAGGACGTCACGGTGGAGGCGGTGCTCCAGATCCTCCGCGACAACGTCGCCAAGGCAGGGCGCCTGCTCAAGAGCACCATCGCGCAGCTCGACCCCGCCGCCGACTGTGCCTGCCACCACGCCCTCGAGGGCGCCCTGATGACCGCCCCCGACCAGGTCCCGGCCGGGGTGCGCGAGCGCCTCGCGCTGCTGCTCGCGCCCTACGAGGCCTACGCGCGCGCCGCCGGGGAGCAGAGCTGATGAGCGCCGGAGCAGCTCCCGATCTCCTGGTCATCGGCTCGGTCGCCTACGACTCGGTCGAGACCCCCAAGGCGGTCGCCGAGCGCATCATGGGCGGCTCGGCGAGCTTCTTCTCCAGCGCCGCGGCCCGCTTCTGCAGGCCGGCCGTGGGGCGCCCGGGGGGCGGCGCCCAAAAAAAACAACCCCAACCCCCC